>NZ_JAFCWX010000030.1:0-79378 GCF_049897805.1 Massilia sp. TWP1-3-3
ACAGCATGCCGAACATTGACTTCATCTTCGGTTTCTCCTGCAACGTCAAGCTGCTTGCGATGGCTGAGCCAACAAGGCTTCGTGCCTGCGATCTTTGGGCACAGGTGCAAACACAGGACGTAGTGCCAAATGCGGTGCGCCTGTTCGATGAATTCAGTTACAAGGCTGGCTCATGGCCGAGGGCCTGGCGCGTGCTATTGAAGGCGGAGGTCATGGCGCCTGGCGAAAACACGCGTTTCATCGTAACGTCGCTCCCTGGACTTGATGCCGGCACGCTGTACGAAGACGTTTATTGCGCGCGTGGTCAATCCGAAAATTACATCAAGCACCTCAAGGGCGATCTGGCGTCAGACCGCACTTCCTACACGAGCTTTCTTGCCAACTGCATGCGTCTGCTTCTGCATGCCGCTGCTTATGTCCTACATCAACAGATGCGCACCGAAGCACTGCAGAATACGGAGCTGTCGCAGGCGCAACCGTCAACCGTGATCAAGAAACTGTTCAAAATTGCTGTGCAGGTCCGGCAATACAAGAATGAAATCGTTCTTCATCTACCAAGCTCGTGCGCTCTCAAACATCTCCTACAGACATTGACCGAGCGACTCTATCTGCCGACTCCGGCAAAGATCCTCAACTCGTCCTGAACAGGGCACGTCGGGTCTGCCGAGAATTGACCGCCCACCATCAACCGCTAACCCTCATGCCGCTTCATTCCTTTCCCGTTCGCTCGGGTAGGGCAGATTTCGTCCGAGACATCCGAACTACGGTCAGCGCCAAGCGATGCCGAAAAACCGTAAGCGCGATGGAGATTCATGCAACATTCGGGCTAGCCGAGGCCGGCCAGCAGTGGCGTTTCTAGCCAGAAGTGGCTATGCTGATAAAAAATCACCATAAACCAAAAGGAAACGTCATGGCCGCACCGGCTGGATGGTTGTACTGGGCGCTGTTGTCGGCCGTGTTCGCCGCGCTGACCGCCATCTTTGCCAAGATCGGCATCGAAGGCGTCGATTCCGACATGGCCACGCTGATTCGCACCGGCATTATCCTGATTGTCCTGTCCGCCTTCATTGCCTATGCGCGCAAATGGAGCAATCCCCTGGATCTGTCGCCCAGGACCTGGCTGTTCCTGGGCCTGTCGGGGCTGGCGACGGGCGCCTCCTGGGTCTGCTATTTCCGCGCGCTCAAGCTGGGCGAAGCGTCCAAGGTGGCCCCCGTCGACAAGCTGAGCCTGGTGCTGGTGGCCGTGTTTGCGTTTGCCTTTTTAGGCGAGCGTCCGTCGCTGCGCGAATGGCTGGGCATTGCGCTGGTGGCCGGTGGCGTGCTGCTGCTCGCGTGGAAACGCTGAGCAACGCTGAACAACGCGGAACAACGCGGAACATTGGCGCAAGCTGCGCCGCACCGGCAGCATTTCGCGCCGCTTGCACGCGTTTTGGCGCATGGCACTGGCGCACCAGCGCTACGCCGCTCACCATGTGACCTCTCATCCATACGCGAGTTCCCATGAATACTACCGATAAAATGTTGCTGCTGTGGGGCCCCAGCGCTGTGCTGATCATCGCCCTGGTCGAGGCTATTGTGCTGTCGCGCCGCGCGCGCTACGACTGGCGCGCGGCCGGCGTTTCGGCGCTCGATCTGGTGGTGCGCCTTGGCGTCGGCTTCCTGCTGCCGCTGTCGATCGCGACGCCCTTGATCCGCTGGGCCGTGGCGCACCGCTTCGCCACCATCGAACTGAACGGCGCCGCCACGCTGCTGCTGCTGTTGTTCCTCGGCCAGGAGTTCTGCTATTACTGGTTTCATCGCAGCGCGCACAGGGTGCGCTGGTTCTGGCTGAATCACTCGGTCCACCATTCCCCCAATCAATTGAACCTGTCGGCCGCCTTTCGCATCGGCCCGTTCGGCAAGCTGTCCGGCACCGCGCTGTTCTTCGTGCCGCTGATGTGGATTGGCTTTGACGTGCGCGCCGTCTTCACCCTGCTCATGCTCAACTTGCTGTACCAGTTCTGGATCCACGCGACCTGGATTCCCAAATTGGGCTGGCTGGAGGGTATTGTCAATACACCGTCAGCCCATCGCGTGCACCACGCCGCCAACGTGGAATATCTGGACGCCAATTTCGGCGGCGTGCTAATGGTGTTCGACCGCCTGTTCGGCACCTATGTCAAGGAGCGCGACGATCTGCCGTGCCGCTACGGCCTGGTGCAGCCGATCACCAGCTACAACCCCTTGATCGTCGAGTTTTCAGGCTGGGCCAGCCTGGTGCGCGATCTGTCAAGCTCGCGCAGCGTGGGCGCCGTGGCCGGCCACCTGTTCATGCCGCCGGGCTGGGCGCCCAACGGCCAGGGCAGCACAACGGCCCAGCTGCGCGCCCGCCATATCGATATCGATACCGATACCGATACCGATACCTATGCCGATGCCGATGCCGCCGGCGCCTGAGCCGATGGCGCTGCGCTCGCCGCTGATGGACTGGCTGTGGCGCGAGCTGCGCATCGGCATCCCGGTGCCGATCCTGTGCGCGGTTTTTTTCAGCGCCTTGTTCAACGAACCTTTCTTGACGACGCTGGTGCATGCGTTTTGCATTGGCCTGCTGATCCAGTTCCTGATCGAGGGGGGCCGCTACGGCATGTCGTGGCTGCTGCGCCGCTTCAATCCCGCCCATGTCGACGCCCGCAACCACTGGCCCGGCTGGCGCCTGATGGGGCCGTGGGTGGTAATCGCATCGGTGGCGGCTTACTTTCCCGGCCATCTCAGTGCCGACTTACTGCTTGGCATCGACCATGGCCAGGGCCGCCTGTTCCCCCATCCGCGCGCGTTGCGCCTGATCCTGGGCACGGTCATTGCCATATCGGGCTGCTGCGTCTACGTTCTCTACATGCGCGCACGCATCGCCATCCTCGACGCGCGCGCGCAACTGGCCATGCGCAGCGCCGCCGAAAACCAGCTCAAGCTGCTCGAGTCGCAGCTCGAACCGCATATGCTGTTCAACACCCTGGCCAACTTGCGCGTGCTGATCGGCATCGATCCACCGCAGGCGCAAGCCATGCTCGACCACTTGAGCGCCTTTCTGCGCGCCATGCTCGACGCTTCGCGCACCGGCTCCCATGCGCTGGGGGCCGAATTTGCGCGCACTGCAGATTACCTCGAGCTGATGCAAGTGCGCATGGGCGAGCGGCTGCAAAGCACGCTCGAGCTGCCCCCTGACCTTGCCGCCCTTCCAGTGCCGCCGCTACTGCTGCAACCCTTGGTCGAAAACGCAATCAAGCATGGCCTGGAACCGCAGGTCAGCAATGGCTTGATCCACGTTGGGGCCCGCCGCGACGGCGCCACGCTGGTGCTCACCGTGCGCGACAATGGCGTGGGGCTGGGCGGACAGGCGGGCGAGGGCAGCCGCTTTGGCCTGCAGCAGGTGCGCGAACGGCTCGCAGCGCTGTACGGCGCGGCGGCCTCGCTGCAATTGCACTCCCCACCCGAAGGCGGCGCGCTCGCCATCGTGCGCCTTCCCATTAAACCTGAAACAATGACAGCATCCGCACAACCTTGAACATCGCCACCGCCCTGATTGCCGAAGACGAACCCATGCTGGCCGCCAACCTGCAGGCTGAACTCGCCCGCGCCTGGCCGCAGTTGCACATCGCGGCCAATGTGCGCCATGGCGAAGCTGCGCTCGCGCGCGCGCTGGCCCTGCAGCCGGACGTGCTGTTCCTGGACATTCGCATGCCCGGCATGTCCGGCCTGGATGCGGCCCAAGCCCTGGCCGACGCCTGGCCGGCGGCCAAGCCGTTCCCGCTGCTGGTGTTCGTCACGGCCTACGACCAGTACGCGGTGCAAGCGTTCGAGCGCGCCGCCGTCGACTACGTATTAAAACCGGTGCTGCCGGCGCGCTTGCAAGATACCTGCCGGCGCTTGCAGGCGGCGCTGGCGCAACGTGCGCTGTGCGCCGCGCCCGCGCTCGACAGCGTGGTCGGCCAATTGCGCGCGCTGCTAGGCGAAGCGGCGCCGGCTGCGCCCGCCGCGCCTGCCGCGCCACTCTTGCGGGTGCTGCAGGTCAGTTCGGGCAACGCCATCACCATGGTGCCGATCGACGACGTGATCTACTTCGAGGTGGCCGACAAGTACATCCGCGTCATCACCGCCACGCAGGAACACCTGATCCGCGTGTCGCTGCGCGAGCTGCTGGCCCAGCTCGACCAGCAGCGTTTCTGGCAGATTCACCGCGGCACGGTGGTGCGCCGCGACGCCATCGCCAGCGCCGTGCGCGACGAAGCCGGCAAGCTGACGCTGCTGCTGCGCGGGCACCGGGACAAGCTGGGAGTAAGCCGCTTGTACGCGCCCCTGTTCAAGGGAATGTAGGTGGCGCCGGCGTCAAAGGCGCGGCGCAGCAGTCGGCAAGCAGCGCGCGCAGCCAGCGATGGGCCTGGTCGGCATCGAGCCTTGGATGCCACAGCAGCGAGACCGTCATGTCGGGCAGATCGACAGGCAAGGCAAAGCTGTGCATCCCATCGCGCAGCATGCCCGTATGGCGCGCCGGGACGGTAGCGACCAGGTCCGAGCCGCGCGCCAGCGCCAGCGCGCTGGAAAAGCCGCCCACGGTGGCCACCACGTCGCGCGCCAGGCCAAGGGCCGCCAGGGCCGCGTCGACGGCGCCCTTGTACTGGCCGCCCATGGACAGGCCCACGTGCCTGCCTTGCGCATAGCGCGCCGCGCTTAATTTCCCCTGGCACAGCGGGTGTCCCGCCCGCACCACGCCGATGAAGCGGTCGCTAAACAAGGCGCGGGTGCGCATGTGCGCTTCTGTCGTGTTGTCGATCACGCCCGTTTCGAGGTCAGCGGCGCCGTCGCGCAGGGCGGCGCCGTCCTTGTCCGGTTTTTGCACGAAACGCAGGTGCACGCCCGGCGCCTGTTCGCCAACGCGCTCGATCAGGGCGGGCCCGAAGTTTTCGGCAAAGCCATCGCGCGTGCGCAGCGTGAACGTGCGCACCAGTTGCCGCAAATCGAGCCTGGCCTCGGGGCGCAGCACCACCTTGGCCTCCTGCACCAGCTCGCTGACCTGCACCCGCAGTGCGAGCGCGCGCGGCGTGAGCACCATCGCGCGCCCCACGCGCACCAGCAGCGGGTCGCCCGTGCTCTCGCGCAGGCGCGCCAGCGCGCGGCTCATCGCGGACGGGCTCAGCCGCAAACGCCTGGCGGCGCCGGCGACGCTGCCTTCGGCGAGCACGGCGTCGAGCGTGATCAGTTGATTCAAGTCTGGCGTGGACATGGCGCCATTCTAGCGCGTTCGGCGTTTGACATGGCGTCCGCTGCACGTATCAAGTGTAAACGCTGCGTCTTCCGCTATGCCAAATGGGGGCGCATCATGTCTTCTCGCTCAACGAAAGGGACCATCATGAATCGCCCCGCCACCATTGACTTGCCCGCCGCCAACGGCGCCCTTGCCAGCTTGTCGCTGTGCGCACTGTTTGCTGCGCTTGGCGTAAGCTGCGCCAACGTCGCCTTGCCCACGCTCGCGCAAGCTTTTGACGCCTCGTTCCAGCAAGTCCAGTGGGTCGTGATCGCCTACTTGCTGGCCATGACAACGCTGATCGTCA
The DNA here is from genome assembly GCF_049897805.1 of Massilia sp. TWP1-3-3. Classification (NCBI taxonomy): domain Bacteria; kingdom Pseudomonadati; phylum Pseudomonadota; class Betaproteobacteria; order Burkholderiales; family Oxalobacteraceae; genus Massilia; species Massilia sp. TWP1-3-3. The sequence goes on from NZ_JAFCWX010000030.1 coordinate 5,586, forward strand.
GCGTCGCTCGCCTGGGCGACGTCGCCGGGCGCCGGCGCCTGCTGCTCGCGGGCATCGCGCTGTTCGCGGCGGCGTCCCTTGTTGTCGGCGTCGCGCCCACGCTATGGGTACTGATTGCCACCAGGGCAGGGCAAGGCCTGGGCGCGGCGATCATGATGGCGCTGACCATGGCCCTGGTGGGCGCAACGGTACCGCAGACACGCACCGGCATCGCGATGGGACTGCTTGGCGCCATGTCGGCTGCCGGCACAGCGCTCGGCCCCTCGCTAGGTGGCGTGCTGATCGGCACTCTGGGCTGGCGCGCCATCTTCCTCGTGAACCTGGCGCTGGCCCTGCTGACGCTGGCGTTGGCCGGCCGCTATCTGCCGCCCGACCGGCCCGACCCGGCCGGCGTCAAATTGCCTGTCGACGTTGCGGGCACGCTGCTGCTGGTCCTGGCGCTGGGCGCCTATGCGCTCGGCATGACGCTGGGACGCGGCACTTTCGGCCCGCTGAACGCGGCCTTGCTGCTGGCGGCGGCCTGCACCCTTGTGCTGTTTGTGCTGGCCGAGGGCAGGGCGGCCTCGCCTATGATTGCCCTGTCGATGTTGCGCGACAGGGCGCTGAGCGCCAGCCTGGCGGGCGGCGCGCTGGTATCGACGGTCATGATGGCCACGCTGGTGGTCGGGCCGTTTTATCTGTCGCGCGCGTTGGCACTCGATGCCGCGGCCGTGGGCCTGGTGATGGCGGTCGGCCCGGTTGCCGCCGCGCTGGCCGGCGTCCCCGCCGGGCGTCTGGCGGACCGGTTCGGCGCCGCGCGCATCGCCGTCGCCGGCCTTGCCGCCGGCTCGGTGGCGCTCTCGCTCATGCCGGCAAAGTTCGGCGTGCCCGGCTACCTGGGCGCCAGCGCCAGCATGACCGTCAGTTATGCGCTGTTCCAGACGGCCAACAACACGGCCGTGATGGCCAGCGCGTCGCCGCAACAGCGCGGCGTACTGTCCGGCCTGCTCAATTTGTCGCGCAATCTCGGCTTGATCACGGGCGCCAGCGTGATGGGCGCGCTGTTCGCCATCGGCGCGGCGTCGCCCAGCCTGCTGACCGCCCAGCCGGGCGCAATGGCGGCCGGCATGCGGCTCACGTTCGGCGTTGCTGCATTCCTGATCGTGCTTGCGCTGTCGATCAGTTGGGCCGGGCGGCGCGGACAAGTGGCACGCTGACAATTAGGCCGCATGGCATGCCAAGTTGCGCGAAAGCGGGCAAAAACCGGGCGTCAGGGGGCCGGGTATTGCGCTAACATGTCCGCTTCGTACAAAGCACCTCGAAAACACTATGGTTGACTTCAAGAAAAAAGATGCATCCCGTCCGGAAGCGGACACGCGCAGCCGGCGCATGCCATGGTCGCTGGGCAGCCGCTCCTATGGGAAATCGACCACCAAGGCTGCCGACTATATCCAGAGCAAGGAAAAGTTATCCGGGCTGATCGACCAGGCCAGCCTCAAGGCCACCGGCAGGCAGGGCAAGCTGAAAGATGTGTGGAGTTCGCTGCTGGCGTTTTTCAGGCTCGTGCGCGCCTACGGCAACGGATCGTACCGGCAGGTAGCGCCGCGCTCGCTGCTGATGATCGTCGCTTCCCTGGTCTACTTTGTCAGCCCGATCGACCTGATTCCCGACTTTATCTTCGGCATTGGCCTGATCGATGACGCCACCGTGCTGGCCTGGACGATCAAAGCGTGCGCGTCGGACCTGGCGGCATTCATCAACTGGGAAAAGTCGCGCGCGGCGCGCAAACCGCGCAGCTGATGCAACGTTGACAAAACGGTCAATACAAAATAGGAACACCGAGAGGAAAACAGGCATGCCATTCATGCCGCCGTGGCTGCCGCCAGAAGCGGCCGTCACTACCATCTGAGCCTGGCATGTCCGACAGCGAAAGGAGCCGCGCGGTGGTGGGACGTGACCGTTTCCCTGGTTGTTGGGCACAACGGTGAAGTGACCAGGATTTTATCGACCTCGCGCGACATCACCGAAGCGCGTTTTGCCAATGAAAAGGTACGCGCCAGCGAAGAACGGTTCCGTTCGCTCGTAACTGCGACGGCAGCGATCGTCTGGAGCACGTCCGGCACCGGAAAATTCGATGTCGAGCAGGCAGGCTGGGCCGGGTTCACGGGTCAACTGTTCGCATCGATGAAATACTTTGGCTGGCTCGAGGCGGTGCATCCGGACGACCGCGACCAAACCACCACTTCCTGGAATGCGGCTATTGCCTCGGGCGTGATGTACGAAACCGAGCACCGTTTGCGCCGTGCGGACGGCCAGTTCCGGCACATGAGCGTGCGCGCCATCCCGATCAGGGCGACGGACGACAATATCATCGAGTGGGTGGGCGTACACGCCGATATTCATGAGCTCAAGACGGCGCAATCGGTTCATCGGGACACGGAAGAACGTGTTCGCCTTGCAACCGAATCGGCCAAGCTGGGCTTGTGGGTATGGTATCCCGGCACCGACCGCGTCGTGTGGGAAAACACGCGCCCATACGACATCTTTGGCATTGCAGTGGACGCGCCACCGGTGGGCGCCCGGCAGTTCCTGACCGACTTCATTCACCCGGACTACATCGCCGAGTTTGGCCACGCCATCGCCAGCACGATCGAAACGGGCGCCCATTTCAACTTCGCGTGCCGCATCAAACGGGCCGACGGCGAACTACGCTGGGTCGAGTTTTTTGGCAACCGGCAGCCGCACGTGAATGGCGGGCCGATGCGTATTATCGGTACCGTGGCCGATATTACTGCCAGCAAGGATCGGGAGGAAGAACTGCGCTGCCTGGCAGCCAACCTGTCCGAGGCGGACCGCCGCAAAACCGAATTCCTGGCAACCCTGGCGCATGAATTGCGCAATCCGCTCGCCCCGATCCGTCACGGCTTGCAATTGCTGCGCATGCAAACGGAAAACGTCGACACCTTCAACCAGGTGCGCGACATGCTCGACCGCCAAGTCAATCAGATGGTGCACCTGGTCAACGATCTGCTCGATATTGCTCGCATTACCAACGGGAAGGTAGAGCTGCGAAAGCAGCACGCGCGTGTTGGCGATCTGGTGAAGATGGCCGTCGAGACCAGCCTGCCGCTCATCAGTTCCTTGGCGCACCGCCTGATCGTCGCCGTTCCCGATGAAGTGATCCACGTCTACGTTGATCCCGGCCGCGTTTCCCAGGTCATCAGCAACTTGCTCAACAACGCGGCCAAATACACCCCCAAAGGCGGCGTAATTGAAGTGAACGTCACGCGTGACGGGCACGACGTGGTAATTGCCGTGACCGATAACGGTATCGGCATCGCGCCCGAATCGATTGACGCAATCTTTGGCCTGTTTCGCCAGGTCGGGCATGACTTCGAACGCTCCCAGGGCGGCTTGGGGATTGGACTGTCACTGGTGCGACAGCTCGTCGAATTACACGGCGGAACCGCCTCGGCGACCAGCGCCGGCAAGGGCGCGGGCAGTACCTTTACGGTGCGGCTGGGATTGGCGGGCGACGTGCCGGCGCCGGCGCCGCTGGAGCCGAGTGTGACCGAGGCGCTTGCAGCACGCAAGCTGAAAATTATGGTGGCCGACGACAATGTCGATGCAGCCGAAATTCTTTCACTGCTGCTGGAGGTTTCCGGCCACGTTACGGCAGTGGTGCATAATGGCCATGCCGCGTTGAACCTCGCGCGTGACTTCCTTCCCGATGTCGCCTTGCTCGACATTGGCATGCCCGGCATGAATGGCTACGAAGTAGCCAAGGCGCTGCGCCAGATACCACCGCTGGCCAACATGACGCTCGTCGCGCTGACCGGATGGGGCGGCGAGCAAGACCGGGCCCTGTCGCGAGAAGCCGGCTTTGACCGGCACCTGATCAAGCCGGTCGACATGCAGGTCATCGACAGCTTATTGGCCGACGTCATCGCTGCGCGCCAGTCCGGATGAGGCGAGCGTTCAGCCTTCCTGGTGCCGGATCGCCTCGATCACAATGGACAACGCCCGTGACGACTGGCGCCGGCTCGGATAGTAAGCGTGCAGACCGGGGAACTTGGGGCACCACTGTTGCATCACGCTGATCAAGGCGCCGCTTTGCACATGCTCGGCGACCAGATCCTCGGTGACGAAGGCCAGGCCCGCGCCGGAAAGTGCCGCATTGACCATATGGTAGCCGCTGGTGAACATGGCTTGGCCGCGCGTGCGGACCTGGATCGCTTGTCCCTCATGCTGCAGCTCCCACGCATAAATGCCGCCGCTGCTGGCTAAGCGCAGCGTGATGCAATTTTGCTTCATCAACTCTTGCGCCGTGGTGGGGACCGCATGCCACTTGAAGTAGCCAGGGGAGGCGACGATCACGGTCGGCACGTCTGGCGTCAAGCGCACCGCGATCATGTCCTTTTCAACCTGGTCGCCGTAGCGCACGCCAATGTCGTAGCGCTCGGCGGCAATGTCCACCATCCGATAATCCGAATTCATTTCCAGGTGCAAGTCGGGGTAGAGCGGCAAGATTGGCGCGAGCCGCGGCCAGAGTACTTTGTCGATCACGTGATCGATGGCCGTGATCCGGACCGTGCCGGCGGGCTTGCCGCTAGCGTCGCTGATGGCGGCGATTTCAGCGTCGATTTCCTCCAGCCGGGGCGCGACGTTTTGCAGCAGGCGTTCGCCGGCCTCGGTTGGCGACACGCTGCGGGTGGTGCGCGTGAGCAGCCGCACACCGAGCCGTTCTTCGAGCGCGCGGATGATATGGCTGAGCGCCGATTGAGTCATGCCCAGCTTGGCGGCGGCGCGGGTGAAGCTGCGTTCGCGCGCCACGGCAATAAAGACAAGGATATCGTTGATGTTGTCGCGCGCCATGTCACCCACCCGAGCATAAAAGGATTCATGATACATGACGTGCAGTATATAAAGCCAAACTCCATTCATGACGCCCCGTCATTAGGCCATGCAATGCGCACCCGGTTTTGCCCCCCGCGCACGCGCTAACATGTTGCCTGTTCATCCGGGCCGACATCATGCCTAGTTCACTCCTGCAAGGGGCTGCAAGCCGTAACGGCCGAAATTTCCGGAATCAACTCAATTTCGTTCGTAGTACATTTCATTGTTGACCATACAACGCGACAAGCCCCATCCTGATCGGCCCGCCGACATTAGCAATGCGAAAAAACCAAAATATCTACACGTCTGTTCGCAAAAAGGGCCATACTGCAAGAAAAAGCAACTGATGCAACCGCATCACACACGCTTGCAGTTTTCGGTATTTCATACTTGCAACTGCTCCGCCAATAGCAACTCACATTCACTTCCCAAGTCATGGCGCTCCCTTATGGAAAACCAACCGGTCAGTTGGGTGATTAATTGTTACTCCGAGGAAGTAAAGCGGGGGCAAGACGCGTCGTGCACCGTTGAAACTATCGTGGCGGCATGGGAGGGTATAGACTCTGTCATGCGGCGAATAATCGGCAAGGGCGGCTTCAATGCGCTTTTTTTTCAAAGCATCGAAGTTACTGGGCAATCGTATCCTTGGCTTGCAACGCTTTCGCAAGACGGTCACCCTGATATGGATTTAATGGCTCTTCGCGCACTCCTCTTAAAACAGGACACGATTGACTTCGCAGCGGCAAGCGATGCTTTACTGTCATCATTTTTGAACAGGCTTGTGGACTTGATTGGCCTTTCGCTTACTGAACGGCTACTTCGGCCGGTACTAGACCCGCTACTAACAGTCAAGTTATGAAGGACACTTCGCTATGCGTACAAAAGTAAAAATCAAACGCCTTTTGACTGGTGTGCCGGGACTGGATGAATTGCTTGGTGGGGGGTTGCCTGAACTTTCCTTCAACCTGATTGCCGGTGAACCGGGATGCGGTAAGACAACGCTTGCCCACCAAATGATGTTTTCGTTGGCTACGACTGAACGTTCAGCTCTGTTTTTAACGATTTTAGGTGAGCCTCCGCTTAAAATGCTGCGTTATCAGCAGCAGTTCGATTTTTTCGATGATGATGCCATTAATAGCTCTGTTCGATTCGTCAATCTTTCTGATGAAACGCTGACTGGTGACCTCGATCTCGTGCTCGCTCGGATCATCGAGGAGGTCAAGAATCACAAGCCGGCTTTTGTTTTTGTAGACTCATTCCGCTCGGTAGTGCGGGCTGCAGCCCAGAACGATAACGTCCGAAATCAGTTAGAGCATTTCGTGCAGCAACTCGGAATGACGATGACAAGTTGGCAAGCAACCACCTTTTTAATCGGTGAATACGCGGAACCTGGCGATGTCAATCCGATATTTACGGTTGCGGACGGTTTAATCTGGCTGCGTCAGAGCAATCATGTTAATTCAATGGTACGTAAGGTTGAGATTGTGAAAATGCGTGGGCAGGCAACGATACCTGGCCAGCATTCGTTTCGCATCAATGAAGAAGGTATCAAAATTTTCGCGCCAGTGCGCATTTCAGAGATCGTGGATGAGATTGAATTGAGTCCTCGCCTGCTCTTTGGTATTGCGCGATTGGACGATATGCTGGGCGGCGGCCTACCACAGGGCTTCTCGCTACTGATCGCAGGGCCATCGGGTTCTGGAAAAAGTGTTTTGGCAGCGGCGTTTCTCGCTGAGGGCGCTCGAGTCGGAGAAACCGGTGTCATAGCAGCTTTCGAGCAACGTCCCGCTAAAAAATCGCGAAATCCTATTTTGGCGAAACTGGTCAATGATGGCTCTGTGACTGTGATAAATACGAGCAGTCCCGATCTTTCTGTCGATGAAATAATCGTCTTGTTGGTCAATGCAATTCGCCAGACCAAGGCGACGCGCGTTCTAATTGATTCACTCTCCGGTTTTGAACTTGCGTTGGCGCCGACTTTTCGAGAAGATTTTCGCGAATCGATGCTGCGTTTAGTGACAACGTTAGCGGATGCGCAGGTAACTGTCGTGATGACATGTGAACTTGAAGACCGCTATTCAGATTTGCGTTTTAGCCCGTACGGCACTGCATTTTTGACAGACGCCATTATCGTACAGCGGTACATTGAGGTCGAGAGCCGTTTGCGACGGCTGATGGCCGTTGTGAAAGTGCGTGCCAGCGAGCATTCTGATGAATTACGGGAATACACCATCGACAAAAATGGTGTTCAAATTGGTGACATGCTTATCGACCAAGAGGGATTGCTTGGTGGTAGACCGACAAAGAAACGCGAGGCAACGCCGTCGAGAAAAGTTTCAAAGTCTACAACTCGTACGTAAGCGTTCTACGGTGACACAAGTGCTACTTCGCGGGGGAGCTTACGTCATGTTCGATAACTACTTATTGCTCGAAAATTCATGAATAGCGAGCGTCAACTGGAGCTTGTCGAAGCCAACGAAAAATTGGTGATGGCCATGTTGCAGGCCCATTCTGAGCGCGACGCCAGCGAAAAAAGGTTGCGCGATATAACGTTCTCGGCCGGGCTTGACGCGCTGACAGGGTTGTCAAGCCGTGTTCTCCTCCTTGATCGGTTTCAACACGCAATTGTAAACGCAAAACGCCGGGGAGAACGACTAGCGCTTCTTTTTCTCGGCTTGGACAAATTCAAGCATATCAACGACACATTTGGACATGCAACAGGCGACCAGGTATTAAAGATCGCCGCGCGTTGCTTCACCGCTGCCAGCCGCAAGGCGGATACGGTCTGCAGGTACGGAGGTGCCGAATTTGTGATTCTTCTTGAAGAGATATCCGAAGTTTCGGACGTAGTCGCTGTCGTAGAACAGATTATTTCATCCCTTCGTGCACCGCACCGAGTTGGCACCTATGCCATTCGCCTCACAGCGAGCATTGGTATTAGTTTATACCCGGACAACGGAGATGAAGCAGAAATGCTTATCGCACTGGCCGAAAAAGCAATGTGTGCAGCCAAGCGTATTGGAAACGGCAGGTTCTTTTTTTGTGGGAAAACAATTTCGCACGAGATTCTGGGAACACACCTCGTACCACCGCTAATGCCACATAAAAATTTGTTGGCAGAAAAAGACCGACGAGAAAAGCTTCGCAGAAGTGCCGATGAACAGTTGGCCAATTCCACGCTAACTGCGCAGGAACTGCGGGCCGGCGCCGATCAGGCGCTGCGTCGGCAAACTGAGTTTCTAGCATTATTCGCGCATGAGTTGCGCAATCCTCTCAGTTCACTTCGCAACGTCTTGTCAGTGTTAAAGCAGGCACCGCCGGAAGCCGCAATCGGAATGAAAGTTCAGGATATCATTGACAGGCAAGTGGTTCACATGTCAACGCTGTTGGACGACGTTCTCGACATGTCGCGCATATCGACTGGAAAATTGCGTCTTAAGCGAACGCTTGTAGACATCTTAGAAGTGATTGCACAAGTCGTCGAAACAACTCATGCTTCTATCGACGAGCGTCGCCAGATACTATGTTGCGATCTGCCTGATTTTCCAGTGGAGATATTCGCAGACCCGACTCGCTTAAATCAAATTTTTGGAAATCTGCTTGATAACGCGTCGAAATATACCCCTAAGGATAAAACGATTGAATTGACAGTCGAGATAAACGAGACGTCGGTTATTGTAGAGATAACAGACACTGGAATTGGTATCACAGCTGAGGCATTGCCGAACGTTTTTAAATTGTTTGTTCAGGATTCTCACGCCACGCGCTTTGATGGCAAAGGGCTTGGTATCGGTTTGGCTCTTGTGAAGGAGCTAGTCGAAGCGCATGGCGGCAGCGTAACCGCAAATAGCGACGGAAGAGGACTTGGCAGCCAGTTTAGAGTCACTTTGCCGAGGCAGTTGGGAGTTAGTTGCAATAGTCAAATTGCCGACAAGGCTTTGTCGCGTTCCGAAAAAATCGAATTTTCCAAAAGAGAGTTGTAAGCCGGAACCGCTGGAAATTCCGACTTTTCAAACTTTAAATTAATAGAAAACTCACTTGGGGCTCTTTGTACTAGCGCTCAATTCCGCGAGCAGGATTGCAAGCGGCCCCCTTTGGCGCCCCTGCGTGGCTTACCGAAACGTGTAATTCGCGCTTGCGTACAGGCGCCGTCCGCGCGGATCGGTATTGCTTGGGTCGTAACCCGACAAAAAGTAATACGCCTGGTTCGAGTAGGGCGGCGCGCGGTCGAACACGTTTTGGACGCCGGCGCGCAGCTTGAGCATGCTGCTTGGCGCGTAAGCGAGCGACATGTCCCACAGCGCATAAGCGCGCACGCGGTTGGGCGCCACCACGCTGCCGTCGTCAGTATTGATGGCCGAATTCTGGTCGGTATAGGCCGACGAAAACGTGTTCGACAGGCTGGCCGACAGCGCGCCCCGTTCCCAGTCCGCGCTGACCGTGTGGCGCCAGCGCTGGACCACGCCGTCGGTGACGAACTTGCCCAGGTTGCTGATAAAGGCGTCGCCGGGGCCGGTCTGGATCTTGGAAGAGAGCGCGTAGGTGCCGTTCAGGCGGGCGCCAAAGCGGCCGGCGGCGGTGTCGATGCGGTGCAGGTCGAGCACCACATCGATGCCGCTGGCCACCTGGGCCCCGCGATTCTCCTTGTGCAGCTCGATGTAGTCGATGTAACCGTCTTCGTCGCGATGCACCAGGTTGCCGTACTTGGCCAGGTTGCCCAAAATGACGTCGTCGCCAATCTCGCTGATCAAGTCGGTGCGCTTGATGTGCCAGTAGTCCAGGCTGGCGTTCCAGTGCTTGCCCGGCTCGATCAAAAGCCCGGCCGAATACTGGCTGCTGCGTTCCGGCTTCAGGTTCGGATTGCTGTAGCGGCGCGTATCCCAGTTGTCGGCGCAGTCGGCGTAGTTGTTCTCAACCGTTGCGCAATACACCGGGTCGGGCAGGGTGGCGGTGGCGCTGTAGACGGTCGGACGGTGCAGTTCGGACATCGACGGCGCCCGAAAGCCGCGCCCGGCCGAGGCGCGCAGCATCACGGATTTGTTGGGTGTAAAGGCCAGTCCCAGTTTTGGACTGAGCGCGCCGCCCACCTGCTGGTAGTGGTCGTACCTGGCCGACAACTGGCCCTGCCAGCGCTTGCTGAACGGGGCCAGAATCTCGCCAAACAGCGCGCCAACCCGGCGCCGGTCGCTGGTGGCCTTGCCGCCTTCGGGGGCGCCGTCATTGTTGATGTTGTCGCTCATCAGCAGGGCCGACGGCGTAAAGTCGGTGCGCTCGCGCCGCACTTCGCCGCCCACCGCCACGCCCAGTTCGCCGCCTGGCAGTGTGGCCAAGGCGCGGGTGGCCTTGAAGTCGAGCGTGTCCATGGTGCCGCGCGCGCGGCGCACCACATCGTTGACCTGGATACTGTCCAGCAGCGCCACGCCTTGCGCACTGGACGGGCCAAACGGATTGACCAGGCCATCGGCAACGCCTTGCAGCAGCCGGTCGTACAAGACGTAACCGTGGGTATCCTTGTCCTTGACGGTGTTGACGCTGTGGTTGTAGCCGACGTCCACATCCCAGCCGGCGGCGCTGGCAGTCAAACCCACCACGTAGCGCTGGCTCTCGCTGGTCAGTTCGCTGGTGCGCCGGCCCGCGTCCGACAGGCGCATGCGCAGTTCGAGTTCGCCCGGAGTGTCGTCGTCGAGCTGGTCCAGTCCGGTGTTAGCCAGCGCCGGCACCTTTCGGTAATCGATGTAGCCGGTCACCCGCGCCGACGAGCCGACGTAGTTGGTGCGCGAACGGCTCAGCGCCACTTCGGCGTAGGCCTGGGCTGTCGCGCCCACCTTGAGCACGCCCCGGCCGAGCAGGTTTTGCTTGGTCGATTCGGGATACAGTTCCGTGTCGCCCATGTAATTGTAGGTGCAGCCATCGACCCCGCCCGTGCCGGCGGGCAGATACAGGTTCGCCGGCGGATTGCAGGCGGGAATCGACAGGTTGATCAGCCGGTTGGTGATGGGCCGGCCGTTCAGCTCAAAGCCGGTTTCCTGCAGGTGGTCGCGCTGGGTGGACGTCAGGCGAATATTCGCCGGGCTGGTAAAGCCGGACAGCAGGTGGCCCAGGCGCTGCGCAATGTCAAGTTCGCCGACGAAGCGGCGCTGCTCCGTGCCCAGGCGCGCGATGCGCTGCACGTCGGCGATGGCAAACACATTGTAGCCATCTTGTTCCAGGTTGCCGGCGCCCAGGCTGAGCGTTGCCGCGCGCTTGCCGGCGCCGCCTTCGCGCGTGCCCATGCCGTAGGCGCTGATCTGCACGCCGCGAAAATCCTTGCGGGTGATGAAATTGATCACGCCGCCGATCGCATCCGTGCCGTACAGCGCCGAGGCGCCGTCGAGCAGCACTTCCACGCGCTGTATGGCGGCGGCAGGAATATTGTTCAAGTCAACGCCGGTATCGTCCCCAGGGGAGGCGAAGTTGGCCATGCGCCGTCCATTGAGCAGCACCAGTGTCGACGAGGTGCCAATGCCGCGCAGGTTGGCGCTGTTAAAACCGCGCTGGTCGCCGCCCACATTGATGCTGGCGCCATCGGTCAGCCCGCTCACGTTCGACGAGATGCGCGCCATCAGTTCGGCAGCGGTGGTGACGCCGGCCTTGTCGATCTGGTCGCGCGTGACGATCTGAACCGGCAACGGCGTTTCGGACGCCAGCTGCTTGATGGCAGAACCGGTGATTTCCACCCGCTGCATGGTGCTCTCGTCAGCGCTCGCGCCGGACTGGGCCCACGCGGCGCCCTGCGCGAGCAGGCCGCCCATGGCGCCCGCGCCAAGCGCCAGGCGAACGGCCCTTCCCAGGCGCGTGCGGTTAAAAGGAAAGGTAGGGCTGTGGTAAGGCTTGCTCATCGTATATTTTTCCGGGAGTGAGGGCGCTAATCGCCTGGCATTTTTGCATAAGAATATTGCAAGATTGTATCTTTACTTATGTTCGCTCGGCAAACATTATCGACCGGCCAGCCATGCCGAGCCTTCCAATGCAATGCAAAAAAAATCGGGTTCAATCTGGCGCCTCTCCTCGCATCGCATTGCCATGGGCCAAGTTGGCCAACCTGGACTACTGAAAGCCACCAATTCTGGCCGCGACCGTAAGCTTTTAGCGACGCCCTCAAATTAGTTGCGCATTCGCAAACTAAGTCAGCTAGCATCTTTGCCATCCCACATGCTGATCAAGGAGAAACTTCATGCCAAAAAACCGGGCTGCAGTCGTATTCATACATGGTCTGTCCAAAAAACCTTCTCCCGCGGAATTAAAACGGATCTGGCTGTTGGGTCTGGAACGCGATAACCCGATGCCGTCCGCGTTCCCCGCGCCCAACCGCGGCGTCAAGCTCGGCAGCAATGGCGTTTCCACCAGCTTTTGCTATTACGCGGACGTGTTTTACGGCGACGACTACGAACAAGACTTCCACGCCTATTACGAACACGCCTCCGCGCAAAGCGAACTGGCCGTCGACGGTCTGGCCGAGGCCGACCCATTGTTCAAGAGCGCCAGCGGCGTCACGCCGCGCGAACAGGCCTTCTTGCAAGCCTTCGAAGCCCGGCTGGAAGCCAATCTGCACCTGAACGACCCGGCCGACGCCGCCCTCATCGCCAGCGGCGCCGCCGGGTACGAAGTGGCCGGCTTCCTGCCGCGCGCGGTGCGCCAGGCCGTCATCAAAAAAGCGGCGATGGAGGCTTATTACTATTTGTTCGACAAACAATACACGCGCCCCGACGGCGCCACCTTCCAGGTCCGCAGCGCCTTGCGCAACAAGCTGCTGCAAACGCTGGCGGCGGCCAGCGCCGAAGCGGAAAAAGTGATCCTGGTGTCGCACAGCATGGGAACCATGCTCGCCTACGACGTGCTGCGCAACTGCCCCGATTGCGTGCCGGTGGACACCTTGATCACCGCCGGCTCGCCGCTGGGCATTCGCGAAGTGCAGGATGAACTGATCGCCGTCGACGCCAAGCGGATCGACTTCCCCGACCAGAAACTGACGCACTGGATCAACATTTACGATCCGCTCGACCCGATTTGCGGCGCCGATCCGCGCTTTGCCAACGATTTCCTGGCCGTCAATGGCAAAGCGGTCACCGATATCCGCGAACCGAACTGGGGCAGCTGGCGCCACACCATCACGCACTATTTGGCGGGTTCAAAAATGCGCGCGGCAATCGCCGAGGCAGCCGGCATCAGCCGGGATTGAGCATGACGCCCCAGTTGCTGGTAACGTCGATCCTGACGGGGCATTGCCCGGACGTGCCCGTATGGGATTTGAGCAAGGCAGTGCGCACCATCGCCGACGGGATTGCAACCGAACCGGGCCGCTACGACGCCACCGGCGCCTGGAAGGCATGCAACGCCTTGAACCGCGAACGGCATTTCGCCCTCACGCTGCACATCGGCCAGGCGTGGTTTGCCTGCCGCGACTTTTCTGCGCTGCTGGCCAAGCATTATGCGCAAGCGCTGATCGAGCTGTCGCACTTGCAGCAGGCCGATGCGTTACTGGACCAGGCCATCGAGGCCGTGCAGCGCACTGCCGGCGCGCGCACGGTGCATGTGGAAGTGGCCGAATGCCGGGGGCAAAAGGCGCGCATCTGCAAGCAGGCGTACGTCGACGATGGCGATCCGGCGCGCCTGGTGCAAGCGTTTGACGCCTACCATCATGCCTACCTCGACAACCGCCTGACCAACTACTGGCACGGGGTGAACGCGCTTGCCTTGCTGGCGCGCGCCGAGCGCATCGGCATGACGGGCCTGGCGCCAGTTTCCTCGCGCGAGCTGGCCCGCCAACTGCTGTCCGACATGCAGCAGCGAGCCGTGGACAGCCCATGGAAAATGGCCAGCATGGCTGAAGTCTGCCTTGCCCTAGACGAACCGGACCATGCGGAACTGTGGCTCTACCGCCTGTTGCACGCCCCCCAGTGCAAGCCGTTCATGCTGGAGAGCCTGGCGCGCCAGTTGCGCGAGATCTGGGACGCCCGCGCGCTCGACGGCGGCGTGCAAGCGCAAGACCGGCTGGCCTCGATCATTGCCAGGCACCAGATGGCGCGCCTGTCCTTGCTGTCGCTCACGCCACCCGCCTCGCGCGCCGAGCAAAACGAACTCGAACGCAATTTTCAGGGAACGGGCGCGTTTTCCATCGACACCATCAAGCAAATTTTAAGCGCCTGCGCCTCGATCGGCTGCGTGTGCAACAGCCATGGCGTGCGCCTGGGCACCGGCTTTCTGCTCGATGGCGCCGCGCTGGGGCTGGGCGGCGCCGGCCCGGTCTTTGTCACCAATGCGCACGTGCTCAGCGATACCGTCCCGGGAGCAATCCGCCCAAGCGACGCGCTCGTCACGTTCGAGCTGGACTATCCTGCCGATGGCAAGCCGGTCTTTCACAAAATTGCCGAGATCCTGTTGACGTCGCCGCCCGGCCCCTTGGGCCAGCCAAGCCAGGCGGAGGGCTTGCTGGACGTGAGCGTGGCGCGCCTGGAACAGGCAACCGGCCATGGCGTGCTGCAAGTGAGCGCGCTCTTGCCGATCGTCGACGGCCAGGCCAAGGCCTACGTCATCGGCCATCCGCGCGGCAGCGGCCTGCAGATCGCCGTGCATGACAGTGAACTGCTGGCCGTCGACGACGCCAACCGCCTCGTGCATTACCGCACGCCGACCGATCCTGGCAGCTCCGGCAGCCCGGTATTTAATGAAAACTGGCGCCTCATCGCGCTGCATCATGGCGGTTCGTCCACGATGCCCAGGTTCCGCCCGGCCGGCACTGTGTACCAGGCCAACGAAGGCGTGACGATCCAGGCGATTCGCGCCGGCATTCGCCTGGCAAGCCTTGGTGCGGCAATGGCCGGTCCCGATGCCGCTTGAGCGCGCCGCGCCGCAAGCGGGCAAGGAGCGCAAGGAGCACAAGGAGCAACTCAGTTACTGCGCCTTTCTCAGCTACAGCCACGCCGACCACAAGCTGGCAAAAGCGCTGAGCCATGCACTGGAGCGCTATCAGCTGCCGGCCGGCGTGACGCCCGATGCCGACCTGTGCGTGCGGCCCGACCCAAGACGCATCGGCCGCGTGTTTCGCGATGAGGACGAATTGTCGGCCGGTGGCCAAATTTCCGAGGTGTTGACCGAGGCGCTGGCTAATTCAGCCCACCTGATCGTGCTGTGCAGCCCGCATGCCGCGCGTTCAGTCTGGGTCGACAAGGAGGTCAAGGCGTTTCGCCGCTTGCGCCCCGATGGCAAGATCTTGCCCGTCCTCGTCGGCGCACACGCCGCGTCCAGCGCCGAGGTGGCGCAATGGTTCGCGCCGGCGTTGCTCGATACTGGCGCCGCCGACGGCGACGGTCCGCTCGCGCCCGACGTGGCAAAGCATGGCTTGCGCACGGCAACGCTGCGCCTGATGGCGGCCTTGCTGCCGGGGCTGGACTACGACGACCTGGTCAACCGCGATGGTTTGCGCACGCGCCGGCGGCGCCAATTCTCCGCCGGCGGCGCTGCCGTGCTGCTGACGCTGTTTTCCACGCTGGCCTGGCTCGCCATCAGTGCCGCCAAAGAGGCGCAGCACGAAACGCGGGTGGCGCAGCAACGCGCATCCGAACAGATGGCGCTGCTGTCCCAGCAGGCACTCAAGGATGGCGCCGTGTCGCTGGCGGCGCGCATGGCCTTGCACGCGCTGCCGTCGGCCACCCAGGACAGGCCGCTGGTATGGCAGGCCGAAGTGGCGCTCAACAACGCCAACCAGCGCCTCACTGAAAGCTTGCACCTGTCCACGGGCAAGAGCGACACGCTGCTGGCGGTTCCGCGTCTGGATAAGCCGCAAGAGCTGTTGACGGTCAATGGTGCGGGCGAATTTGTGCGCTGGAATCTGGCCGGGGACAAGGCCGTGCCGGTTCTGTCAAGGTTAAAGCACGAAGGCAAGGCGGCGCTGCTGGAAGCGCGTCTGGTAGCCGGGCTCAACGGCGTTTTGGCCAGCGACAAGGCGGGCAATCTGTACTGGTGGGACATCGCTGCCAACACGCCGTCGAGAAGAAAAATAGCAGACGAGATCCGCAGCATCTCGCCCGACAGCAGCGGCCACCAGGCCGTGGTGTTGACTGCAGTGGGCAAGGCGCCCATGCCGACGGCAACGCTGGTGGCGCTCCCCAGCCTGGCCACGGAGCGCAACTTGCCAATCCCGGCCGGAATCGTGCCCCAGTTCGTGCACTTGAGCGCCCGGCAGGGTCGATTGAGCCTGGTTGGCAACGATGCGGGAGTCAACCATTACTTCACCTGGATCAGTGACCTGCAAGGCAAGGTGCGGCATCGCTTTCCCGATGCCGTCGAGATGGCGGTCAACAGTTTCATCTCGGAAGACGGCGACAAATTGTTCGTGTTCGATGCCGACGGCCAGGTCACGGTGTCGCAGGTGGCAAGCGGGCGCACGCTGTTCAAGAAAAACGTCGCGGAGATGCCTTACGGCGCCGGTTACGACGCGCGCCACAACTTGCTGGCCGTGGGCACGGACCAGGGCAAGATCTACGTCTGCGACCTGGACACCGGCCACACGCGCCAGATCGGCAATGATAATCCCGGCGCGCTGTTTGCGCTCAGCTTTAATGCGGACGCCAGCACGGTGTACGGCGCGGCGGTGCAGGGCAAAGTGGGTGCGTGGCGGGTGCACCCGCCCAACGCGCCAGCCATACTGCAGACCGACCCTTTTCACCGCATGACACTGGACTTGACGGGCGCCACAGTGCAGGTTGGCGTGGGTGCGGCGGGCGCGCCGTCGGTGCCGAACGTGGTCGGCACCGCGGACAACTGGACGCGGGCGCCCGCGTACAGCAACACAATGCAGCTCTCGGACGACGGCAGATTCCTGGCCATCGGATCGTCCGAAGGCCATGTCAGCGTGTTCGATGCCTCTGCCGGTGTTGCGCGCCTGATGGCAGGCGCGTGGCTGGGCGCATCCGATGTGATCCATATGCGCTTCGATGCACGCCGGCAGCGCCTGGTCGTCGGGCTGGACAATGGCGATGTGTATGGCTGGCACTTGGCGACCGCACAAGCGCCGATAAAATTGTTTCACGGCCCGGGACGGCCGGTCGGCATCGTTCCAGGCAGACACGGCTTGCTGGCAGGGTTTGCCGACGGGACCATCGTCTCTTTGGGCGACGAACCAGCGACGGCGCCTTTCATCGCGACCGGCAGGGCACTGTCCGCCTTGTCGGGCAGCGCCGACGGCGCCACCGTGCTTGCCGCTGACGAGCGCGGCGATGGCGCCCTGTATGCGACCGACAATGGAAAACTCATGCGGCGCCTGGTCGAACCTGACCGGGTCTATTCGGACCAAGGAATCCATGCTCAGGCGCTGCTGCGCCTTGATGGCGCCCAAGCCCTGATCATGGGAAGGGACGCTCGCTTGCGGCGATGGGACGCGCGCTCCGGCACGCTGCTGTCGAGTTTGTTGATCGATAAAGACGCCGCGCTCGGCCCGCTGGCATTCGGCCCGGGCGGACAGTTCGCTTACATCGAACGTGGGGTGGCTCACCTCGTCGATGCGCAGGGCCGCGCCGGCATCATCAGCGACAGTTACCTGATCGACCGGCTGCAAGTTGGCGCAGACGGCGAGAGCGTGTTCACCGTATCGCACGACGGCATGGTGCGGCAATGGGCCGGCGCCGGCCCCAGGCCGTATGCCTACACCGACCTGCGAGCCGAGCATGGTGCGAACATGCGCGGCAACGCACTGCTGGCCCATCCGGACAGAAAACGTTTTTTCGTCGTCAGCGGGGGCAGGGCATTCATGCTCCCGGTGCTGCCCCAGGGAGCCGCCCTGCGCGCGGCGGTACGCCAGCAATTGCCCGCAGCCGGGCGCGAGTTAAGCCGCGCCGATCTGGCGCGCTACCACGTGCAGCCGGACGCGCTGTTGCTGGGCGCGCCGGCCCCGGGCCGCATGGCCGCGATCGGCCACTGGCTGGCGGCGCGCCTCGGCGGCGAACACAAAAATTGAATTTTTCAGCTTGACAGCTCAGCATGGGAGAACGTGATGGCCGATGACCAACGCAAGGTGTGTTTCGTGGTGATGGGTTTTGGTAAAAAGACGGATTACGAATCAGGGCGCACGCTCGACATGGATGCCACCTACGAGGCCATCATCCGGCCGGCGGTGGTGGCGGCCGGCATGCGCTGCATCCGGGCCGATGAGATCACGCACTCCGGCCTGATCGACATGCCCATGTACGATATGCTGCTGCGCTCGGAACTGGTGATTGCCGATATTTCGACAGGCAATGTGAATGCGGTCTATGAGCTCGGCGTTCGGCACGCGCTCAGGCCGCACTCGACCATCATCATCAAGGAGTCGGCCGGCAGGCTCTCGTTCGACCTCAATCACGTCAGTACGCTGCACTATGAACACCTCGGCGCCGACATTGGCCACCGCGAAGCGCTGCGCGTGCGCCTGGCCCTGGGAAAGCTGATCGACGCCGTCATGGCCGAACACAAGGCCGACAGCCCGGTCTATACCTTTTTGCCAAGACTGCGCCAGCCCCGGTTAAACGACGACAAGTATGAAGCCTTGCTGAGCCAGGCTGAAACCATGCATGGGCAGTTGAGCGGGCACTTGAGCGCGGGCAACCAGGCCTTGCGCGCCAGCCGGTTTGGCGAGGCGGCCAACGCGTTCGCCGCCGCCGAACAGCTGAAACCGGGAGATCCGTCGATCGTGCAAAAACTGGCGCTAGCCACCTACAAGTCCCAGTTGCCATCGTCCGGCGCGGCATTATCGGCGGGCATTGCCGTGATCGCCGCGCTCGACCCCGACGGCTCGAACGATCCTGAAACGCTGGGAATTGCCGGCGCCATGCACAAACAGCGCTGGCAGCTGCAGCATGACCGGGCGGACCTGGAGACGGCCATTCGTTACTACGGCCGGGGGATCGTATTAAGGCGCGATTACTACAACGGCGAAAACCTTGCCACCTGTTATGATTTTCGCTCTGGCATCCAGAGCGATGCCGCGCAAAGCATGTATGACAGCATGTCGGCCACCAAGGTCCGGCAGGAATTGATCGAACAATTGACTGCGGCCATGGCGGCGCCGTCGTTTGAAGAGCGTTCGGACCGCAAGTGGATGCACGCGACGCTGGCCAATTGTTATTTCGCGCTGGGCCGCATCGACGAAGGCGCGCAACAGGAACACGCCTTTGTCCAGCAAGCGCCGGAACAATGGGAACGCGATTCCTTTGCTGCGGGCAAACAAGCGGCCTTGCATAGTGCCGCACGCACGACTGAGTAAATCGGTGCAGGCTCGGGCCCGTGGCGCCGGCCCGAGCGGGACGCACCCCAAGCCCGTTTCAAGGTGCTTGGGAGGCGACGCCGCGGTCATTGTCGTTTGTCCTGAACTGCCGCAGCATGGTGTCAATGGCGGCAAATTCAACCGGCTTGGTCAAATGGGCGTCAAAACCGGCTTCATTCGAGCGCCGCCGATCCTCTGCGCTGCCCCATCCGGTCAGCGCGATCAGGAAGGCTGCCTGTAACTGCGGCGCCGCGCGAAATTGCCGCGCCGCTTCGTAGCCGCTCATGCCAGGAAGGCCAATGTCCATGAAGACCACGTCAGGAAGGAAGTCGATAGCAACCATCAGCGCTTCCTCTCCACTAAAGGCCGAGCAGGTCTGATGCCCTGAAAGGTCGAGCATCATCGTCAGCATCGTGACGGCGTCGACGTTATCGTCCACAACGAGAACGCGGCGACGAGGCAACTGTGCCGGCATACCGACGGGCAGGGTGACAAACCGGTTGGGCGGCGCGGCAGCTATCGGCAATCGGATTGAAAAAGTGCTGCCAAGACCGGGACCGGCGCTTTCGGCAGCAATGCTTCCACCGTGCATTTCCACCAGTTGCCTGACCAGCGCCAGGCCAATGCCCAAGCCGCCCTGACCCCGGTCCAGTGTATTGTTGATCTGCGTGAACATGTCGAACACTTGATCGAGCATTTGCCGAGGAATTCCCAGGCCGGTATCGGCGACTTCAATCACAACGTTGGCGCCCTCCGACCGTGCGGAGAGCGCAATAGTGCTGCCATTTTCACTGTATTTTGCTGAATTACTCAGCAAGTTGCCAATCATCTGGACCAGCCTTGCGGGATCGGCCTCGATCCACAACGGCTGTTGCGGCAGGGTGACGTGCAAGGTGTGCTGAGCAGCGCAGATCAGTGGCTGGGCCGCCTCGGCAGCTTCTTCCATGACAACGTCCACCAGCACGCGTTGCAAACGCAGCAGCACCTTGCCGCTCGTGATGCGGGAAATATCGAGCAGGTCGTCGATCAGCCGCGTCACCTGGCACAGTTGTCGCTCCATGATATCGAGGATGCCATGCGACGAAGCGAAATCGTTCCTCAAGCGCAGCACTTGCAGGCCGCTCGCGATGGGCGCCAGCGGGTTGCGCAGTTCGTGCGCCAGTGTTGCAATAAATTCGTTTTTGCGGCGATCCGCATCCGACAGCGCTTTTTCAGAACGGGTCAACGCGGCATTGCGTCCAATGAGTTCACGCGCCATTGTCAGGCGCTCGACGGCGTTCTCGACAATGCGGGTGAGGGCGAGCGGCGTGAGTCCGTCTTTGGCAATGTAGTCCTGGGCTCCGGCGCGCAGCACCAGGCGTCCAACCTCGGGGCCGGTGCCTCCGGTCAGAACCACCACCGGGCAAATTGGCAAGCCGTCGGGGCCGGCCAGGGCCGCAAGCACGTCGAGTGCGTCCATATCGGGCAAGTTAAAGTCGAGCACCACGCAATCGGGCAAGGCCGGGCTACGCAAGACGGCGTCCACGCCCGCCCCCCCAGTTTGGCTCTCGGAAAAAATGTAGCGGCGCTCCATGCTGCCACGCAGCAGAAGGCGTCGGATCTCGCCGCAGTCGTCCGGGCTATCGTCAATGATGACGATGCGCCAGTCAGACGTGGGAAGGGCGGTCATGAACCAATGCCCGCGCCCGGCGCTGCACAACTTGCAGGAAGTCGCGTGTCCATGCAGGGCTTTGCCAACCAACCGTGCGAGGTGTCCATATCCATGTTATTGACGCGCCTCCCCATGGGGCACAGTAAAATAGAACGTTGTTCCGCTCCCAGGCAGCGAAGTGAGCCATATTTTTCCACCGTGTCGCTCTACCAGTTTGCGCACTACCGTCAAACCGGTACCGGCGCCGCCACCATACTCGTCGCGCCCATGCAGTCTTTTGAAAAGCTTGAAAATTTGGGAAAAATGCACGGCGGGGATACCGATGCCGTTGTCGGCTACGTAAAAAATCCTGTGCTGCTGCGAATTTTCCGGACAGCCCAGCCTTGGATGTGGTTCACCGACCTCAATGGTCCCAATCTCGATGCGCTTTGGAACGGTATCGGTAAAGCATAGTGCATTTGCAATGAGGTGAATATACACCTCTCTGCACCAGCCACGGTTGCCGTTTGCGATCGGCATCGGCCGGGGCAGGACAATCTCGACCTGCGCATCCGCGGGCCGAACCACCATCTCGACCGCCTCCGCGACAATCTCGTTGAAATCGACGCTTTCAAGCGTCAATGCCGCCTTCCCGATTCGGCCAAAGTGCAGGAGCGACTCGAGCAGGCTGTCCATGCGCACGGTCAGGCGCATCATCCGGTCGAGCTTGCCGCGGTCCTTGTGATCGGGCAGCACGGCGTCTTGCGCCAGTTGGAACGCGTATTGATGAATGCCACGCAAGGGTTCTTTCAGATCGTGGCTTGCGACATAGTTGAACGCATCGAGTTCTGCGTGGCTGTTGGCCAGTTCGGCGTTCAGCGACAAGCGCTGCTCGGCATTGTCAATCACCAGTTCGACCAACTGCTGCTGCAGCTTGGCCACTGCCTCGCACTCCACCGACGTCCATGGCAGCGAGCGTTCGCGCACCGATTCAACAAACAAGGCAAAACTGGCGCGCGGGGTCAGGCGGGTCCCGTTCGGGCCAGGCACCATGACTTTGTCGTGTGGATTGCCGGCCCAGTTCACGGTCTGGATCGTTTCCGGGCGAAACCACAGCAATAAGTCGCGCCCGCTGCGCGACAGCGGCACCGCCAACAAGCCGCTTGCCACGGCGGCAAAGGCGGCAGCCGCCGGGTAATCGCGCGCGAGGCTATCGGTGGCATACAGCTTTTTCGGATTCCCGAAGAACTGAAAATTGTTCAACCATTCACCGAGCTGCGTAAGCTGCGTGGTTTCAGGAGTCGTGCCAACACAGTACCATTGACCATCGTGGTACAGCGCGGCGCCGCTTGCTTGAACGCCGTTCATCAGGGAAATTGGGCCACCGGCCAGGGCGCCGAGCCCACCTTCGCGCGAAGCGACCGTCACCAGCTGGTGATGCACCGAGTCCAGTTGGAGACGGTAGGCCAGGTGTTCCCTGTCCTCGACGGCATTATGCTGAAGCGAGATGACCTGGGCTAAAAACTCGCATGCCGCCCGCACCTGGTAGGGCAGGTGCTTGGGCTCGTCGTAGTGGTGGCAGGTGATCAGGCCCCATAGCTGGCCCTCGCGGCGAATTGCCATGACGGCAGAGCCGCTTACCAACATATTTTGCAGGTATTCCGTGTACATAACCGACACGCCGCGCAGAAAACAGTACGTCATGTCGAGCGGGGCATTGGTATCGGGATGCAGCAGCGGGACCATTTCCGCCAGCGTACCAGCGCTGTTGGGAATCGGACGGAACCAGATCTTGCTGAACATGTCGCGCGCCGGTTTGGGAAAATCTTCTGCCGGAAAATGCATGCCGAGCCATGGCGCCAGATCGGCGCGTTTGCTCTCGGCGAAAATTTCGCCGTGGCCATCCTGATGAAACTTGTACACCATGACCCGGTGCATGCCCGTCATTTCGCGGATTTCATCGGCGGCCAGGGCGCAAAAATGCAATAGTGAATCGGCTGTCTGAAGCCGAGCAACGGTTTTTTTGACAAAGGCGTAATGGTCGAAGCTTCCAGCGGTGCTGCGGCTGGTTGTTTCACACTCGAGGATTGCAACGTCGTCGATCACATGGACCGTCACGTCGATCAGTCCGGCTTGGTCCGCTTGGCCCCGGTCGTCTTCCAGCGATAGCAAATACATTGGATTACCATCCAGCGCTTGCGCGGCGAGGAGAATGCGTAATTGCTCCTCGCCCTCGGCACCGATCACGGCACTAACCGGCTGGTTCAGGATAGACTCAAGGGCGTGTCCGAGCACGCCTTCGACATTGTCACTGGCTTGCACAATGCAAAGGTCCGCCAGCCGCAGTACCAGCAGGGCGCCGTGCGCCTGCACGCAGCCGGGAATGCGCACCGGTTCGCTGTCGCAGTTGTAAAAGTTCACGCCTTCCCGCTTGACACTATACGGTTGGGAAAGGAGAGTGGGCGTTGTCGCCTTGCTGTCGATCGTCGTCATTGGATGGGTGATGCTTTGCTTGGCAGTGTGAAATAGAAAGTCGATCCCTGGCCTGCCGAGGAATCGACCCAGACCTGTCCGCCATGTTGCTCAACGAGCTTGCGAACGATGGTCAACCCTGCACCGCTGCCGCCGCCGTAGCTGTCGTGGCCGTGCAGCCGCTTGAAGAGTTTGAAAATTTGCTGATGGTGCTTGGCCTGGATACCGATGCCGTTGTCGGCCACGTAGAAAATGGCCTGGCCCAGTATCTTCTGGGGGCAGTGCGGACGCGGGTGGCTGTCGTTTGGCGCGATGTAGCCGACTTCGAGGCGCTGGTTGGCAGTGTCGCTGTACTTGAGCCCATTGGACAGCAGATTGACAAAAATCTGCCGGCACCTGATCCGGTCGCACAGCACCGTCGGCAGCGGGCGCGGCACCGCCACTGCATGCTCCTTGTCGATGGTGCGTGAGCCAAGAAAATCCAGGGCCTCCGCCAGAATCTCGTTGAGGTCAACCTGTTCCAGCAAAAGATCGGTCCCGCCCACCCGCGAGAAGTGCAGCATCGAATCGAGCAAGCCATCCATGCGCACGGTGAGTCGTACCAAACCGTCGAGTTTGCGACGGCTTTCGTCATCGATTGATACAACATCTTCCAGCAATTGATGTGCGTAGCGATAAATGCCGCGCAAGGGCTCTTTTAAATCATGGCTGGCGACGTACACGAAAGCATCGAGGTCCGCGTTACTGCGCGCCAAGTCGGCATGCAGCACCGTACGCCGTCCGGTCTGTCCGGCCACCCACTCGGCGAGCATGAACCGCAGGCTGGCAGCAGCGTCGATTTCAACCAGTCGCCACGGCAGCGACTGCTGCAGCACCGATTCGGCAAAACGTTCAAAACTGCGGCGTGGGGTCAAGCGCGGACCGTTTGCGCCCGGCACGGTGGGCTTATCGTAGGGGTTGCCGCCCCAGTTCACGGTCTGGATCGTTTCTGGGCGAAACCACAGTATCAGGTCTTTTCTGTTGGCCGAAACTGGCACGGCAATCAAGCCGCTACCCACCTTGGCGAACCCGGCGGCAGGGGCGTACGCCTGGGCCAGCTTGGCCGTCACGTACAGGGGACGCGGGCACGCCGGGAGCATGACAGCGCTGAGCCAATTGCCCAGACCGTTCAGCTCATCGTCGGTAGGCGTATTGCCGATGCACCACCAGCGCTCGAGATAGTAGAGCGCGGCGCCGCCCGCATCGATCCCGTTCAACAGCGATGGCGTGCCGTTGATGAGGCCGGCCAGGCCACCGTCGCGTGCGGCCGCGGCCAACAACACTTGGTGCACGCCTTCCATTTTCAGGCGGTAAGCCAGGTGCTCCTTCTCTTCGGTCGCTTGCTGTTGCAGCGAGACCACCTGCGCCAGGAACTCGCAGGCGGCGCGGATGTGATACGGAATATGGCGCGGCCCGTCGTAGTGGTGGCAGGCAATCAAACCCCACAGTTTATCGTCGCGCCGGATAGCCAAGGTCAGCGCCGCCGTCACGCCCATGTTGCGCAAATACTCGGTGTACATGATGGAAACGCCGCGCAAGACACAGTGCGTCATGTTCAAAGGTGCGCAGGTATCCGGGTTGGCGAGCGGAACGAGCTCAGCGAGCGCACCGGAAACGTCCGACACAGGCCGTATCCACGTTTTGGTGAAGATGGCGCGCGCCGGTTTGGGAATGTCTTCGGCCGGATAGTGCAGACCGAGCCAAGATGGAATGTCATCGCGCCGGCTCTCTGCCAATACCTCGCCGTGCCCGTCGTTGTGAAACTTGTAGACCATGACTCGGTCCAGACCAGTGAGCCCCCGCACGTCGTTCGTGACCACATCGCAAAACTGTTGTAGCGAGCTCGCCGACTGCAACTTTGCCAAGGTCGTTTTGACCAGGGCGTAATAGTCGGGCTTGGGTTCGACGGTATGGCTGGTGGCTTCAAATTCCAGCACCGCCACGCCGTCGATGGTGTGCACGGCCACGTCGAGCACCGCGTCGCCAGTGCCCGTATGAGTGCTCGGCAACGTCATCAGATACACAGGATTGCAAAAAACTGCTTCTTGATCCAGCAAGCTGCGCAAGCGGGATTGGCCCTCGACACCGATCACGGTACAGATAGACTGCTCAAAGAGTTGCTCGGCAGACTGCCCCAATACAGCGGCGGCATTTTCGCTGGCCTGCACAATGCGCAAATCCGATAGCCGCAGCACAAGCAAGGCCCCATGGGCTTGCACGCAGCCCGGGGTTTGCACCGGTTCACTGTCGCAGCTGGCGATCGCCAACCCATCGCGCTTGGTGCTGTAGAGCTCGGGACGCCCGTCCAGGTTGACGGCGCCTGCAACGGTCTGAGTCATCGGCTTACTTCTTTCTCACACCACTGCTGGAGCGTGTCAAAGGTGGCGCGCGCGCTGGCGACAACAACGTCCTGCTCGCTTGACGTCAAGGAGAAATCGCTAATGGCAGTGCGAAACTGCTGCCACATTGCGCCAGTTTGCCCGCCATACCCGCAAAAAAACTTTGCGCCAGAGTCTTGTGCGACTCCCAGCTTTTGCTCCACGTACCGATTGATGATCACGCCGCCCAGCGTGGCGCCTTCAAGAACATACAAACACCCGAAACACTCGGCAGCGCTGCCAAGCGAAGGCAACTGCGTGCAAAGCGGTAAACGGGTGTCGGTTTGCTGCCCGAGTGCGATCAGATCGGCTTGCAAGAGGGGCGTTTTGCGTCGTGGCTCCACGGCAAGCCACGGGGCAATGAAGCCGCCATCGTCGAGCAGCCACTTTTCGATGGGTTGGTAGAACCCGTAAAATTGTTCGAGTCGACGCCTGTAGCGCTCAAGCGTCAAATCATCCTCCATTAACCGAAGCGTTCGCTCAACGGCATCATGCTCGGTACGTGTCTCACTACGCAATCGGGAAAGCAAAGGTGTTTGCAGAGTGGTACCCATTTGTCTAAAAGAAGCTTTCTAACAGAATATTCTGGCTGAATGGCAAGATGCTCGATGGGGTCATTTGCAATCAGAACCATACGCGCTTCCATTGCGAGCATGGCGTGCAATAGCAACTTCCGCCTCAGGTGCATGAGCAGATTATCTCTTCCATGGTGTAGCGTCATCGGTCGATGACCTTTAGGACGGCTTGAATGAATGTGGAGAGTAGACCGAGAGACGCCCGCTATGTCCGCAATTGTAGGGCTATCTAAATTTAATGGAGGAAACAGGGACAGCAGGGGTACGCAGCTCGCATTGACCACGATCATAGCGCATATCCCGGCAAAACCTAGGCAAATAAGGCAATTTTCTGCGGGTCATGGCAATCTGCTATCGCCTCACGGACGACGGAACCCGTTGCCATTGGTCGCGTCCCTTGGCCTTGGCAGCATACAGCGCGCCGTCGGCGCAGCTGATGAACGCCTTCACATCGGCCAGGTCCGAGGTGAGAGGAACTTGCGTGGCAATCCCGATACTGGAGGTCACGCGACGTTGTTGTCCTTGCGCGACGGGCGGCAGGTCGCGGATGCCTTGGCACAAGGCCGTAGCGATATGTTCGGCCGCCTTGGCATCGGCATTGACCAGCAGAATCGCAAATTCGTCGCCACCGATGCGCGCCACACTATCGCCGGCGCGGCGCCCGTTATGGGCCAGGAATACCCCCACCGCAGCCAGGCAGGCGTCCCCGGCAGGATGCCCGAAAGTGTCATTGACGTACTTGAAGTGGTCGAGATCGACGAGCAGCAGCGACAGCGGATAGTGCAAACGGTGCGCGCGCCGCCATTCGAGCTCCAGGTGCGTATCGAAGTAATTGCGGTTGTTCAGTCCGGTAACCGCGTCGGTAAAACTGATCTGTTCGAGTTCGCGCGAGCGCTGTTCCAGCAACAGCGTGGTACTGACCGCCACAATATAGTCTTGCTGTCGCCGGTACGCCGCAGGCAGCACATAGACCAGAAAACCAATCGACAGTGCACCCCAGGTCCACTCGACGGAGTTTCCGGACAACAGCATTGTCACCCCGGCCGGCAGCAGCAGAATGAGCGGGAAAAAGATGCGTAGGGTGGTGATGAACGCGACGGCAAACGTGCCGCTGCCAGCCATGCCGGTGACCACCAACACCGTCGCGATGCGGATGGGTTCAAGCTCGGGCGCCAGCAAGGACCAGATCGTCATCGTGCTCCAGTGCGTTGCGCTGCTCAGCACCGTGAAAATGAGCGTACGCTCCAAAAATTGCGCTTGCCCCGCAACACGCTTGCGCATCCTGCCATACACGAACAAACGCAGGCTGGTGGTCACCCCGAGAATGGCCAGATTAATCCAGAAAAAATGCGGCGCAAGGCGGATAAAATCGGCCCGCACCACCAGCAGAGTCCAGATCACGGGATAGGCGACCAGGCTGATCAGATTCTGGCTACCCAAGTCGAACAAAATGCGTTCGCGCAGTTCCGACTGATTCACTTGATGCTGTGTCATTGAAAGACCAATAGGGTGAAATGACGCTGGGCCGGGTTAATGCGCACGGCGATAAAGCGGTTAGCTTATCAGTAGAATGGACGATTATTAGTGAATGCAGGAAATTGTGTTGCTTCTTGGGCAGGATAGGGGCACTGGCGCCAGCAGGGACCCGGGCCGTGGCGCAAGCGCAGGCGTGCAGGCGGGTGTACCTACTTTTGCGGCAACCGGCGTCCCGTGTGGTGACCCCGACCGCGGTGTGACCCGCCTATTGGGCGCGCGCCGAGCCCGGTACCGCGAAGACGGCGGTGGACAAGGTCAACAAGGCGCCGCCAGTGCTAAGCTGACGCCATGTCAGAGCACCCGGACAATTGGTCCGCTAGAGATTACAAGGGAAGAGCACGTGAGCGAACAACGTTACAGCCGCATTAATTATCAAGGCGCGACGTGGGCGGCCGCCGGCTACACTGCCATCGTATTCGTCTTCGCTTTTGCTGTGGGTACAATCCGCGTAACCCAAATAATGCCGCGAATCGGGGCAATACCGGCCGTACTTCTGGAAGCACCGATCGTGCTCGCGGTAAGTTGGAGAGTTTCCCTTTGGTGCAATCGGCGATTCCGTCTCGGCTGCGAACCCCGTACGCGAACGCTGATGGGCGTGCTTGCCTTCATGCTTCTCATGCTGCTTGAGTTGAGCTTTTCCGTCTTCATCTTTGGCGAGACCGTTGGCCACTACTTGGTGCGAACAGCGTCAATATCCGGCGCTATCGGTCTGGCCACGCAAGTCTGCTTCGCAGCCATCCCATGGATCCAATGCCGCTTAAGCTCCGGAACGGTCCGGCATAGTTCGCCGTAGCCTTTACTGCAACGTCTACAATGGGCCGAAGGGCTGCGTTTCGCACGCCGCTATTATTTCAGCTTTTCATGGTGAGCCATCCACCTGCGTTCCACTATGCAGCCTGTTCCGATGTTTGCCTTAGCACGGCATCGTAGGGTATCAGGTGCAGTGGAACGCAAAACCGGGTTAAGCATTCGCATGGTCAACGTTTCCTGCGATGAACCGCCCCGCCAGCATGGCCGACACCCTTACCGACTTATTAAAAAGCTAGACTTTGCGACGAGCGATGACTGTTGCGAAGCGCTTGAGAGAGTTGACTGTGGCGCCTCGAAGTCATGAAATACTTCCTCAAGGATGTCCCACTCCGCTAACGCTTCGTTTAATTCGTCGGCGCCGAATAGGTAGTAGCAGGCCGGGTCGAACCTATCCAGAAACGTCGTTCCTTCAGGCGGCATTCCGGGCAACAAATTGACAGCCTAAAAACTCCCATTTACGTCAAAAACGATGTTGCCAAAACGCTCGAAATCGAGCATTCTTGCAACCCAGTTTGCGCCCCTGAAATCGGTGGTCAAAGTGGCGCCATTACGCCGGAAATGGGTGGCGCCTTAATGCCGGAAATTGACACCAACCATGTACATGTCGTATCCGGCGACTGGGCTGTTGTTCTGCAGCAGCTTAGCGCCCGCTTCGAGCATTTTAGTTTTCGGCGTTTTTTCGGCACCGGGCGGAACGCTAGGTGGCGCCACTGCTCAGGTAGCGGAAACTTCTCTGATGAACGCGGCAAAATTGTCAGAGTCTTCCAGATTGAACCCAACACTGCGCGCCTCATCGAACGTTCGCTCGGCTGTCCATTTCTTTTGCCTTGCATGGCTCAGCATGAGCAGCAACGCGGCCCGTGCTCCGGTAGCGCAGTGCAGCAGATGAGGCCCAGGGGTGCGCGCCATCGCACGTTCTAATTCATCGATTTGACGAGCTGCTAATGCGGCTTTGTTGACTGGAATGTTGACGTAACCAAGGCCGTTGGAACTCGTCGTCTCCTCATTCGACGTGTTGCTTTCTCCTGGCATGCGCAGGTCGATTACAGTCTTAATACCCAACTGCTTTGCCTCATGAAAATCCTGCGCAGCTGGCTGAGAGCCAATATAAATACCATCTTCAACTTGTTTAAAGTTCGCCATGTTCTTCCCCTTTTTAGTCAGTTAGCCTTGTGGGCTTTCGGTCATTTGCTTGCAATATTTGGCCAAGTCTTCTGGAATATGCGAGGGGCATACACCGCATTGGCGGTTACCTGGGACCGCGTAATCGATGAATTTTGGATACGGTAAATTCAAATCACGCATGATGTCCTCGAATTCCGCGAGAGTCTTTCCTTCACCCAGACGTGGGTTCCGGCGCTTTTCCTGGGCGATTGATGAGACAAACCGCTCTTTGTAGTCGTGCGCCGGATACACCAACGTCTCATCGGGCAACGTGAACAGCTTGTCGTTCACACTTCTGTAAAGCGCATCTGCATCACCATTTTGAAAATCTGTCCGGCCGCAGCCTTCAATAAGGAGGGCGTCGCCAGTGAAAACGCGGTCATTGAACAGGTAGGCAAAGTGGCCGTCGGTATGCCCTGGCGTATGCAAGGGATGCAGGACGACGCTACCGATACGTAACGGAATGCCTTCTTCGATACCGACATCAGCGCAGGGGAGCTGGTCAAAGGCCGGGGCAGCAATCTTGCTACCGACGGACCGCTTCATTTCAAGTGCGGCGGTGATATGGTCGGCATGGATATGCGTGTCAACCGTGTATGCCAACTTGAGGCCTAGCCGATGCACTTCCGCCAAGTCACGATCCATCGCTGCGATAACAGGATCGATCAGTATTGCCAACCCCGAGTCTTGATCCCCAAGTAGATATGTGTAGGTGCTCGACAACGGTTCATACAATTGCTTAAAAATCATGATCTCTCCATCTCCAAGTAGCTGACGTTTCTGATACAGTCATCATATACCAATTTATATTTCATTGTATGATATAGTGTGCGCATGACGTTACTGGAACCAGATTGATGATCACGCCAAAGCAACCTGCACTACTTCAACTTGAAGCTGCCGCCGGGCAAGCAAGCAAGCTTCTTAAAGCTCTGTCTAATCCTGATCGCCTGCTGTTGCTATGCCAAATGACCCAAGGTGAGTTTTCGGTGCGCGAGCTTGAGCTTTTGACCGGAATAGCACAGCCAACGTTGTCGCAACAACTTACAGTGCTCCGAGATGAGCATTTGGTGACTACGCGGCGCGATGGCAAACAAATTTTCTACACTATTGTCAGCAAAGAAGCGTTAGCTGTGCTGCAGGTGCTGTATCAACTGTACTGCCCACAAGACTAGGATCCATCCATGACAATTGACTGGAATAACTTCACGCCTTGGGCGTCACTTGCAGGTGGTGTGATGATCGGGCTGGCCTCAGCGCTCTTTTTACTTTTCAACGGCAAAATTGCCGGGATCAGCGGAATCGTCGGCGGTTTGCTTCAATCGAAACGAGGTGATGTTTTTTTGCGCATCGCGTTTGTGATGGGGATTGTGATCGCGCCGCTGGCGTTTAGTGTGGTGCGCCCCTTACCTGACGTCGACATCGAGGCTGGCTACCCTCTGCTCGTGATCGCTGGACTGTTAGTCGGCTTAGGCACCCGTTATGGCTCAGGCTGTACGAGCGGCCATGGTGTATGCGGGCTGTCCAGGCGCTCACCCCGGTCCATCGTTGCTACTGTTGCGTTCATGTTTGCCGGGTTTGCGACAGTCTTTATTGCACGCCACGTGCTCGGTTAAAGGGAGTATTTATGACGATCGTTTCAGCTCTGTTGTCTGGCTTGTTGTTCGGAATTGGCCTCATCGTTTCCGGTATGACTGATCCATCCAAGGTAACTGGGTTTCTGGACCTGGCAGGAAAATGGGATCCGTCACTTGCATTCGTGATGGGCGGAGCGATCATTATTGGTTCGCTGTTGTTCCCATTTGCAACCAAACGAGAAAGGTCAGTGTTGGGAAGCCCCATGCAGCTGCCGACCGCTACAACGATCGACCGTCGCCTGGTCTTGGGCGGATTGACATTTGGCGTCGGTTGGGGACTAGCCGGCTATTGCCCGGGACCCGCACTGGCATCGCTTACGCACAGCGGTGCAAAGCCCTGGGTATTTGTTTTCGCGATGCTAGCGGGCATGGCGTTGTTTGAGCTGACCGAAAGGTTAAACAATAAGGCTAAATCGAAGGCCGCGTAGCGAACAGGGGAAGCAAATGGTGCTTAGTCTTGCTTTAGGCGTCGTGGTGGGCGTCATCATGGGATTGACTGGAGCCGGAGGCGGCATTCTGGCCGTTCCGCTGCTTGTCTTTGGCGTCCAATTGTCGGTCGCCCAAGCCGGGCCTATTGGTCTTCTCGCAGTCGGAATTTCGGCTACGCTTGGCGCCCTGATTGGCTTAAAGAACGGCATTGTTCGTTATCGCGCGGCCATGCTCATCGCCGGAACTGGAATTTTGTTAGCTCCGCTTGGGGTGTGGCTGGCCCAACGACTCGATACAAGCGTACTGGGTGTTCTCTTTGCCGCTGTACTGGCATGGGTGGCATACAAGACATTGAAAGAAGCGAGGGCCCTTGGCGCAGGTGGTGAGCAAATTCATCTAGCGCCACCTTGCCTGCGGGACACGCAGAACGGCAGATTCGTTTGGACATCCAAATGCGCCCAAGTGCTGACGTTCTCAGGTGCGATTGCAGGCTTTCTCTCTGGGCTGTTAGGCGTTGGCGGCGGTTTCGTAATGGTGCCTGCCCTGCAACGGTACACCGATCTGACGACACGATCCGTAGTCGCCACTTCTTTGGCCGTTATCGCCCTTGTCTCGCTCGCTGGAGTAGGCAGCAGCATCGCAACAGGGCAGCTAGACCTCGCAGTGGCACTGCCATTCGCTGCGGGGGCGGCGGTGGGAATGGGCGCAGGGACAGTGCTGTCTACAAGGCTGTCGCAAAAAAGCTTGAAACTTTCATTCGCAATTATTTGCGCTGTAGTCTCTGTAGGCATGGTTGTAAAGTCAGTTGCCGCCATGACTGGGTAAACAACTGGTGCGCGGGGCAGCTAGGCATTTCCATAATTGCTCACTTATATCCATACTAAGCGCTCGTAGTTGATTTTTGGAGTAATTTTTTGGATGCAATTCAGTTAGGGCCGCTTGTCGTGCCCATGCAGGTAGCCTTACTGGTCGTGAGTGTATTGCTCGCAAATGCAGTTGCCTGGTTTCATCGGTCCCGCGGTCATGATACTGGCACCATTCTGTGGAAGATGACGTTGATTGGTTTTGCCGTGGCGAGGCTTATCTTCGTGTTCCGCCATAACGATATTTATTTCAAAGATTTCATGTCGATTATCGATTTCCGCGACGGGGATTTGATAGCTTAGCCGGTTTTTCCGCTGCAATCATTGTCGGGGTCGAGTTGACCAGGCGCAGCCCGATACTGCGTACGCCACTGACAATTACAGCATTATTTGGGTCCGTGGCCTTCTACGGAGGCGCGTTGATTAATCAAGCACTCTGGCCTCCAGAGGCACCTATTCCGGCGGTAGAAGTCCGTCGGCTTGACGGATCGACACTGTTACTTAGCAGTTTCGTCGGTCGTCCAATAGTCGTCAATATGTGGGCTACCTGGTGCCCGTCATGCCGCAGGGAGATGCCCGTTTTGAAGTCTGCGCAGCAGGCACATCCGGAAATCGAATTTGTGTTTGTAAATCAAGGTGAGTCAGCGGAGACCGTGGAATGCTACCTTGCAACTCAGGGATTACAAATGCGAAACGTAGTTATCGATCCCGCCAAGCAGCTCAGTGCTCGAACGGGGTCTTCCGGTTACCCGACTACCCTTTTTTATGATGCAAAAGGTCGGGGGTAAGGCATCAAGACCGTCAATCAAGTGACCAATACTTTTTTGGTAGGCAGAGTCGGCGTTCTCTGCCATATGGATCGGCATGAATGGCACAGCATTCGACCTCGCGCTGAGCCTTTCCTTGAATTCACCTCCGCTTGAAACTCGGTGCTTGCTGGCCATGTGTTATGCGCGGCCACTCGTCTATTCTTGTAATTCATTCCTGTCCTTTCCTTATTGTAAATGCTCGGCTCATTTAATGAACTTCTCAGGCTCTTTCGCGGTTGGCCGCGCTATCGCAGCCGACTAATTCGGTCGCCGGCTTCCTTCGGGCGCCACGCGCAGTTTCGAGACAATCGCGCTCAAATGCGTGCGCGAACGGCCCGTCACCGAAAAATTGTCGAACAACTGGCTCACCATGTTGCGCACATGGCCTTCGCCAATGCCAAGCTCGGCCGCAATATACTTGTTGGGGCGGCCGTCGACCACGAGGTCGAGCACTTGCTGCTGGCGTTGCGTGAGCCAGTTGAAACTATTGCGGCCCACTACAGTGTCGGGTGAGGGTGAGGGTGCGGGTTCGCGCTCGGCCTGCATGATCGGAAAGAACTGGCCGCCAAGCAAGACAATCTTGACCGCGGTAACGATATCGTCGATCTTCGAATTTTTTTGCAAATAGCCCGAGGCGCCGTAGCGCTGGCACTCACGGCAGCGCTGGTAATCGAACTGGTCGGCCATGACGATGGCCGGCAAACTGTAGGCCACCTGCAATTGCCTGATCGTCTCCAGCGCGCTCTCGCCAGCCAGGTTCAGATCGATGATCGCCAACGCGTACGTCTTGTTCTGCGGATCCTGCTCCAGGCAGCGCCGCATGGCGGCAAAGGAGACGGCCTCCACCACGGCGTAGCCAGGGAAGGAATTCTCCAGGATCACCTGCAAGGCTTTGATCACCAACGGGTGATCGTCAACAATGATAATTTTTTTCATATTTTTTTTCGATAGCTCAATGCGCATTCTTTGGCGCGGGAACACGGTTCAGGCGGCGGCGTCCCAATCGATTTCGCGGATGAGCGCGGTGACCAGTTCGGGCGTCTCCAGCGCCGACATATGGCCGGAGGCGGGCGCTTCCACGAAACGCGCGCCGGGAATCAGGGCCGCAGCCCGTTTTAGGTCGGCAATACTGAGGCTGACATCGTCGCTGCCGCCAACAACGGTGGTGGGCACGGCGATCTGATGCAACCACGGTAATGCATTGTGCCGGTCCCAAATGACGGTGCGGGCGGCGCTTGCCATATCCTTGGCCGTGGTTGTGGCAAGGTTGGCCTTGAATTCGGCAATGCTTTGTGCATAACGACGGTGGGAGGGCGGCGCAAAAAACGACTTGGCCACGCCGCTGGCGAAAAACCGGGTGCTGCCGAACAGGCGCGCCGCGATGACGATCATGCGCTCGGCCATCCCCGGTCCGCCCGGCCGCGTTTCGTACGGCGTGTTCAGGGCGATCAGCGCCACCAGACGCTGCGGATGCAGGCGCGCCAGCTGGCTGCCGATCAGGCCACCCCACGATGTGCCCACAAAACCGGCGCGCGCAATGTTCAACTGGCCGAGCACCTCGAGCAGGGCCTCGGCGTGGGTCTCGATGGTGGCGCCGCTCGCCTGCGGACCGCTTGCACCGTGGCCGAAGCCGTCGATGAAGACCATGCGACATTCATGGCTCAGTGCGATCGCCTGGCGCCGATACAAGCTGTGGTCGGTAAATAGCGAGGGCCAAAACACTAGCGTGCGCGCGCCGGTGCCGATCTGGTAGACGGCAAGCCGGCCAACGGCGGTGTCGACCATGGCGGGGCTGCCAAAGTCTTCATCGGGCGCGCCGGCAGCGTGGTCGCGCGCGTCGGCAGGGCGGGGCGGGGCCAGCGGCGCGGCAAGGTTGGCGGGACGGTCCAGGATACTTGGTTGACGCATGGTAGTGTTTTCTCGGTCGGTATGTGCAGTACATACACTATCATTGGCGCTGGCTCTCAACAAGTAGCCAGTGTGATACATTGTGTATCTTTTTAGAATACAAACCACGCCATGGATAGTCCGAACGATGCATTTCGCTACCTGTCGACGCTTGCGGCCATCGTCGAGGCGGGCAACTTTTCGCGCGCTGCCGACGACCTCGGCGTCAATCGCGCGGCCATCAGCAAGCGCGTTTTGCAGATCGAGGCGGCGCTGGGCACGCCGGTGTTTTCGCGCAGCACCCGCAAGATGGAACTCACGCCGGCCGGCCGGGTGCTGCTCGACTGTTACCGGCGCGCCAGCGAAGCGCTTGACACCGGTATCGAGGAAGCGCGCGGCACCATGACCATTGTGGCCGGCAAGGTGAGCGTGAGTTGCGCGCCGTCGCTTGCCACCCACGTGGTGGGCCCGTCGCTGCACGCGTTCGCCACGCAGTTTCCCAAGATCCGGATCCACCTGCAGTCGCTGGCCGACGAGATCGAACGCGACGACGCCGACATCCAGCTGCGTATCACCCATCGCCCGCCGCCCGACAGCGCGGTGCGCAAGCTGGCGCGCGTGAACTGGACTTTGTGCGCCAGCGAAGAGTACCTGCACCGCTTTGGCGTGCCCGAGCACCCGGACGATTTACGCCAGCACAAGTTCATCATGCCGCAAAGTTACCAGCGCCTGAGCACCTTCGAGCATCGCGACAGTGGCGCGCTCGAGTCGCTCGCGCCGCAGGTGAGCTTGACGTCGAACATCCAGGAAACCATTTTCGGCCTGGTGCAGCGCGGCGCCGGCATCGGCCTGCTGCCCAGCTATCTGCTTGCCTTCCAGTCCAGCCACCGCCCGCTCAGGAGCTTGCTGCCCGCCTGGCAGTTGCTGGGGCGCCCGCCCGAAACCCTGTACGCGATCCATGCGCCGGCCAAACTGCTGCGCGCCAGCACCCGCGCCGTGCTCGACCATTTAACGGCGCTGGCGGCCAACCTGGGCGGGCAAGCGTCTTTCAAGGACCAAGCTTGACGCCCGAATCTACCCCGTACTTGCGCGGGTTGCACGCTTTCCAGCACACGTTTTCGCGCCGCTAAACCAGCTCGAACGTCTCCACCTGCAGCACCTGGCGCCGCACGGCCAGCGCGCCTTCAATGCCCAGCTTGCGCAGCGCGTCAATCGGCCGGATGGTCCATTCGGCGGTGGCGCGCGCGTCGGCGCTGTCGCCAAGCAGCAGGGGCTGGGCGTCGCCCCCCAAAGAGACTTCGTAACTGCCCAGCGGACGCGCCAGGCCTTGTTGCAAGGCCTTGCTGTAGGCTTCCTTGCGGCACCAGCCGCGCACGAACGCGGCGCGCCGCTCGCCCGTGACATGGCTGATCAGGGCGTGGTATTCGCGCGCCGAAAAGCCGCGCCGGGCAATGGCCAGAAAATTCACGTCGCTGGCGATATGCTCGATGTCGACGCCGTTTTCATGTTCGCAGCCGACGGCCACTGCCATGTGGGCGCCGCTGTGGCTAAGGTTAAAGCGGATCGCGCGTGCATTGGCCGCTGCGGCAACGTACGGCTTGCCGTGCGGCCCCTGTTGCAGGGGCACATCGCCGGGGGGCATGTCCAGGTAGCCGCCCAGAATGCGGCGCAAGGCGGCCCGGGCGGCCACGTAGCGCGTGCGGTGCAGCGGAAAATACAAGCCGGCCGCGTGATGCAGTTCTTGCGCCGACAGGGCCTTGGCGCAGGCCGCGCCATCCTCCGGCCGGCCCAGCCACAGGTGCACGCTCTCGCTTGACAGCAAGGGGTAGGGGGCCGCCATCAGGACGGCAGTTCGGCCAGCACCGCCGCCTCGATGAGCCGGTTGATCAGCGCCACCAGCGCAGCGCCGTGCTCGTTGAGATAAAAGTGGCCGCCGTCAAAAATGTGCAGCTCGCCCGCGCCGGCAAAGACGCGGCGCCAGGCCAGCATGTCGTCATGCTCGAGCGCGTCATCATGGCTGCCGCCGCACAGCGTGAGCGTGGTGGGAAGTACGGTACCGGCGTGGCCCACGTAATTGGCCAACAGTTTGAAGTCCGCGCGCATGGCCGGCATCAAGAGCGCCATCAGTTCGCGGCTCTGCAAGATCCGTTGCGGGGTGCCGTTCAGGCTTGCCAGGCGCGCGATGAACTGGGCGTCCGGCAATGCATGGATCGGCGCTTCGGCCCGGGGCAAAAACGGCGCCGGGCTGGCCGAGGCGATGAAATGCAGCGGCAACGGCAAGCCATCCCGGTGCAGCCTGCTGGCCAGCTCAAAGGCCACCTTGCTGCCCATGCTGTGGCCAAAAAACACGTATGGCTTGTCCAGCAGCGGCGCAATATGCGCGAACAGGGAATCGACCAGCTCGGCCATATTGTCGCAGGGCGCATCAGCCAGGCGGGTTCCGCG
Source organism: Massilia sp. TWP1-3-3 (assembly GCF_049897805.1). Classification (NCBI taxonomy): domain Bacteria; kingdom Pseudomonadati; phylum Pseudomonadota; class Betaproteobacteria; order Burkholderiales; family Oxalobacteraceae; genus Massilia; species Massilia sp. TWP1-3-3. Next base: position 43,410 of record NZ_JAFCWX010000030.1, read on the forward strand.
CGCCGGCATCTGCACCGTGACCAGCTCGGCCTGCGGGTGCAACTGGTCGAGCCAGCCATGGTAAGTCGCCGAACCGCCGCCGGCAAAGGGAAAACAAAATACCCGCATCGCCGCGCCGGGATCCGGGCGGGGTACGTCAAACACCATCTCGCTGCTTGCCATGGGCATCCTCAAAACGAACTTTTCAGCTTGACCGTCAGGTAGCTGTCGTCGCGGTAGCTGTAAAACAGGTCGCGCTTGGTTTCTTTGGAAAATGCCTGGCCTTCGAGCGACAGCGTCACGCCATCGCGCAGGCGGGTGGCCATCTCGAAGCGGTACGACTTGGCGCCCGTGCCATGGTGCGCATACGTGCCCAGCAAGTAGGTGGTTTGCGCCACGTTGTTGGCCACGTAGCGCACCGCCAGGAACAAGTCTTTTGAAAACGGCATGGTGGCGCGGTCGCCCCGGTCGTCATACAGGTATTCGGCCAGCAAGCCCACGTCGGCTGGGGCGCCAAAGGCACCCACGTAGGTGTATTCGACGCCGGCAACGGCCGAGCGGTAATTGGGCTGCGCCCGGCTGACATGGTTGATGGCTTCAAACTTGACCAGCAAGCTGTCAGTCGTCATTTGGGCGTCGATGCCGGTTTGTTTGATCTGCTCGTAATAGGGCGCCAGCACCAGCGGGCGGCCCGCCGCAAACACGGGCAGCAGCAGCGGTTCGCGCCCGGTGCCGACAAAGTGCGACAGGCCAAGGTCCCACTTGCCGATGGTTTTGGCGTAGCGCGCAGCCAGGTCCACATGGTGCTTCTCGTGCGTCGATTCATACGTGGCCAGGCTGGCGTCGATGTTGTAAGCCGGTTTCAGGCGTCCGCGCTCGCCCACGAACACGCGCTCGCGGAACATCGGCAGCACGTACAGGCTGAAGTTGCCCAGCTCGCTGTGGTACGACGCCTTGAGCGTCATTTGCCCCAGCTTGACGTGCTGGTCGATGTTGGGCGTCAGGTCGGTCTGGTTGAGCACGTCGACCAGGTGCCAGGATTCGGTCACGCCCCAAAATTCGGTGTGCATGCCGGCCAGCAAGCTAAAATTGCCGGCGCTGCGGCGCCACGACAGTTCGTTGAAGTCGATCCGGTTGCGGTGATTGTCGCGCTGGTCGGCGGTGGCGCGCGCGTCCACCAGGTAACTGCCGGCGCCGCCGGGCAAGTCATCGCCGTATTTGAGGTGCAGCTCCGCCGTGGCGCCGCCGCGGTAATTGGTCGCGCTCGGATTAGCCGAGTCGCCCTTGAAAAAGGTGCGGTATTCGCCGCTAATGTCGCCTTGCAAGGTTTGCGCCGCCGCGCCGCGCGGCATCTGCGCGGTCAGCGCGACCGTGCCAAGGATGCAAAATTTTACTATGCCGTTCATACTCATGGACGTTTATCTATTCTTGTAGAAAATTTAGGTGCAGCACGGCCGCCAATGGGGCGTGCTGGCGACTGCCGTGTTATTCCATCAGCTTCGATTCGGCCAGGTCGGCCTTGGTTAGTCCCGTGCCGAACTTGTAGTCTTTCCACAGCAGCACGGTGCTGCGACCGGTCTGGTGATTGACCATCGTCATCTTGCCTGCGCGCCAGAAGCGCTCGTTGTACAGCTTGTAGTCGTCAAAGCTGAGCGTTTTGAGCAGCGCGCCCTTGCGGTCGAAATAATCGATCTTGCGTGGACGGAAAATTTTCTTGTCGACCCACTCGTGCAGCAGGCTATAGCCGGAATCGGAATAGGCCGGCGTATTGGCCACCTTGAAGCATTCGACGCCGTTCAGCGGTTCGGTGCCGAGGTAGCGGTAGGTGTACTTTTCCGGCACCCAGGTCGAAATATCCTCGTAGGCAAATTCGCTGCCCACGAACGGGCCCGACTTGCTGCGCGTGGAAATGCGCTTGACGCGCTTGATCGCAGGCATGTACAGCCACTGGTCGTCCGGCGTCAAGCCATGCGAATGGATCAAAATGGCGGTGCCGGCCACGTCGCCGGGCGTGTCGAAGACATTGATCGAATGGTCGCCGTCGTCAGGGATTTCAAGCGCCTTGGTGTGGAACTTGCGCGTGGACGATTGAGCATCGGCCGATTTCAGGATCATCTCGGCGCTGGCGACGAAATCGCGGTAGCCGCTGTCGAGGCGCTTGGTCTCGATGGCGATCGCGTGGCCCTTCTTGACCGGGTCGGCAATGGCGTCGATCTCGGCGACCGACGCATACGCGTGTCCAATGCTCAAACTGAGCAGCAGCGCGGAAAACAAACTCTTTTTTTGCATATTGTGCCTCTTTGGTAAGGTAAATGGGGTGGTTCAGCCTGGGACAGCGTCGGCAAAGGCGACGCCTGCGCGCGCCTTTTTGGCAGCGGCGCGCTTGAGCATGGCGTTGTCGATAATCAGCAGCAGGGCAGGCGTGAGCAAAATATCGTGGATCAGCGAGCAACCGATCACCAGCGCGGTCAGGATGCCCATGCCGGCGTTGATCTGGAAGCTCGAAAAGCCCAGCACGCCAAAACCGGCCGCCAGCACTGCCAGCGACACCACGATCGGCACGCCCACGTTGGTAAAGGCAAAGCGCACTGCCTCGTCCGGGTTCAAACCCATCTCCTTGCGCGCCTGCAGGTAGCGCAGCACAAAGTGGATGGTGTCGTCGACGATCATGCCGAACGTCATGGCCGTCATCACCGACAGCGCCAGGCCGATCTGGCCCACTAGGTAGCCCCACAGCCCGAACGCCATGACAGCCGGCAGCAAATTGGGTAGCAGGCTGATGATGCCGTACTTCACCGAGCGAAACACCACCATCAGCACCGCGCCGATCAGCACAAAGGCGAGCAGGGTGCCGCTGACCATGCTTTCGGTATTGCGCATGCCGATATTGGCGAACATGGTCGTCAAGCCGGTGCCGTCGGCGGTCTTCATGCCGCCGCCGTTGGCGTGCAGCCACGCTTGCGCCCGGTTCTCGAAAGCGATCACTTCATTGCTCGACAGGTTCTTCAAGGTCGCCGTGACGCGGGTGGCGGTCTTGTCGAGGTTGATGCGGTCGCGCAAGTCCAGACCGTACGGCAGCGACATTTCATACAGCAACAAGTATTGCGCGGCCAGGTCGGCGCTTTGCGGCAGCGTGAACGCGGCTGGATCGTCGCCGTGCATATTCATGTTCAAGCGCTTGTAGATGTCGGTGATGGTATTGACATGCAGCACTTCCGGTTGTTGGCGCAGCCAGATCGTGAACTTGTCCAGGCTTGCCAGGTAAGCCGGGTCGCTGATACCGGCGTCAGTCTTGGCGCCCAGCGAATAGTCGATGTAGTAGATGCCCGTCAGGTGGCTGGCGGTGAAATCGGTATCGGTGCGGAACTGCACGCTTTTGTCGAAGTACTTCACGAATTCATCGTTGAAGACATTCTTGAATACGCCTGCCGAGGCGATCACGGTCAGCACCAGCACGTACGCCACCACCACTTTCGGCTTGGCGATGATGAATTCGGCAACGCGGTCCACGATCTTTTGCATAACGCCCTTGTTATCCTTGCCTTCCTTGACAGCGTAGGCTTTCGGCACCGGGAACAGCATCATGAAAGCGGGCAGGAACGTCACCGAAAAGACAAACGCGCCGATCACGCCCAGGCTGGTCATATTGCCCAGGTCGCGGAATGGTGGCGCTTCGCTAAAGTTCATCGACAGGAAACCGACCACCGTCGTCAGGCTGGTCAAAAACAGCGCGTAAAAAATCATGCTCATGCCGGCGACCATGGCTTCTTGCTTGCCCAAGCCTTTTTTCAGGAAGCGGCCGTAAGCCAGCAGCAAATGCAGGCAGTTGCAGATCGAAATGGCCAGGATGATGTTCGGTGCGTTGATGCTCACGGGATTGAGCAGCACGCCCATCCAGCCCGACATGCCCATGCTGACCAAAATCGAAAACGTCAGTACCAGGAAGGCGGCCAGGCTGGCCACGTAGGAGCGCAGCATCAGCGCCATCAGCACCAGGCACAGCACCAGCATGGCCGGCACCAGGGTCGACAAATCCTTTTGCGACGATTCGCCGAAGGCATTGTCCATCATCACCACGCCGGTCAGGTAGACGTCGACATCGGGATGCTCGCGCGTGATGGTGGCGGCCAGTTCGCGCACCTTGGCGACGATTTTCGGCACGCTCGACAACTCCTCACCCTTGGGAATGTTGAAGGTGACGTTCACCCCGGTGACCTTGCCGTCCGGCGAAATAGCGCGGTTGACCAGCAACGGCTCGTTGGTGGCGATATGGCGGATGTAGTCGATCTTCTTGGCATCGAGCTGTTTGACGTCGAGCACCAGGTCGTCGACCATGACGTCGTCGCCATCGGCGTGGCTGTGCTTGAAGTTGGTGATCGAATCGACGCGGCGCGAATACGGCAGCTTCCACGACTGTTCGGTGAGATTCGACACGATGGTCAAAAATTCCTTGTTGAACACGCCGTTCTTCGGGGCCAGCACGAACAGCACATTGTTCGACTTGGTATAGGTCTTTTCAATGTTGTCCAGTGACGTTACCTGGGGATTTTCTTTGCTGAAATAGATCCGCAAGTCCGTCTTGAACGACAGTTTGGTGATGCCAAACGAAATGACGGCCAGCGCCAACAGTGAAAGGAAGATCACCAGGAAACGGTTCCTGGTGATCCATTCGATATACGCTCTGATTAACATTGTGATTTTCCAGTTAAAACTTCAATAAATGCGTTTTGCTTGCGATGGCGTCACAGTGCTGCCAGCGCCGTTTGTACAAAGCCCGACAGCGACATTGCGTGTTCGTTCGACAGCATGGTGATGTGGTCGCCCTCGACCACGCTGACCGCCACCGGCCCGAGCGCATAGCGCTGCCAGCCGAGCGACGAGCTGGCCAGGTCGGCGCCCGCATCGTCAAAGGCGCTGTAGTCGTAATGGGGATTCGGCGCGCGCGCGCGCAGCAGCGCAACCCGCACCGGCAGCGGCGTGCCGCTGGCCCGATAGCGGATCTTGGCGTTGATCTTGAACACTTCCAGCAAGCCGCGAATCTGGCCGACGGGCGCCTCGGGCGGCACCATCTCCACCTGTTCCAGCGCCGCCTTGAGCAGCAGCAGCTGGCCCTCGTTGTCGGCCTGCGCCAGCGCCGCCTCGTCAATGGCGATGGCTTTGCCCGTCATGTGGGCGATGGTGCCCACCAGCACGCCAATCCATCCCGCGTCGGACAGGGCAATTTCCTGCTCCTTGGCAAAGTAATCCGGCGCCGGCGCATCGAGCACCAGCAAGATGTCCACCGCGTCGCCCTGGGCCAGCAGTTTTTGCACGATGACGTAAGCGATCATGCTGCCCACGCAATGCCCGCCGATCCGGTACGGGCCTTCCGGCCGGACCGATTTGATGGCCGCGATGGCCGCTTCCGCCATCGCTTCGACCGAGTCGAGCGGCGCGCTCACGCCGTCCAGGCCCTTCGCCTCGATCGCATAAAACGGTTGCTGCTCGCCGAGTGCTTGCGCCAGCGGGTAGTAATACAGCACGTTGCCCCCGCCCCCAGGGATGCAAAACAGCGGCGCCAGTGCGCCTTTTTCCTGGATTGCGACCAGCGAACTCCAGCTGGCCGCATTGTCGTGGGCGTCGATCGCTTGCGCGAGCTGGGCAATGGTGGGGCCTTTGATCAAGCTCGACAGCGGCATTTTCTGCCCCATCGTGATCTCGATCGCGGCCATCAGGCGCACCGCCATCAGCGAGTGGCCGCCCAGTTCAAAGAAATTATCCTTGACCGAAATGGTGTCCAGCAGCATCAGCTCGCGCCACAGCACCAGCAGCTTGCGTTCGGTGTCGTTGCGCGGCGGGATGATCTCGGCGTGCGACTGGCGCCGCGCCGCGTGCTGCGGCAGCGCCTTGCTGTCGACCTTGCCGTTCGGGCTGAGCGGAATTTCGTCCAGGAACATCACGGCGGCAGGCACGCAGTACTCCGGCATTTTGGTGCGCGCCGCGTCCAGGATCGCTTTTTCCTGCTGCACGCCGGCCTGGCTAATGTCTTCCAGGCGCACGTAGGCCACCAGGTAAGCATCGCCCGCATTGTCCTTGCGCATCATGACCACGGCCTCGCGCACCGCCGGGTGGCTGCACAACACCGCTTCCACTTCGCCCAGTTCAATCCGAAAGCCGCGCAGCTTGACCTGGTGGTCGATGCGTTGCAGGTAGTCGATATTGCCGTCGGGCAGGTAGCGCACCAGGTCGCCCGACTTGTACAGGCGCGTGCCAGGCTCCGTTGAAAACGGGTCCGGCACGAATTTTTCGCGCGTCAGCTCGTCGCGCTTGTGGTAACCACGCGCCAGGCCCACGCCGCCGATATGCAGTTCGCCCGGCACGCCTTGCGGCACCGGCTGCATGTAATGGTCCAGCACATGGATGCGCATATTGGCGATCGGTTTGCCGATCGGCACCACGTTGACCTGGTAATCGGCGCGGCACTGCCAGTAGGTGACGTCGATCGCCGCCTCGGTCGGACCGTACAGATTGTGCAGCTGCGCATCGAGTTTCTTGAAAAAGCGCGACTGCAATTCAAAGCTGAGCGCTTCGCCGCTGCAGATCACGCGTTTGACGCCCGTGCACAAGTGCGCTTCCTGGTCGGCGACAAACATGCTGAGCATGGACGGCACGAAGTGCAAGGTCGTGATGGCGGCGCTGCGGATGATGTCGACCAGGTACTTGCTGTCCTTGTGGCCGTCGGGCCGGGCCACGACCAGGCGCGCGCCGCACAGCAGCGGCCAGAAAAATTCCCAGACCGATACGTCAAAGCTGAACGGCGTCTTTTGCAGCACGGCGTCGCTCTCGTCGAGCGCATAGTGCTGCTGCATCCACAGCAGGCGGTTGCAAATGCCCGCGTGGGTATTGACGACGCCTTTCGGGTTGCCGGTCGAGCCGGACGTATAGATCATGTAGGCGGCGTCTTGCGCCGTCACGGCGGCCTGCGGATTGGTGCTGGCGAACTGGTCCAGGTCGAGCGTTTCAACGATGATGTTCTCAGTGCGCGCAGGGGGAATCAGGTGCGCCACGTCGGCAGCGGTGAGCAGCAGGCCGGCGTCGATATCGCCCAGCATGAAGGCCAGGCGCGCGACGGGGTAGGCCGGGTCCAGCGGCACGTAGGCGCCGCCTGCCTTGATGATGGCCAGCAGCGACACCACCATGTCGACCGAGCGGTTCATGCACACGCCAACGATGCTGTTGGCCTTGACGCCGCGCCCGATCAGGTAATGCGCAAGCCGGTTGGCGCGCTCGTTCAAGGCGTGATAGCTGAGCGTTTCCTGCTCGAACACCAGCGCGTAGCGTTCCGGGCTGAGCAATACCTGCTGCTCGATGAGCTGGTGCAGCGTGCTGTGGGCCGGGTAATGCACCTCGGTTGCGTTGAGCGCATACAGCTGGCGGTGGCGTTCCTCGACCGGCAAGATCGGCAGCAGCTGCACCGGGCAGTCGACCGACTCGACCAGGGCAGCGAGCATGACGCGCAAGCTGCTCTCGAGCTGGACCATGTCGGCGTCGCCAAACAGGTCGGTGTTGTACTTGAAAATGCCGTAAAAGCTGCCGTGGGTGTCGACAATTTCCAGCTCGAGCTCGAATTGGCCTTCCTGCTGGTTGACCGGATACTGCGACACGTCCAGGCCCGCCCAGCGGATGGTCGGCCCGGCCTGGCCCGGCACCCAGGCCGCGTTCAAGCCCTGGTCTTGCTGCGGCTTTTGAAACACGAACGACACCTGCGCCAGCGGCGCGTAGCTCGGGTCGCGCTTGGGCTTGAGCTTTTCGATCAGGCACGAAAATGGATAGTCCTGGTGTTCGAGCGCGTCGAGCACCGTGTTGTTGACCTGCTCGAGCAGCGTAGCAAAGCTCGGGTTGCCGGCCAGGTCGGCGCGCAGCACGACCGGATTGACAAAGTAGCCGATCGTGCGTGCAAAGTCGGCCTGGCTGCGCCCGGACGTGGGCGAGACGACGACAATGTCATCCTTGCCCGAATAGCGGTTCAGCAGCACGTAATAGGCGCTGAGCAGCAAGGTGTTGGGCGTCACGCCGCGCGTTCTGGCCAGCGCGTTCAGCTGGGCCGACAGCTCGGCCGGCAGCTGGAAATAGTGACTGGCGCCGTTGAAGCTCTGGACTGCCGGGCGTGCCTTGCTGGTGTGCAGGTTGATCGGGTGGATCTCGCCCTTGAGCTTGTCGGTCCAGTAGTGTTCCAGCGCCCGGCCCTGTGCGCTGTCGAGTAACTGTTCCTGGCGCGCGCTGAAGTCCTGGTAGCGCGCGCTGGGGATGGTCGCGGGGATCGGCTGGCCGGCCACGATGGCCTGGTAGATGTCACTCAGTTCTTCCATCAGGATCCACAGCGACCAGGCGTCGAAGGCGATATGGTGGACGGTAAACAAAAACACGCATGCGCGCGGCGCCACCTGGTACAGGCTGGCGCGCAGCACCGGCAGCTGGTCGAGCTGGAAGGGGCGCTGGTAGTCGCGCGCCATGGCCGCGGCCAGTTCGGCTTCGGACCAGGCGCTGGCATCGATGTGCTCGATGGCGACCTGGCCCATGGCGTGCACTATCTGCACCGGAACGCCATCCTCGATGCCGTAGGTGGTGCGCAAACTGGCGTGGCGCGTGATGCAGGCGTTCAGCGCGCGGTTGAACGCCACGCTGTCAAAGTCGCTGTGAATGGCGCTGTGAATGCGGATCGCGCTGGCGATGTTGTAGGCCGCCGACTGCGGTTCTTTCTGGTACAAAAACCACAGCGACTCCTGGCCCTTGGACATGGGAGCGCTTTTCTTCAGGCCGTTCAACTTGCGCTGCAATAACTCCGCCAGCAGCTTTTTCTTGTTTTCCTTCGCAACTTCCGAAGTGATCTCGCTTAAGTGTTCCACGTATTTTCCTCAGACTTCCATTTTTTTCGGTCGGTGTGACGGTCTTATTCGCTCACGGCCAGTGCACTGTTAAGCAGCTTGTCGAGCTCTTCTTCCGAGAGCGTGTCCAGGTTGTTGAGCTGGTCGATCAGCGCGCTCGCCTCTAACATTCCCACGTCGGAGGTTTCCACTGCCACCGGCGCCAGCGCTTCTTGCTGCGGCTGCAGGGTGGCCAGCTTGTGCGTGATGCTGGCGGCGATCTTGTCGATGCTGTTGCCCTTCATCAGCTCCAGGATCGAAATTTCGACCTTGAATTCGCCGCGCACCTTCATCTGCAAGTCCATTGCCATCAGGGAATCGAGGCCGAACTTGCTGATCGGGGTGCTCTGGTCAATCATTTCCAGCGGCAGCTTGAGCGTGGCGGCAATCTGCAGCTTGAAGTGGGCGGCCACCGCTTCGCAGGTGCCCTGTTCGCCCAGTTTTTGCAGCAGTTCAGGCCAGCTGGCTTGTTCGCCATCGCCCTCGGTGCCGTCGCCGGCCAGCAATTCGGCATACCGCGCCGCGCTACTTGCCGGCTCGTACTGGCGCCACAGCTGCCAGTCGACATCGAACACACCGACCTGCGCCACGGGCGAGCGCAGCACCGCCGACAGCGCTTCGAGCGCTTGCTCCGGTGTAAAGGAATGAATGCCCATGTGCGCCAAATGCTGCAGCACGCTGGTATTGCTGGCAGCCATGCCCACTTCGGCCAGCGCACCCCAGTTGACTGACGTTGCCGCCATGCCCAGCGCGTGACGATGGTGCGCCAGCGCATCGAGGAAGGTATTGGCGGCCACGTAATTGCCCTGGTTGCGGTTGCCGATCAGCGAAGAAATCGACGAATACAGCACGAAGCAATCGAGCGCCAGCGGCAGCGACAATTGGTGCAGGTGCCAGGCGCCCAGCGCCTTGGGCCGCATGACCTTGTCCAGGCTGGCGTTGTCGATATCGAGCAGGTTCTGATCGTCGAGCACGCCTGCGGCATGGAAAATGCCCTTGAGCGGCGGCATCGTGGCGGCGATGTCGGCAAACATGCCGGCCAGCTGGGCGGCGTCGCCAACATCGGCGGCGACCGATTTCACGTGCACGCCAAGCACGGCCAGTTCGGTCAGCGCTTGCTTGGCCTGCGCGCTAGCCGCACCACTGCGTCCCACCAGCACCAGGTTTTCGGCCCCTTGCGAAGCGAGCCACACGGCCATGCTCAAGCCAAAGCCGCCAAAGCCGCCCGTAATGAGGTAGCTGGCGTCAGGCTTGATGCGCACGCTGGCACTGGCCTTGTTGACCAGAGGCAGGGCGCCGGCGGCGTGGAACGACAACATCAGCGGGCGCGCGCTGCGCTCGAACTGACGGGCCGGGAAGGCAGCCAGCGGCACCGGTTTGCCATCGATGGCGCGCAAACCGGGATCGGCCAGCAGCAGGGCCACTTTTGCCAGCAGGGCACGGGCGCGCGCCAGGTCGCCGTCGAGCAGCGTGTCGCCCAGAATCGACATGGCCATCTTGTTCGGCCCCACCGGCGCGGCAACGCTGGCGGCGTCCGTGCACAGGTGGACATACTTGCCGCCGGCGGCCAGCAGCTGGTCGATGACCAGGCAGTCGACCTTGCCGGCGGCATTGAAGACGACGTCGAAGCCGGCGCCCATGCACACTGCCTTGAGCTGTACTGACAAAGCGGGCGAATCGAGGTTGAATACCGGCCCGGCTGGCGCCAGTAGGCTGTCTTCGCTGTGTCCCTTGGCACACACCAGGGTCAGCGCGCAGCCGCGCTGGCGGGCCAGACGATGCGCCGCTTGTCCGGGAGCCGTGTCGGCGCCCAGGATCAGCACGCGCTGTTGCACCTGGATATTGGCGAATTCGATCAATGCGCTGTAGGCGGCGGCAAATGCGGTTATGGCTGGCGCGGCCGTGCGCGCATCCCACTGCTGGGGCAGACGCAGCGCCAGGAACTGGTCGGTATCGAGGCACACAAAGCGCGCCAGGCGGCCGTGGTATTTCAGCATCAGCGAGTCGCCCACCTGGTAGCGGGTGACCTCTTTGCCGATGGCGGTGACGCGGGCGCACACTTCGCGCTGGCCGAGCAGCGGCAACGTGTCGCCGTCCAGCAGGCAACTGTCGATCTCGCATTCAATCTCGTTCGCTTCCGGCGCGCTGCGCTCGGTTGCCTGGAACTGGCAAGGGCGCTCGGCGGCCTCGCCTTGCTGGGCCAGCTCGAAAGCGCTCGCCGCTTCGGCCTGAATGTGCGTCTGCGGCTGATAGGTCGCGGCCAGTGACTGATTCACCAGCCGCTGCACGTAGCGCAGTTCGCCGCGCAGGGCCAGTTCCTGTTCCGCGCCCTCCTGGCGGCATTCGCGCACCACGGCGTCGGCCTGCTGGCACGAGATGGCATCGAGGTCGATCAAGGTGCAGGCCAGCGCCGGCAATTCAACGGCGGCAACCCGGCCCAGGCCCGTCAGCGAACTTTGCTGGACGCCATCGACCTTGTCGGCGGCGAGCACTTTGGCCGCTTGCCGGGTCAGTACGAACAGGCGGGTGGCGCGCTTGGCGCTGAGCGCGTCGGCGTGCTTGACGAGCGTGAGCAGCGCCTTGGTGGCGCCCAGGCCGGCCAGATCAACGCTGGCTTGCTGCATGCCCCAGCCAAAGACCAGTTGCATGTTTTCACGGGCTGGCTCGGCCGCCAGTTCGGCGAACAGGCGTTCGACATGCTGCGGCTGGTCCGGGTTGATGCCAATGGCGTTGTCGCCGTATTCCTGGTAACTGTCGTTCTGGTACACCGTACTGACCAGGTCGCCATGTTGTTCGACGAACGCTGCCAGCAGGCAGTCGCTTTCCTGGTCCGAGTTCAAAAACAGCACGGTGCGCGTTGGCGTGGCTGCGGCTGGCGTGTCGCCCAATGGCGCCTCGCGCCAGACGCTCTGGTAGGTCCAATGGTCCAGGTTGGCGATCTTGTTCTTGCCTTCAGCGCGCAGCGACTGGCAGCGCAAATTCTTAATTTCCACCATCACGTTGCCGTCATCGTCCATCAAGGTCAGGTCGCCCAGGATTTCCTTGTCCCCGATGGCGTGCAGCACGCCGTGGCAATGGAAGCTGCTGCCGAGGCGCCCGTACTGGCGCAATTGCTCGATTTCAACTGGCACATACACTTGTTTGACATGCGCGCCGGCGGCCGGCAGGGCCGAAATGAGCGCCTGGAAACAGGCGTCGAGCAAGGTCGGGTGCAGCTGGAACTGGTCCACCTGCGCGGCCAAGCCCGCGTGCCCCACGATGCGGGCCAGCACTTCCCCGTCCTGGCGCCACAGTTGTTCAATGCCCTGGAAGTAGGGGCCGTACTGCAGGCCGCGCGCGGTCAGTTCGGCATACACTTCAGCGGCCGGCAGCAACCGGTGGCAACGCTGCTTGATCGGGCTCAGGTCAACCGTATCCTGGTGGCGCAGCGTCAGCGGGGCGATGCTGCCGCTGGCGTGCAGCACGCTTTGCTTGCGGTCGTGGGCCGGGAAACTGTGAATGGCAAAGCGGCCGTTTTCGCCGCAGGCGGTCTGCAGTTCGGTTTCAAAGTCAGCGTCGAGCACCAGGGCGCTGTGCAGCGTCAGGCCACTGATCAGGCAAGCGTCGGAACCGGTGAGGGTTTTGCTGGCGGCCAGCGCCGCTTCCACGTAGGAGGCGCCAGCCAGCACGACCAGGCCTTCCACGCGGTGGTCCGGCAGGTAGTCGAAATAATTGCGGTTGAGCTGGCTGATCCAGGCCGGCGCCGGGCCATCCTGGCGCGCGCCCAGCATGGCCAGCGCGATCGGCTGGCCGACGCGGTCGGCAGCAGCCAGTTCGGAATCGTTCCAATAGCGTTCACGCTGCCACGGATAGTTGGGCAGGCGCACAAATTGCGGCGCCTGGCGCACGAAATCCCCGGCGTCCACAGGCGCTTGTGCGCCCGGAACAAAGTGCTCGGCCGCCACGGCGGTCCAGTCGAGCGCATAGCCGCGTGCATACAATTGTGCCAGGCAATGCTTGATGGCGTCCTGTTCGGCCACCTTGCGGTTGAGCGACGCTGCCGTGAAGCCGTCGACCTTTTTCTTGTCGAAGCATTCTTTGATCGAGGCCGACAGCACCGGGTGGGGGCCGATTTCCAGGAAATCGGTAAAGCCGGCATCGATCATGTTTTCCAGCGCGCGGTAAAAGTACACCGGATCGCGCACGTTCTTGCACCAGTATTCGGCGTCGAAGGCAACGCCGGTCACTTGCTTGCCGGTAGCGGTGGAGTAAGTCGTCATGGCCGGCAGGAATGGCGTGAGCGGCGCCAGGCTGCTGCGAATTTCGTCCAGCAGCGGATCCATGGTCGGGCTGTGATACGCCACTTCGACTTGCAGCAGGCGGTTGAACACGCCGCGCTCGGTCAGGTCGGCCGCGATGCTGGCCAGCGCCGTCTCGTCGCCGGCCAGCGTGATCGAGGTCGGCGCGTTGATCGCCGCAATCGACACCTTGCCGTCGTGACGGGCGACAACGGCGACGGCATCCGCTTCGGTCAGGCTGACCGCCAGCATGGCGCCCTGGTGCGCCGCCTTTTTCTGGATCCGGCTGCGGTGATAGCTGACCAGCAGTGCCTGTTCGAGCGGCAAAATGCCTGCCACGTAAGAGGTGGTCACTTCGCCCACGCTGTGACCGATTACGGCGGCCGGGGTGACCCCCCACGACTTCCACAGTTCCACCAGCGCCACCTGCAAGACAAAGTTGGCCGGCTGCGCGACCTGGGTTTCGCCGATGATCGAGGTCGCTTCAGGTTTGCGCAGTTCGTCGATGATGGACCAGCCCGCGATGGTCTGGAACAGCGCGTCGCAACGCTCGACCATCGCCAGGAACACCGGCTCGGTCTGCATCAATTCGCGGCCCATGCCCCACCATTGCGGACCCATACCGGTAAAGACAAACGCGAGCTTGTTGCGCGGATCGTTCACTTGCGAGGACAGCACGCCGCTGCCTTCCTGCTGTTGCTCGACAAAATGGGCCAGCCGGGTGCGCACTTGCGCCAGGTCGGCGCCATTGATGACCAGGCGGTGCGTCAGGTGGGCGCGCCGGGCGCCGCACGAGTAGCTCAGGTCGGCCAGCGACAGGGATGGATTTGCTGTGACCGGCAGATAGCTGGCGGCCAGCGCCTGCAGGGCCGGGCGGCTTTTGGCGGACAGGGCCACCACATGCTGTTTGGCGGCCCTGACCAGCTCTTTGTCTTCGCCCGGCAGAACGCGCGGGGCGGCGCCGCCATGGCTTTCCAGGATCGCGCAGGCATTGGTGCCGCCGTAACCGAAGGAATTGATGCCCGAATAAATGGGCTGGGAACCGGGGGCGAGCGGCTCGACCTGGCGCGGAATATGGATGTTGAGCGCCTCGAACGGGATTTTCGGGTTCAGGTTGACCAGGTTGGCCTGGGGCGGCACTTGCCGGTATTTGAGGCACAGCGCGCTCTTGATGACGGCGGCGATACCGGAAGCGGCTTCCAGGTGGCCGATATTGCCCTTGACCGAACCGACGATGCATTTGTCGTCGGGCCGGCGTTGCTGGCCGATGGTGCCGCCGATGGCGCTCATTTCGATCGGGTCGCCAATCGAGGTGCCGGTGCCGTGCGCCTCAAAATAGGCAATCTCGTGCAGCGCCACGTTCGCTTGCGCGGCGACCTTGCGGATCAGCGCTTGCTGGGAGTCCGGATTGGGCACGGTGATGCCGTCGGTGCGGCCATCCTGGTTGCAGCCGGTGGCGCGCACCACGGCGTAGATCTGGTCGTTGTCGCGCTCGGCAGCCGAGAGCGGCTTGAGCACCACGATGCCGGCGCCTTCGCCGCGGCCGTAGCCGTCGGCGCGCTCGTCGAAGGCTTTCGAGCGCCCGTCCGGCGAGAGGAAGCCACCCTTGCACATGGCGATGAAAATTTCCGGACGGTGCATGATATTCACGCCGCCGACCAGGGCCAGCGCGCTGTCGCCGCTCCAGATGGCGCGGCAGGCCTGGTCCAGGGCCACCATCGACGACGAGCAGGCCGTGTCGATGCTCATGCTCGGGCCTTTCATGTCGTAGACATAGGACAGGCGGTTGGCCAGCAGCGTGAGCGTCATGCCCACCGCCGTGTTGCTGGCGATCGAATGGCGGTTGAGCGGGCTCAGTTGGGTCAGTTTGTTGTCGAGCATGAAGCCGCCGACGTAGACGCCGGTGTCGCTGCCGGCCAGGGAATCGGGATCGATGCCGGCGTCTTCCAGCGCTTCCCAGCTCACTTCGAGCAGCATCCTTTGCTGCGGGTCGAGCGAGGCCGCTTCGCGCGGGGAAATGCCGAAAAACAGGGCGTCGAATTCATCGATGCGTTCCTGCAGGAAGCCGCCCGACTTGACATACACCTTGCCCGGCATGTCGCGGTTGGTGTCGTAGAAGCGCTTGCTGTCCCAGCGCTCGGCCGGCACATCGACGATGCAATCTTTTCCTTCGAGAAGATTGTTCCAGAATTTTTCCGGGTCGGAAGATCCACCCGGGAAACGGCAGCCCATGCCAACGATGGCGATGGGTTCATTGTTGGCTAGCGCTACTTTGCTTGACGTGACATTCATTTTTTAGCTCGCTTCGAGAATTTTTTTGCCTGACAGCCGGAACAACCGGCCGGCCAATGCATCGCATGGGGGATCAAAAACAACGCGCGGCACCCCGGAAGCGAGATGACGCCAATTTAAATATCTGTAACTGCGCATCAGCAGGACCAGCGTCCGCCCCCACCCGTACGTCGCGTGCGCGACATTGCGGGACGACGTGCTAATCTGAAGTGGGCTGCGCTGTACGTGACCTTTCCAGCGACATTGCTGGCCACGCTGCACACCGCCAAGGCGCGCGGCCACGAGGCATCCGGTTTCTTGGCGTCCCGCTCCATTGCGGGGTATCCAGCCGCGCGTGCGATCAGCCGGCACTGATGCGGCCAGGCGCGCGAGCATTGTTCGCGGCATGGTCTTGCTGCGGCCCGAATCTGTTGCAGCTACAGTAATTTCCGATGTGAATTTTAGATGATTGGTATTTTGTTAAACAGATGAAATTTGTCGGGTTAACAACATTGCAAATGTCATGTTGCAGTGCAAACACGCTCGTGGACGAATTTAAATTAATTTTGGGCAACAGTGTTTTACGGTAGTATGTATTTTGATTCCATCCGTAACGTTGTCTGATGACCAGCTTGAATTTGATGACCCTTCTGTGCCACGCTGGCCTGGCGCCCCGAGTGAAGGAACTGCCATGAGCAAGATTTTGCAGTTCACTTGTATAGTGATGAGTGCACTGCTTGCCGGCGTCCCTGTTGCCCCGGTGCGCGCCGCAACCCTGACCATGGCGTGCGATTCCATCGGCCACGGGGCCAGGGTGTGCGAGGAGGGCGTGCGGGAGTGGGAGCGCAAGAGTGGCCATACGGTCAAGATGCTGCTCTTGCCGCCGTCATCCTCGGAGCGCCTCACTTTGTACCGGCAGTTGCTGGACGTGAAGTCGCCCCTGGTCGATGTCTTGACCATCGATATCGTCTGGCCCGGCATTCTGGCCGACTCGCTGGTTGACCTGAGCAAACCGGCCGCGCCCACGATCAAGGAACACTTTCCCGCCATCGTCAAGAGCAATACCGTCGGTGGCCGGCTGATCGCCATGCCATGGTTCACCGATGCGGGGCTGCTCTATTACCGCAAAGACTTACTGGATAAATACAAACTGAGCGTCCCGGCCACCTGGGCCGAGCTGACCGCTACCGCGCGCACGATTCAGAAAGCCGAGCGCAGCAGCGGCCGGCGGGGGATGTGGGGTTATGTGTGGCAAGGCCGGCCGTACGAAGGGCTCACCTGCGATGCGCTCGAGTGGATCGTCAGTTTTGGCGGCGGTTCGATCGTTGAAACGTCGGGCGCCGTTACGGTCGACAACCCGGCATCGATCGCCGCCTTGCGCATGGCAAAAAGCTGGATCGGCGATATTTCTCCGGTGTCGGTGCTGAGCGCGCGCGAGGAAGAGTCGCGCGCCATGTTCCAGAGCGGCGACGCGGTGTTCCTGCGCAACTGGCCATACGTCTGGTCCGTGGTCAACGCGCCGGACAGCCCGGTGCACAACAAGGTCGGCATCGCCGTCTTGCCGCGCGGGCCTAACGGCGCGGCCGGCACCACGCTGGGCGGCCACCAATTGGCCGTATCGAAGTTTTCGCGCAATCCCGACCTGGCCATCGACCTGGTGATGTTCCTGACCGGCCGCCAGGAGCAAAAGCGGCGCGCCGTCGTGCTTGGGGTGAGTCCGACGATCGGCAGTCTGTACCAGGATGCGCAATTGGTCGCCATGAACCCTTACCAGGAAACCTTGCGCGCGGCCGCCGCCAGCGCAACTCCGCGCCCCTCCAGCGTTACCGGGCGCAAGTATGAGCAGGTCAGTTCCGAAGTGTGGAAGACCGTGTCCGGCGTACTGGCCGACGGCAAAGACCCGGCGTCCAGCGTCAAGGCGCTCGAGGCGACACTGAACGCCATGCACACCGAGCGCACATGGTAAGCGCGCCCCAAGGCACACCGCAGCTGAGCCGGCCAGCCTACTTGGCTGCCATCGGCGTTGCCGTGCTGGTCATTGGCTTCGCCCTGACCATGTTGCTGGCCTGGCACTGGCACCTGGTGCGCCTGATCCAGTGGCGCGCCGAGTACGCGCCGATCCAGTTCAACGCCGCCCTTGGCCTGCTCGCCAGCGCCGTGGGCTTGCTGGCGTTGACGGCCGGCGCGCGCCGCAGCGCCGTGCTGTGCGGCGCGCTCGGCATACTGCTGGGCACGCTGACGCTGGCGCAATACGGTTTCGGCCTCTCGCTCGGCGTCGACACGCTGTTTCTCGACCCGTATCTGACCGGCCACACTTCCACCCCCGGGCGCATGGCGCCCAACGCGGCATTGTGCCTGGTCTTGACCGGGCTCGCGCTGGTCTGCCTGGCCGCGCGCAATGCGCTTGCCGCGACCGTGGCGGGGCTGGCCGGCTTGCTGTGCGGCGGCGTGGCAGTGTTGGCCGTTGCCGGCTACGCGGCCAACGTCACGATGGCTTACGAGTGGTTCGGTTTCACGCAGATGGCCTTGCCCACGGCGCTCGCGTTCAGCCCCCTGGCCTGTGCCTTGCTGCTCCACAGCGCCAGCCGCTGGCAGGCGCACCGCATGCTGCGCCGCCTTTGGCGCCCGCTGATGGTTGCCGGCGTCATGAGCGCCATGACCTGCGGTATGTGGCTCAGTCTGCTCGACGCGGAACGCGCGCAGTTGCAGCGGACCGGCAAGGACGAGATGGTGAAATTCATTTCGCGCGTGAGCGCGCCGGTCGCCTCGCGCATCGCCGCGCTGGGCCAGATGCAGCGCCGCTGGGAGTTTCGCGGCGCCACGCCGCGCGCCGAATGGGAGGCCGATGCGGCCGCGCTGCAGGAGGCGCCGGGTTACTTTCGCGCCGTCCAGTGGGTCGACCCGGAGCGCATCGTGCGCTGGGTGGTGCCGCTGGAAGGCAATGAGGGTGCGCGCGACATCGACCTGGGCGCCGAACTCAATGGCCTGGCCGCGCTGGAAGTGGCGCGCGTCAAGCGCACCCTGAGCGTGACCCACGTCATTGCGCTGGCCCAGGGCGGCGACGGCTTCATGGCGATCCAGCCTTTGTTTGACGGGCCGCGCCTTGATGGGTTTATTGTCGGCGCGTTCCAGGTGCAGCCGATGATCGCGCGCGCCGTGAGCCAGAGCGAGTTCGCCAACGGGTATGCGATCCAGGTGTCGGACGGCGAGCGCAAGCTGTTTGGCCTGCGCGACGAGTTGCTGCCCGATGCGGGCCTGGTGCATGAAGGCGTGCTGCCGTTTCATGACGTGCGCTGGCAGGTGCGCATGTGGCCCACGCCCGCGTTCGTGGCGGAGCAGTCGTCCTGGCTGCCGTGGACCGTGCTGGGCACCGGGCTGTTGGTCGCCTTGCTGCTCGGGCTCATCATGCTGCTGATCCGGGTGGCCGACGAGCGCGCCCAGGAATTGCGCGTCGAGATCGGCGTACGCACCCGGGCCGAGCAGGAAAACGCGCTCCTCATTTCAGAGCTGGAAGTCGTGTTTGCCAACGTCATCGTCGGCATTGCGCTGATCAAGGACCGGCACACCGTGCGCTGCAATGAGCAGTACGCCGAGATCTTGGGCTACCAGATGGTGCAGGTGGTCGGCCAACCGGTCTTGCCGGGCCACCCGAGCGAAGCGGTGGCGCGCGAAGTAGGCACCGCGGTCGATATCGCGCTGGCGGCCGGCCAGTCGTTCACGGTCGACCTGGAGCTGGCGCGGCACGACGGCAGCCTGTTCTGGGCCGCGTGCTTTGGCAAGGCCCTCGACCCGCATGACATCAAAAAGGGGACGGTGTGGGTGCTCGAGGATATTTCAGGGCGCAAGTCGGCCGAAGAGCAGCTCATTTACCAGGCGCAACATGACGCGCTGACGGGACTGGCCAACCGCACCATGCTGGCCGACCGCCTCAACATGGCCGTCAACCATGCGGCGCGCCACAAGCACCAGATGGCCGTCTGCTATATCGACCTGGACCGGTTCAAGTACGTCAACGACACCTTCGGCCATGCGACCGGCGACCAATTGCTGCTCGCCGTCGCCCAGCGCCTGCTCGGCTCGGTGCGCGACACCGATACCGTGGCCCGGCTGGGCGGCGATGAATTTGCCGTGGTGCTGTCCGAAGGCATCGATCCGCAGGTGGTGGCCACGGTGCTGCAGCGCATCCTGGACAATATCTGCGCCAAGCTGGAGCTGGGCGGCCAACCGTTTTCCGTCAGCGGCAGTATCGGCGTGGCCATCTATCCGGAGCATGGACTCGATGCGCAAACCTTGCTCAAGCGCGCCGACGAAGCCATGTACCAGGCCAAGCAGGCCGGGCGCAACAACTGGCGCGCCTATGCGCCGGCGGTGGTCGAGCCGGCCTGAGCCGGCGCACTCGGACAAGTGTCTTACCCGCTGTCGATAGACAGCGGGTTGCAGTCCGGATAACATCGGCTGTTTCCACCACCGATAGATAAGCGATGCGCAAACCTCCCCTGTGCGACGACGAGATCGTGCGACTGCTGATAGCCAGCAATATGGAACACGTTAGCAAGGAAAGGCGCACGACCCGATGGCCGGAAGGCATGATCAAGGTGCGCATTCTCGCGCCAAGCTCTCCCACCGGGATGCGATATAGTCCGCTGGTCGACGATGCGATCAGCACCACCAATCGTACGCTGGGCTTTTGTTTGCTTGGCCGGGTTGATCGCGGCGCTGGCGATATCCGGGTCGCATTTGATACAGCTTCCGAGCCGTCGAAGGGAAAAACGTATCAGGAGTACGCCGCCAACGTGTCCGATCGTGCCGGTTCAGGGGAATTGATCATCTGCGATAGCAGTGGCGTGATGAGTGCGCCCGTATGGATCAACATCGGTCACGCCGAGCATGAGACAGGTCCATGCAACTGCAAAGTGAACGTAGAAACAGTCATCCACGAATTTGGCCATGCGCTGGGACTGGAGCGCCATTTCGATGGATTTGGTGAGGGACCGGCCATATCGCCCGCGTTCTGGGCCGTGTTGGCCAAGCTGTACACGCATCGTCCAGAATGCCCTTTCGATGACTTGGCCGCATGCCACATCGACGGCAGCGCCAACCACCAAGGAAAATCACATGAAGTGGTACCTGTACGCGGTGTTGGCGGGACTGGTCTACCTGGCCTCGAAATTCGCGCGCCTGTTGCCGCATGCGTATGAATCGGTCGCCGTCATCGGCGCGCTGATATTGTCCTTTGGCGTGGCGCCGCTGTTGCTGCGGCGCGCACGGCAAGCGTCAGATCGCGCTTCTGCCTTGGCCGCAACGCCGGCGCAGGCCGTGCTGCACCGCACCGGCGAAAAATTTTCCCTGTATCTCAGATCATTTGACCTCGATGCCGTCAGGCCAAGCGACGGCGCCCTGAATCGCCACCTTCTCGGCGCGTTGAGCATGCCGTCCGAAACGGAGGAAGTGTCGCTGGTGGCGAAATTAAGCGTCCTGGCGCCCGTTGTCGCGGTAGGCAGACCGGGCAGCGATGGGGCAAGTCAGCTTGGCGCTTACAGATACTACGTGCCGGACAGCGAGCATTGGCAGGACAGGGTGCGCGCCTTGATTATGAAGGCGCATCTCATCATCGTCCGCGTGGGTGAGATGACCCCGGGCCTGGTCTGGGAGCTTGAAAACATCAGGGACCAGAGGCAATTTTCCAGGACGGCACTGATACTGTGCGGCTGCGATGATCGCGACGCAGCCTACGCCAAACTGCTGCCTTTTTTACCAGCCGGCATGCGCGCGCGCATGCCGGCGTGCGTGGAAGATGTTCGGGCTGTCTACATAGATTCCCTTGGAAAAACTCATTTGCTGCGCAAGAAAATCGCCGTGAGCGCCACCATTGAACACTGGGTAACTGATGCCTTGCTGGAAATAATGTCATCGGACGGGGGCCCGGGCGATCCGCCTGCGGCACCGGCTGCCAGTTATTCCATCGCCGGCGTGCGCTGCTGGCAGGGTGAAACAATTGGATGGACGCCTAAAGGCTCCTTTGCCGGCAAAATTGCCATTTCATCAGACGGTTTCCATTTTCTTTCATCGGGCTCGTCGTTGATAAAAGAACTCAACGCGCAAAGGTCGTCCATTGCATCGGCGAACGCGACAGAAAGTCTGGACATGGATGCGCTGGCCAATTCCGGCAGCCTCACGATTGCCCATGCTGATCTGCTTGGGATGGAGGTCGTGGGTTCGCTCCTGCAAACACCACACATAAAAATAGTATTCATGGACTCGTCAGGCGAAATCAGCCATTGTTCGCTTGCACTCGATGGGAACGCCCGCAACACGTTGGAAAATTTGAACCTGATCGTCAAGAACGCTATCTGCATGGGGCAATTCGCCGAAGAGCAGACATCGCTGTTGCCTGAATAACAGTAATTTGTTGCAATACGGCATTTTTTGATCTGCA
The DNA here is from genome assembly GCF_049897805.1 of Massilia sp. TWP1-3-3. NCBI lineage: Bacteria > Pseudomonadati > Pseudomonadota > Betaproteobacteria > Burkholderiales > Oxalobacteraceae > Massilia > Massilia sp. TWP1-3-3. Next base: position 65,276 of record NZ_JAFCWX010000030.1, read on the forward strand.
TCAATCCAGATCTTGATACCGATCAGTAAGCTTGAGCCACATTGTTGAAATGACGAAGTGGTGAAACTTTTCCCCCGGCAGTTGGGTCACGTGCAACCGACTGCGCGCGCACACGTCACCGTCGAGGGCGTAAAGGCCGACGCACCGCTTGTTCCTCAATGTTGACGGTCCCTCACAGGGCAGGGCCTGCCTGGCCCTGTCCCGCCCGAAAAATTCCCACCGAACTGATTGCATCAAGGAGTATCGCCATGCGCAACAATGGACCCGTTACCGGTCAGGAGATCGAGGTCGCGCCAGAGCAGGCGATCGTTTCCAAGACGGACCTGCGAGGAATCATCACTTACACCAATCCCTATTTCGTTGCCATCAGCGGTTATAGCGCGGAGGAACTGATTGGTGCGCCGCAAAATATTTTGCGCCACCCCGACATGCCGCCTGCAGCCTTTGCGGACCTGTGGGCCTCGCTCGAGGCGGGTTTGCCGTGGACCGGCCTGGTGAAGAACCGTTGCAAAAACGGCGACCACTACTGGGTGCGGGCGAACGTCACGCCGGTCAGCGAAGGTGGCCGGCCCACCGGCTACCTGTCGGTACGGGTACGGCCCGAACGCGCCGAAGTCGAGGCGGCCGAGCGGGCTTACCGCAGTATCTCCGACGGCAATCCGCAGCGTTTAAGAGTGCACCATGGCGCGGTGGAGCGCAGCGGCGCGGCCGGGCTGTGGGCGCGCCTGCGCAATGTTTCCCTGCGCACGCGCATCTGGCTCGCCACCAGCGTCGTCAATGTGCTGCAAGGCGGCGCGTGCGTGGTCATGCTGGCAGGCCAGACCGGGCCGTTGAACCTGATGAGCTATGCCGTGGTTGGCGCCACCTTTGCCGGTTTGATCATCAACGTGCTCTTGTGGAATATGTTGCGACTTGACGTACTGCGGCCCCTGGTCCGTTCGCTGGCCGGCGCCCGCGCGATCGCGGCGGGCGACCTGTCGTGTTCATTCGACACACGTTCTACGGATGAAATGGGACAGCTGCAGCGCGCCTTGCAGCAAATGAACAGCAATCTGATCGCCACCATCCGCGACGTGCGCACCAACGTGGCGACCATGGGGGTGGCCACGCGCAGCATCGCCGCCGACAACGTCGAGCTGTCCGGACGCACCGAAGCGCAGGCGGCCAGCCTGGAGGAGACTGCGTCAAGCGTCGAACAGTTCGCCGCCACCGTCAAGCAAAACGCGGACAGTTCGGCCCAGGCCAACGTGCTCGCCGTGGCCGCATCCAGCGTGGCGGTGCAGGGCGGGGCGATTGTCGCCGATGTGATTCACACCATGGACGCGATCAATACCTCGTCCAGGAAGATTGTCGATATCATCGGCTTGATCGAAAGCATCGCGTTCCAGACCAACATTTTGGCCTTGAATGCGGCGGTGGAAGCGGCCCGCGCCGGCGAGCAGGGGCGCGGCTTTGCCGTGGTTGCGGCCGAGGTACGCAGCCTGGCCCAGCGCAGCGCCACCGCTGCCAAGGATATCAAGAACCTGATCGATGTGTCGGTCGGTAAAGTGGACATCGGCATGGTGCAAGTCAAGCGGGCCGGCACCACCATGGAGCAGGTGGTGGCGTCCGTCCAGCAGGTCACGGCCATCATGCAGGACATTGCCACTGCCTCGCATGAGCAAAGCATCGGCGTGGACCAGGTCAATGCCGCTATCGCGCACATGGACCAGGTGACCCAGCAGAACGCGGCAATGGTCGAACAAGGCGCGGCAGCAACGGCCAGCCTGGCGCTTGAAGCGGTGGGACTGGAGGACGCCGTGAGCCTGTTCAAATTCGGGCCGGTGGCGGCTGTCGCGCGCACCCGGATGGCGGGCAGAGCAAGCCAGCCCCGTCGCACGCCAGTGCCGCTGCGGATCGCCGGCTAAATCCAAGGTGAGCTAAGATAGCCTTGGCCTTGGCCTTGGCCTTGGCCATGACCTTGGCAAAGTCCGTGCCGCCTGTGCCGCGCTTGTCATTTTTTTCTGGCCAGAAACAAAACCAGCGGTTTCGACAACGCGGCAGCAATCGGCTCCCGCGCAACATCGCCAGGAGAACGCATGGATCCCACATCGAGCCGGGAACACGATCACCATCTGGCGCCGCAAGCGGGGAGCACGCACAATCTGCGTGACCCGGTATGCGGCATGACGGTTTCCGTCAATCCGGACAAGCACGTCCTGCACCAGGGGCGCGACTACTATTTTTGCAGCACGGGGTGCCGCGACAAGTTTCGCGTCAACCCCGCTACCTACCTCGATCCCGAGGGCGCCGTGACTGCTGAACCGGTCGCGCCGGGCGCCATCTTTACCTGCCCGATGCATCCGGAAATCCGCCAGCCGGCGCCCGGCAGTTGCCCGATCTGCGGCATGGGACTGGAACCGTTGATGCCGTCGCTCGACGAAGAGGAAAACCCGGAGTTGCGCGATTTTCGCCAGCGTTTCTGGTGGACCTTGCCCCTGTCCGTGGCCGTCTTTGCGCTGGCGATGTTTGGTCACATGCTGTTTCCAGCCGGTCTGCCGCATCAAAACTGGCTTGAGCTGGGGCTCAGTACGCCCGTCGTCCTGTGGGCCGGCTGGCCGTTTTTCGCGCGCTTTGCGCAATCGATACGGCATCGCAGCCTCAACATGTGGACCTTGATCGGTTCCGGCGTGGGGGCGGCGTACGGCTATAGCATCGTCGCCACCTTGGCCCCGGACCTGTTCCCGCCGAGTTTTGCCACGCACGCGGGGCGCGTCGGCGTCTATTACGAGGCAGCGGCGGTGATTGTTTCACTGACGCTGCTGGGACAGATTCTGGAACTGCGCGCCCGCTCGCAAACCTCGGCCGCCATCAAGTCGCTGCTGGGATTGGCGCCCAAGACCGCGCGCAAAATCCGGCCGGACGGCACCGAAGAAGACGTGCCGCTGACCCATATCCACATTGGCGACGCGCTGCGCGTGCGGCCCGGCGAGAAAGTGCCGGTGGACGGCACCGTGGCCGAGGGCGAGAGCGCGGTGGACGAATCAATGCTCACCGGGGAACCGATGCCGGTGACAAAGCGCGCCGGGGACAAGGTCATCGGCGCGACACTCAATACCAGCGGCAGTCTCATCGTCCATGCGGACAAGGTGGGCGCCCAGACCATGCTGTCCCAGATCGTGCAGATGGTCTCGCAGGCGCAGCGCTCGCGTGCGCCGATGCAGCGGCTGGCTGACGTAGTGGCGGGCTATTTTGTGACGGTGGTGCTGGCCATCGCCGTCCTCACCCTGCTTGCCTGGGGCGTTTTTGGTCCCGCGCCGAGCTGGGTGTACGGCTTCGTCAATGCCGTGGCGGTCCTGATCATTGCCTGTCCGTGCGCGCTGGGTTTGGCAACGCCCATGTCCATCATGGCGGCAACCGGCAGGGCGGCAACGCAGGGAATATTGTTTCGCGATGCCGCCGCGATCGAGCTCTTGCGCAAGGTCGATACGCTCATTGTCGACAAGACTGGCACGCTCACTGAAGGGCGGCCCGTATTTGAGCGCGTCGTCGCCATGCCGCTCTTTACGGACGACCATGTGCTGCGCATGGCGGCAAGCATCGATCAGGGCAGCGAACACCCGCTGGCGCGGGCCATCGTCGACCAGGCGCTCAAGCGCAAGCTCGTGCTTGACAAGCCCACCAGTTTCGAGTCGTCCAGTGGCATTGGCGTACGGGGCGTGCTTGGGGGCCAACAAATTACACTGGGCAATACCGCCCTGATGGACGAAGAAAAAGTCGAATGGAAAGCACTGTCGGCACAGGCGGAAGAAATGCGCGAAGAGGGCGCCAGCGTCATGTATCTGGCGGCCGATCGCCAACTGGTGGGCATCATCGCGGTCTCCGATCCGATCAAGGGGAGCAGCCTGGCCGCCTTGAACGCGCTGCGGGAAGCGGGCATGTCGGTGATTATGGCGACCGGGGATGGCGCAACGACGGCGCAAGCTGTCGCCCGGCGCCTTGGTATTGCCGAGGTGTATGGCGAAGTCAAGCCGCGCGACAAGCTCGCGCTGGTTGAACGCTTGCAAGGCGAGGGGAAAGTGGTGGCCATGGCTGGTGACGGCATCAATGACGCACCGGCCCTGGCGAAAGCCGATGTCGGCATTGCCATGGGAACCGGTACCGATGTGGCGATCAACAGCGCCCACCTGACGCTGGTAAAAGGGGACTTGCTGGCGATCGCGCGCGCCCGTTCCCTGTCGATCGAGACGGTGCGCAACATGCGCCAAAACCTCGGCTTTGCCTTTATTTACAATGCACTGGGTATTCCGCTTGCTGCCGGACTTCTTTATCCTTTCACGGGGCAATTGCTATCGCCGGTGATTGCCGCGCTGGCAATGAGCCTCAGTTCTGTTTCCGTCATCACCAACGCGCTGCGCTTGCGCCGGTCGGCCAAATGATGGTCGCAGGCATGACACGAGAGGCGGGCCCGGCGGCCAGCACGGACAGGCGTTCGGATGCTGTCCTGCTATAATCCGCCGATAACTTATACTTTCCTTTTTTGTGCGCCGACTCATTTGCCTACTGTTGCTCATCTGCCTGCCTTTGCAAAGCTTCGCTTCGCAAGTGGCCGGCGTGCGATCGTCAACAGTGGCCACGCTGGCCCATGACGCGGCGCGTATGGCACAGTTGCATCATCATGACGGCGACGGCGCGATCCACTACGACGATTCGGACGAGTCGGTCGCGCATGCGGGCGAACACTCGGCGCCTGTGCAGTTGTTCTTGATAAACCGCTTGCACAGCGTATTGAGCGTGTCCCTGTTCTCGTTGGCCGATTATCCTGAACCGGCCTCCTACATACCCTATCCTTTTCTGGACGATCCCCAACGTCCTCCGGCATTCGCCCCCGGTCTCGCTACCGGGGGATAAACGCACCAGCTCGGTTCAGACGGCGTAGCGTTGCTACGCCCGTGCGCTTACCCCTTGTGAATGTTTCTGTCACCAGTGGAGTAATCATGCACGTCAACCAACTGCGCGCGCTATTGTGCTGCGCAATTCTTGTATTTCCCTTGGGCGTTAGCGCCGCACCCGAGGCGTCCGCCACTTTGCATGCGCTCGTTGAGCAGGCCTGGCTACGCTCGCCTTCCTTGCGCGGCGCAATTGCCCGCCAAGAGGAAGTCGATGCCGCGCGCGCCTTGTCAGGTTCATGGGTCGCCGGGCAGCCGATTCTGGAGCTGTCGCAGCGCACGGGCCGCTCGGGCGGCCAGGACGGCGCCCGTGAATCGGAAGTGACAATGTCCGCCTCCTTCTGGACGCCCGCACAGCGCAGCGCCCGCCAGGGCCTGGCCCAGCACTCGGCAGCTGAACTGCAGAGCGAGCTGGTCAAGGTGCGTCTGGACATTGCCGGTGAGGTCAGAGCACGCCTGTGGGACGCGGCAGCGGCGCAAGCGCTGCGGGAAGAAAAAGAAGGGCAGCTCCACAATATCGAAAAGCTCGCCGACGAGGTCAAGCGCCGCGTGGCCGCGGGCGACCTGGCGCGGCTTGACGCATTGCTGGCAGAACAGGAAGTGCAAGGCGCCCGCGTCGCTGTGGAACAGGCCGGCGCCGATACCAGCGCCAGCCTGGCCAAGCTGCGCATCTTGACCGGCCCCGCCGGCGCGCTGCCACTCGAGCCTGAGCCGCTTGCGTCGGCCAGCGCTACCGGCGACCCGCGCGTGCTGGCTGCGCGGGCAACCCAAAGCCTGGCACAAGCGACCCTTCGTCTGGCCCAGGCCAGTCGCCGCGCGCCGCCCACGCTCGCGCTGTCGCTGCGCGAGGAACGCGATCCGCTGCTGGCGGCGCCAGATCGCTCCGTGGGCCTGCGCCTCCAGCTTCCCCTCGGTAGCGCAGGTCGCAATCGACCGGTCGAGGCGCAGGCACAGACGCAACTAGCTGTGGCCGGCGCGGCAGCCCTGCAGAGCGAGCAGCTCGCTCTGGCCGAGTTGGACCTGGCCCGGACCCGCATCGAGCACGCGCGTACGGCGCTCGCTGCTGCCGGCGCCAGAGTAAGCGCGACGCGTGAGCACGAGCAGCTCATTGAAAAAGCTTTCCGGCTCGGTGAACGGGGCCTGGCCGACATGCTGCGTTCGCATGCGCTGGCCCATGAAGCCAGGCTGGCACGCCGCCAACAAGAAATTGCACTGGGCAGGGCGCACGCTGAATTTAACCAGGCATCAGGAGTATTGCCATGAAACTTTTTGCATCCATGATTGTTGTGCTATCGCTGATGTCGGGCGCTTTCGCCTCGCCCGGGGCCCACGGCCCGAACGGCGAGCATCTGGACGGCCAGGCCAATACCGGCCCTGCCGGCAGCGTGCCGCGCGTCGAAACCTTTACTGAAATGTTCGAGCTCGCAGGCCAACTGTCGGGCGGCGAGCTGTCCGTCATGATCGACCGCTACGAGACCAACGAACCGGTGTTGAACGGGACGCTGGAAGTGCAATACAAGGACCTGAAAGCACTCGCGAAATTTCATGCCGACATGGGCGACTATGCAATCGACGATGAGAAGCTGCTCAAGGAATTATCCAAGCCGGGCAAGCACGCGCTGCTGTTCACGTTTGTAGCGGGCGAAGAGAGCGACCTGCTTGAAGGGACTCTTGAAGTGCCATCCAGCGTAACATCCAGCGCGACGTCCAGCGCAATGCACGAACATCAGCACACTTCTTACTGGACCTGGGCAGCGCTTGCGGCGCTGGCCGCTGGCGCAGTGTTCGCCCTGGTTTTCTTCTTGCGCCGCCGCGCCCGGAAAGTCACATCATGAAAAAATATACGCTCAGTTTCATCGGGGCGCTGGCGATGCTGTGCGCCGCGCTGCCTGCCCAGGCCTCACCCGGGGCGCACGGCCCCAACGGCGAACATCTCGACGCCCAGCTTGTTTCATCAGGCTCCGGCCTGGCCCGGCTGCCCGACGGCAGCGTCAACGTTCCCAAGCTGGCACAGCGGCGCATGACCATTCGTACGCTGATGGTGCAAGAGAGCGATGTGCCGCAGACCGTGGAACTGAACGGACGCACCAGCATCGATCCGAATGCGGGCGGCAGAGTGCAAGCGCCTTTCGCCGGGCGCATTGAAGGCGGCGCGGCGGGCATTCCAACGGCCGGTACTGCGGTACGCAAGGGCCAGGTGCTGCTCGTGCTGCGGCCCGTGGCGCCAGCTTTTGAACGGGGCAACCAGCAGGCGCAGTTGGCCGAGGCGCGCGCGCAGCGCACCTTGCTCGAACAGCGCGTCAAACGCCTGGTGGCGCTGGAGGGAGTCGTCCCTGCCAAGGATATCGACGCCGCAAGGGCAGAACTTGCCGGCACCATGGGCCGGGAGCGCGCTGTTGCCAACGCCGTCAACGGGCGCGAGGAAATCGTCGCATCGGCCAGCGGCGTCATCGCCAGCGCAAACGTCCTCAATGGGCAAATCGTCGAGGCGCGCGATGTGCTGTTCGAGATTGTCGACCCAGAGCGCATGATGGTCGAGGCCCAGGTGACGGATCCGCAGATCGCCGGCAGTATCGTGGGCGCCCACCTGGCCGGCTTGCCGGGCGTTGAACTGACGCTCGCCGGGCTCAGTCGCACCTTGCGCGACGGCGCTTTGCCGATCAGCTTTCGCGCCAAGGGCAAGGCGCTGCCGCTGGCGGTAGGCCAGAGCGTCACCGTCATTGCACGCTTGCGCGCGAGCGTGCGCGGGGTCGCTTTGCCCGCAGCGGCGCTGGCGCGCAACCCTGCCAACCAAACCATCGTCTGGATCAAGTCCGGCGCGCAGCGATTCATCGCTCTGCCGGTCGAAGCGAGCGCGATCAATGCCACCACCGTGGTCGTGACCAAGGGCCTGAGCGGTGAAAACCGGGTTGTGGTCTTGGGCGCTTCCCTGATTAACCAGATCCGGTAGCGCCATGTTCAATTCCATAGTGCGATTTAGTCTTCACAACCGGATCTTTGTCCTGGTGGGGGCATTCTTGCTGATGCTGTTCGGGGCAATGACGGCAACCCGTACCCCGGTTGACGTGTTCCCCGACCTGAACAAGCCGGTTGTCACCGTGCTGACCGAAGCGGGCGGCATGGCCCCCGAGGAAGTCGAACAGATCGTTACCTTTCCAGTGGAAACGGCCTTGAACGGCATGCCAGGCGTGACCCGGGTGCGCTCGGTCTCCGGCGTGGGGCTGTCGATTGTGTATGCGGAGTTCGAGTGGGGCACCGACGTGTACCGCAACCGCCAACTGGTGGCCGAGCGCATCGCGCTGGTCAAGGAGCAGCTGCCGGCGACGATATCACCGTCCATGGGGCCGGTGTCGTCGATCATGGGCGAAATCATGCTGATCGCGCTGCCGATCGACGTCAAGGCAACCGACCCGATGAAAGCGCGCGAGTATGCCGACTTCGTCCTGCGACCGCGGCTGCTGTCGATTCCCGGCATCTCGCAGGTCATCCCCATCGGCGGCGAAGTGCGCCAGCTGCGGGTCGAACCCGATCCGGCGCGCATGGCCCAGCACGACGTGACGCTCGAGCAGCTCACGCAAGCGCTGCGCTCGTTCGCGGCGAACACGTCCGGCGGATTTATTGACCTCAACAGCCGCGAGTACCTGATCCGCAACCTGGCGCGCACCAACCGCCTGGAAGATCTGCAAGGTTTGCCGCTGGCCTACCGCAATGGCACGCCGCTGCTGCTGTCCCAGGTTGCCAATGTGCGCTTCGCGCCGGCTTTCAAGCGCGGCGATGCAGGCTTGAACGGACTACCGGCGGTGATTGTAAGCGTGCAAAAGCAGCCCGCCGGCGACACCGTGCGCCTGACGCGCGATATTGAAACGGCGCTCTCTGAACTAAAGCAGGGACTGCCTGCAGGCATTGCACAACCCGTCGTGCTGTTCAGGCAGGCCACCTTTATCGACAATTCCATCGGCAACGTCGTCGAAGCCTTGCGCGACGGCGCGATCCTGGTGGCGATCATCCTGTTCGCGTTTTTGCTCAGTGCCAGGACCACCCTGATCTCGCTGGTCGCCATTCCGCTTTCGCTGGCCGTTACCGCGCTGGCCTTCAAACTGTTGGATCAGTCGATCAATGTCATGACGCTCGGCGGGCTGGCGATTGCCATTGGGGAGCTGGTTGACGACGCCGTGGTCGACGTCGAAAACATCGTGCGCCGGCTAAAGCAGCGCGCGCCGGACGTGCCGGTGCTGGAAGTGATCTGGCGCGCCTCGGTGGAGGTGCGCTCGGGGATCGTCTACGCGACCGTGATCGTAGTGCTGGTATTTGTGCCCTTGTTTGCGCTGCCCGGTATCGAGGGCCGGTTGTTCGCGCCGCTGGGCATCGCCTACATCGCCTCGATCCTGGCCTCGATGCTGGTGTCGATGACGGTCACCCCGGTGCTGGCCTATTACCTGCTGCCGGGGATGAAGCGGCTAAAGCACGACGACAGCCCGATCGTGCGCCGCATCAAGCAGTGGGACACTGGCGTACTTGCCTGGTCCTTCCCGCGCATGAACGCCATCCTGGCCGTTGCGCTGGTCGCCGTGCTGCTGGCCCTGGCGTCGGTACCGTTTTTCCCGCGCGTCTTTCTGCCCGCCTTTAACGAAGGCTCGCTCGTCATGGGCATGACGTTTACGCCCGGTACATCGCTCGGTGAGGCGAACCGGATGGGCGCGCTGGCGGAAACCCTGATCGGCCAGGTGCCGGAGGTGAGCAAGGTAGGGCGGCGCACCGGCCGCGCGGAGCTCGACGAGCATGCCGAGGGCGTGCACTCGTCCGAAATCGATGTCGACCTCAAGGCATCGGCGCGCAGCCGCGAACAGATCATGGCGCAGATCCGCAATCAGATGGCATCGATCCCGGCCTCGGTTGCGATCGGCCAGCCGATCTCGCACCGCCTCGACCATCTTCTGTCGGGTGTGCGCGCCCAGATCGCGCTCAAGATCTACGGCGACGATATCGACACCTTGCGCGGCCTGGCCGAAGACTTGCGTGTTCGCCTCGGCGCGGTCGCGGGCCTGGTGGACCTGTCGGTGGAGCGGCAAGTGCTGATCCCGCAGATCAAGGTTCGGATCGACTACCGCAAGGCCGCGCAACACGGGCTGGCCGGCGGCCAGGTCGTCGCGGCCTTGCAAGCGCTCAGCGAGGGCACGACGGTGACCCAGGTCATCGACGGCGCGCGCCGCTTTGAACTGGTGGTCCGTCTTGCCGACAGCAGCCGCAGTCCGCAGGATCTGGCGCGCGTCATGATCGACAGTCCGTCCGGGCGCGTTGCGCTTTCATCGATTGCCACAGTCGAGGAAGGGGACGGACCCAACCAGATTGGTCGCGAAAATGGCCGCCGCCGCATCGTCGTCTACGCCAACACCGATGGTTCGAGCATGTCGCGCATCATTGGCGACGTGCGCCGCGAGGTCGCTGCCAGGGCGCTCCCGGGCGGGTACTTTATCAGTATCGAAGGACAGTTCCAGGCTCAGGAGCAGTCGCAGCGCTTGATCATGGTCCTGTCCTTGAGTTCACTGCTGCTGATCTTTTTGGTGCTGTATTCACGCTACCGCTCTTCGACCCTGGCGCTTGTCATCATGGGCAACATTCCGTTTGCGCTGGTGGGCAGCGTCATCGCCATGTGGATCGCCGGCGTTTCACTGTCGGTGGCCTCCATGGTCGGATTCATTACCTTGGCTGGCATCGCCACGCGCAATGGCATTTTGAAGGTCAGCCACTACATCAATCTGTGCAAATTCGAGGGCGAGCAGTTTGGCTGGCCCATGATCGTGCGCGGCTCGATTGAGCGATTGACGCCGGTGATCATGACAGCGCTTGTGGCAGCGTTTGCGCTGGCGCCACTGCTGATGGCCGCCGACGCACCAGGCAAGGAAATACTCCATCCCGTTGCGGTCGTCATCTTCGGTGGCTTGATCAGCTCGACGATTCTTGATTCCTTGTTGACGCCCTTGCTGTTCTACCGGGTTGGACGTGCCCCACTGGAGCGCCTGGTCGCGCTGGACGAAAAAGATAGCTTTTAACTAGTTCTACGGGTGAAGTTGCGGCGCCCGCCCATCAGGCCGCCACATTTTTTGGAGATTGAAATGAAAAAACTTATCGCGCTCAGCGCCATTGCCATCAGCGTCAGCATGGCAATCTCGGGCCAGGCCCTTGCGCATGGCGCCAAGCCAAAACATGGTGGCGTCATCAACAGCGCCCGCGACCTCACCTTTGAACTGGTGGGCAAGGACGGCAAGGCTGTTATTTACGTCGACGATCATGGCGCGAACCTTGCAACTGCCGGCGCCACCGGGACCCTCACTGTGCTGTCCGGTGGAAAAAAGAGCGAGACTGTACTGCAACCAAGCGGCGCCAATACCTTGACGTCAAAGACGCCAATCCAGCTTGCGGGCGGCGCCAAGGCTGTCGCTTCAATCACCCTGGCTGGCAAGGAAGCGGTCAGCGTGCGTTTTTCGCATAAGTAAGCGAGAAGAACGTCGATCACACACTATCCGTGCGTTTCGCAATCGCCCGCCTGCGTCTTAATTGATACAGGCTTTTAAGTTTTGATGTAGGTCAACGAAGTTTCACATGCAACAGGAGTCCATCGCTGCTGAACAAATCGTCCGCGTCTTGCCAAATATAATGAAAACCAAAAAGAAAGTGCGCTCGGCAAATGTCGATGCGCGCAAGACAATTTGCCATACGGTTGCATTGCTGGTCCTGGTCGCCCCTGCCGCGCCGGTCTTTGCGCGGCAGTGGCGGGTGTCGTCAACATTGTCACCAAGCGCCCACGCGTCAACGCGGGCCAGTTCCAAGCCAGCCTTGGGACCCAGGGCAGCTGGAATGTTGCTATGAGTCGCGACATCGTGTTGACGGACAAGGTACGCATGAACCTGACGGCCGACCTGTTCCACACCGACGGCTACCAGACGACACCGGCTGCCTACCTGCACCGTTTCCCGGAAAAGCAGCCGACGCGGGCTGATCATCGCAACCTGTCGATGATGGTGCACGCGCAGCCCGATGCGACCTTGGGCGGCTATGTGCGCCTTGGCTGGCACGAGCAGAATCAGCAGATTGGCTACCAGTACAGAGAAAATCGGCAGAAGGGCCCGGACATCGCCATGCATATAGAAAAAGCTGCCGAACCGGGCCACTACTAGGGCGGAACCAGCTGCCTGAGCAGCACCAGCGCCGCCCTGACACCTGACAAGGCCAGCGGCCCGGTCGTGCAGTTCTATTCGCAGCAGGGCCGCCTGCGCTACCGCGAGAGCGGCAGCTCGCTGATCTACTCAAGCCACCCCGGCCAGACGTTTTACGCGCTCACGACCGGTTTCGACTTCCGGCGTCTGTCGACCAAGGACACCGAACAGTTTTTCAACACGCCACAGTCGCCCTCGGCGCCGCAAGGGCGGTTCGACAGCGGCACGCAAGGGCAGGGCGTGCAGACCTTTTATGGACTGTACGGGCAAGTGAAGGCGGCGCCCGTCAAAGCGCTCGACATCACGCTCAGCGGCCGCGTCGACCGCTACGCGATCGATGGACGCGCCAACACGCGCACGCTGGCCAATGGCGTCGTCAGCGGCGGTGCGCTTCCCGATTCCGGCAAGACGGCGTTCAACCCCAGCATCGCCGCGCGCTACGAACTGAGCGAGCCGCTGTCGCTGCGCGCCGCAGCCTACAGAGCCTTCCGGGCGCCCGGTTTCAACAACCTGACGCGCACCTTCGGTACGGGGACGAGCACCACCATCGCCAATCCCGACCTGGCGCCGGAAACGCTGCTCGGCGTCGAGGCCGGCGCCGATTACCGCGCCAATGGGCTGACGCTGGGGCTCACCTACTTTCGCTACAACATCACCGATATGATTGCCACCTTTACCGCGCGTGCCGGCAATGCACCGGGGCAGGTTCAGCTGATCTGCGGCGGCGCCACACTGCCAACCTGCGGCGGCGCCGCGCGCTACTACACCAATGACCAGGATGGCGTTGCCCATGGCCTCGAATCGAGCGCGACCTGGCGCTACTCGAAGCAACTGAGCATCGATCTGCATGCCATGCCTACCGCCACCTACCTGACCCGGCGCAGTGCGGTCGTCACCGATCCGCTCAATGTACAGCTGGCCGGCGTTCCCGAAGACGTCGCCACGCTTGCCGTGACGTGGGCGCCCAACGACAAGTGGCGTGTGCGGGTGCAGGACCGATATATTGGTCCGATGTTCCTCGATACCACCAGCACCCCCGGTCTGCGCTTCAAACAAGGCGGCAACAGCGTGTGGGACGTGAGTACGGATTTTTCGCGTGAGCCCGCGCGTGGCGCTGTTTGCGCGCGCAACCAACATTTTCGACCGCAGTTACGGCGAGGGTGCATATCCGATCAACCAGCCGTACAATCAGACCCTGTCACCGCCGCGTGCGCTGACAGCTGGCATACGCGCAGATTTTTAGGCAGAGATCATGGATAACAAGCGACGACAGCTGATCGGGTGCTCGGCAGCTCTGGCAGCGACAGTAAGCGTGCCCGGATGGGCGCGGGACAGTATTCACGACAGTATCGGTGACAAAGCGCATGCCAATGACGCGCCACACGGCGCGGGCAGCGCGCAAAAGGCAGCCCGGCCCCAACTTGGGACATCGGCAGCCATCGATGGCAATGGGCGGCTATGGGTTGCACAGACCGAGGCCGTGGAGCAAGCCGGCGGCGGCCCGGCATTGGCGAACATCTTGCTGGCCTGGTCTGCCGACGGGGGCAAAAGCTGGACCAAAGTTGGCCCCGTGCTGGCGGCGCCGGAACGGGTGGAGGCCAACGGCGAGGGTCGGCCCAAGCTGGCCTTTGGGCCGCGCGGCCAGATGTACCTCACATATACGCAACCCCTGGACCAGCCGCATACCGGCCATATCCGCTTCGCGCGTTCCACCGATGGCGGTGTTTCCTTCTCGGCCCCCGTGACCGTTCAGCGCGACCTGGCTGCCACCGGCCACCGTTTCGACGGCATCGTTACCGACCGGCGCGGCCGCATCTTTGTCGCCTGGTGTTACGTCCTTTAAAATCCTAGGCTCGCCGGGGCGCTAAATCCCGGGCTCTTCGAGGGCGTTCAGTAAGCTTTCACCCATGGCAGCGTGGGACGTCATGCAAAAAAGATAGGCCAGTACTCCTCTGATATCG
>NZ_JAFCWX010000031.1:0-78168 GCF_049897805.1 Massilia sp. TWP1-3-3
CCGGCCCCCGCTGCGACGATGCCAGCCGGTCACGAGCGGTCGCGTCGCGGCAGAGCGTCCGATTGACCATCAGATATCGTGACCATCAAGCCATCAAACATCTTGCACGCGCTCACCTGGCTCGTCTTGGCACAGCCGGCCGCGAGGAGCGCCGCATTGCCTCCTGCAACAAGTCCGGTCGCGCTCAAGAAGCAGGTCCTCGATGTTTCCGCCACCTGGATCGATAACCAGCTCGACTTCGTGAACGAGTCAAACGCCGAGGTGACGCAGCAGATGGTGTATGCGCTACCGCAGTACCGGTCCCGGCTCGGCTCAACAAGCAGGCTTGTCGAGCCGGGCTTCGACCCAGAAAAGCCGCGGTGGCACAGGTTTGCGGTCGAGGTTGATGGCAAACCGGTGCCGTTCCAGCGTACGGTGGATGCCATCTACCAAGGCCGCTCCATCAAGACGAAACTTCAGCAGCTCGGCCTGAACGAAGACCAGATTGCCTACGGTTCAGTCGAAAATTTCGGCGCGATCAAGCAGTTGAGCGCCGGCCAGGTGCGGCAGCTGGTCGCACTCGGCTTGATGACCGGCAAGCCCGACCGAACCAGCGGCGCTTACTGGAGCGTCAAGGTCAGTTATACCTGGCAGCAAAAGTTCCTCCCTCATCAGAGCGTCCATGTCGGCCACAAGTTTGCCCCCAATGTCGTGCGCGGACTGGACGAAGTGCCCCGGTTGGCCGGCTTTTCCGAAAAATACTGTGCCGATAAAAACTTTATCACGGGTTGGAACAAGCTGCGCACGCATTCAGGCAGGCCCGTCAACGCCTTCTTCGTGTCGCACCTGCTGGTCGGATCGCCATACCATGTGATCGAAGATTTCACGCTCAAGCTCCGCAAAAATTTTGCCGACGACCTGGTTACACTGTGCTTCCCCGGCAAGGTTAAAAAAATTGGGGAGATGCAATACCAGCTTCATCTGCAAAACTTCCGCCCGGTCCAGGATCTGGAAGTGTACTTCGGGGCTGGCGAGCTGGGCCGAGGGGCTGGATAGCCTTGATCACTGCCTCGATCTCGACCAAAGATCGTGCGCCCCGATCGCATGGCCGAGAATTTCGCCGTGCTCGAATGTGCGTAATTCCCGCAGCCCGCAGGGCGACTCTGCTAAACTGCGCCAACTCTTGTGTTTGATTTGTACCGGCCCGCCGTAGCGCCGATGTCACCGCCACCATGGTGCATCGGGTCCGACGGCCCGCGTGTGGCTGGTGCGAACGTCCGGCACGAGGGTATGTACCGTTTCCAAGCGCTGCCACGGGCAGGTCGAGCAGAACATAGAGAGGTGCGCCGTGTGGATCGGGCCAATTCCGGTCGTCCGCATGCGTGTCCGGCCTTGTGCGCCGCCAAGCCCCATCTGTATTGCTCACCTGCATGCCGCGCCCTCCATTGAACAAAGGGACCCATGCCATACCTGCAAACACTCGACCAGATTATCGCCGCCACCATCGCCCCGGCCGCAACTGCCCTTGACCGCGACGCGCAATTTCCCCGCGCCGCCATCGATGCGCTTGGCAAAGCCGGCTTGCTGGGCTTGATCAGCAGTACCGACGTGGGCGGGATGGGACTGGGCCTGCTTGAAGCGGCCGGCATGATCGAACGCATCGCCAAGGCTTGCCCGTCAACCGCGATGGTGGTCTGCATGCACCTGAGCGCCACCACCGTGCTTGAAAAAACCGGCAGCGAACAGGTACGGCGCGACATCGCCGCCGGGCGCCACCTGAGCACCCTGGCCTGGTCCGACACCGGCACCCGCAGTCACTTCTGGGCGCCGGCCGGCACTGCGCGCAACGTCGCCGACGCCATCGCCATCGACGCCAGCAAGACCATGGTCACGTCCGCGGGCGAAGCCGACTCGTACATCTGGTCGACCAAGCCGCTGGCGCACGAAGGCGCCAGCACCTTGTGGCTGGTCGACAGCAAGAGCGCCGGCCTGAGCGAAGTCAAACCGTTCGACGGCATGGGTTTGCGCGGCAACCGTTCCTCGCCGCTGATTGCCGACGCGGTGCGCGTGTCGGCGGCCAACATGCTCGGCGCCGACGGCGGCGGCTTCGACATCATGATCGGCAGCGTGCTGCCGGTATTTTCAGTGCTGATCGCCTCGTCCTCGCTCGGGCTGATGGAAGCGGTGCTGGAAGCGGGCTGCGCGCACGCCAGCGGCAGCAAGCTGGAACACCTGGGCAGCACGCTGGCCGAGCTGCCGACGATTCGCGCCTACCTCGCGCGCGCCCGGATCGAAGCGGACCAGGTGCGCACGCTGCGCGACGACACGCTCGCCGCGCTGGCGGCCAACCGTCCCGACGCGATGCTGCGCGTGATGCAGGTGAAAGCGGCAGCGGCCGAAGCGGCTTTGACCGTCACCGACACCGCCATGCGCGTGTGCGGCGGCGCGGCCTTTCGCAAGGACGTGGGCGTGGAGCGCTATTTCCGCGATGCGCGGGCAGCGTCGATCATGGCGCCAACGTCCGACGTGCTGTACGACTTCATCGGCAAGGCCATCTGCGGCATGCCGGTTTTCGGATAAGGGGGCGCGATGAACACACCACTGATGATGGGCGCGGTCGCCTACGCGCCCAAGGTCGTCACGATCTGGGAAGGCTTCAAGGCCTGGTTTCGCGAGAACGGCGTCGAATTCGACTACATCCTGTATTCCAACTATGAACGCCAGGTCGAGGCGCAATTCGACGGCAGCATCGCCCTGGCGTGGAATTCGCCGCTGGCGTGGGTGCGCGCCGAGCGCATGGCGCGCGCCAGGGGCCAGCAGGTGCGCGCGCTGGCCATGCGCGACAGCGATTGCGACCTCACCTCGGTGCTGGTTACGCGCGTGGACGCGGCCGGCGGCGCCGGTTCGCTTGACGCGCTGCGCGGCAAAGTGATCGGCTTTGGCGCCATCGATTCTCCGCAGGCCAATCTGATCCCGCTGGACTATCTGCGCCAGCACGGCATGCTGGCCGGGACCGGCTTTCAGGCGCGCCGCTTCGACGTTTTGGGCGGCAAGCACGGCGACCATATCGGCGGCGAGCGCGATGCGGCGCTGGCCCTGATGGCCGGCGAGATCGACGCCGCCTGGATGATCGACAGTAACCACATGGCGTTCTCGCGCGAGGGCGTGCTGCCGGCCGGCGCCACGCGCATCATCGCGCGCACTGCGCACTTCGATCACTGCAATTTCACCGTCAGTCCCGGCGCGCCGGAGGCGCAGGTCGCGCGTTTTGGCGAGTTGTTGATGGCGATGAGCTGGGACGATCCGGTCGTGCGCCCCTTGCTGGAACTGGAAGGCTTGCGCGCCTGGCTGCCGGGCCGCACCAGCGGCTACGACGCCCTGATACGCGCGGTTGACGATGAACGCTTTTACAGCCCGGAGGGCATCATCCTTGCAAGCGATTATCGATATTGAGGAACTCGGGTTTGATGCCGGCGCCCACATCCTGCTCAAGCATGGCCTGCAGGGCGTGGCGCCGGGCGCCGAACTGGCGGTCGTGGGCAGCGCCGCCGGCTGGCAGGACCAGCTGGCGACCTGGTGCCGCAACCAGGGGCACCAGTGGCGCACCGAGCAACGCGATGGCCGCATGCACGCGCTGGTACGGCGCGGCGACGCGCAGGCCGGACGCTGGCGCGGCGCCATGCACAGCGGGCATGCCGATCCGGCGCAAGATGGCGCCGTGGCGCCGCTGGCCCAGGCGCGCTGGGGCCTGGCCGCGCGCGGCGCCACCATCGAGGCGGGCGCGCCCGAGATGCACTTCCGGCTCAATCAAAAAAGCGAAGTATGGGTCGAGCGCGCCGCCGACCTGTACGCGCAGGCCGCCGCGCTGCAATGGAATCCGGCCACCGCCATCGACTGGGATGCGCAGTTTACGCTGCCCGACATGGTTGAAGATGCCGTGGTCCAGGTACTGACCTACATGATTGAAAATGAAGTGGCGGCGCTGGTGGTGCCGGCGCGCTTTTTGGGGCAGTTGCATCCGCACTTTCGCGAAGTGCAGGCGGTGCTGGCGATCCAGGTCGCCGACGAGGCGCGCCACATCGAGGTGTTCACCCGGCGCTTGCGCCTGAAGGGCAGGGAGCCGGCGCTGTCGACCGCGGGCGGGCAAAATTCGCTCAAGACGCTGCTCGACGAGCCGGATTTTTCGATTGCCGAATTTTTGCTGTCGGTACTGGGGGAGGGCACCTTCGTGAGCCTGCTGCATTTCCTGCACTTGCACGCGCCCGACCCGGTCACGCGCCAGATCGCCCGCCTGGCCGCGCGCGACGAGGCCCGGCACGTGGCCTTTGGCATGATGCACCTGCAGGGGCGCATCGAACAGGAACCGGCGTTTCGCACGCGCCTGGCCAATGCCGTGCAGACGCGCAACGATGCGTTGGCGGGCACCTCGGGGCTGAATGAAGCAGTGTTCGACGCGCTGATCTTGCTGGCGGCGGGGGCATTGACCCCGAGCGCGATTGCGGACGGCTACGCCAAGGTGCAGCAACTGATGGTCGACATGGCCGACGGGCGCCAGGCGCGGCTGGAAAAGCTAGGCTTCGACAAACACGCGGCGCAGCAGCTGTCGGCGCTGCACACGCGCAATTTCATGTAGGGGCGCGCCCTATCGCTTGCATCTTGCCACTTCTGCTTGGCGGTCACGGATATTCTGTTGGGCTTCAGCATTCCCACGGAGGTAGTAATTGCTGGCGTCGATGTCCAGCTTTCGCCTTGCGCGCTCGTCTGGACAGGGGATGACAAGCGGTGCACTGCGGGCCCCCGTGTCAATGCGAGTGACGATGTTATTCTGCGTGTAGACATAGATGATTCGCCCCGGCCGCTCAAAGATGAGTTGATCCATCGTTGAGGACGCTGAGACGCTGCTGTTGCTTCGTGCAGGGTTCCCAAGTGCATCGCGCAGCTCATCACGCGTCATTCCAACGAGCGCTTCTCGCCTCGATATTGCGTCGCGGACGTGTTCACGCTCTGCAAGTCTTGTCGCCTGCCTCTTGTAATCCTGTACGGTCGAGGACTCGTTGACCGGTGTAACTGAAGGCGCCCTAATGGCTCGCTGGTCTCCTGAATCACAGGCGGTATTCTGGTACGCCATCTTCCCGCCAGCTTGAGTGCAGCGAAAGATTTCGGCGTGCAAGGAAGGTAGCAAAAGTAGTAAGGGAATTAAAACGGTGGGTTTTAGCCATCGATCCACAATTTGCTTCGACATTTTTTCTCGTTTAGGGTGCGCAGTAACATGGTAACTTTTGTTTGCTTTTTTGGCAATACGCGAATTTTTACCAAACGCATCAGTTCCCTCCGCAACTAACACGACGGCTGGCGTCCTCACGGTTTAGTCAGCAGAAAACATGTGAACGGGCTGACCGAAAGCGCTAGCCTGGCAATGTTCCCTTGCACTTTGGATAGCCGCTGCAGCCCCAGAAACGCTGGCCGATCGTGGCGCCACGCTTGGCAACCCGCTGCACCATCTGTATCCCGCACACGGGGCAATGCGGGATGGTTCGGCTATGCTCGGGTGCTGGCGCGGCGCTGCGATTGGGCGACGTTGTTTCCAGCGGCATTGTCGGCGGACTTGCCGTCTGGATCATGCGCGCAAGGCAAGCGCCGTCGAGCAGTTGCACCTTGCGGCCATCGGCAAAGCGCCGGGCATCGGGAGTGAAGGTGCCGGACGTAATCACAAAACCGCCGGTCGCGCCGTGCGCCGCCATGACGCCGTACAGCTCGCGCACGACATTGACGCTGACCTTGATCGTGCGCCACTGCTTGCACTGGACGAAGAACGTCTCGTTATCCTTGTTGAGAACGAGATCGATGCCGCCGTCGGCACCGCCGCCGCCGCGCTCGCTTACCGCATAGCCTTGTTGCCGGAACCACTGGCCGACAACCAGCTCGAACTGCTGCCACGTCATCGCGTTCAGTGCGCTGACACCGTCACCTGCAGCGACATCGTTCAGCAGCGTTGCACGTTGCTGCGCGCGCCGCGCGGAAACGACTGCGCCAACCAGGCAGATGAACGGCAGCAGGTACTGGCCAAAGCCGGCGAGGGTGCGCAACATGATCGCAGCGGCCAGGTTGCCCATCTGGCTTGAAGTAAGTGGCCCGGTCGCCGTCGGGGCGCCGGCAAAGGCGTGCAGGACGAGGTAAAACACGGCGGCAAGGACGACGCCAACCCACCACGGAAAATGGGCTACGATGTCCATCGCGTCTTCGGCGGGACTGGTTTTTCTTTGGCGCGACATGACTAATTGTTTCCGGCTTGGCCCTGATGAGGAAATACCATCGCGCTGGCGAGGCTTGTAGTTGGATCCTAACGGGCCAAGCCCACCCCTTATTTGCTTGCCAAATACTGCTTGTATTTGCAAACCACGGCGAGCTGCGTTGCATTCAAACTCTGAGGGGTGACCGCTTTCATCTTCTCGAGCGCTAACTCTGATGGTTTCACCGACTGCACAATTTTTCCGCTGAAGTCTGCTGCCACAAAGGCTGTCATCGACAGTGGCAGCATTTGTCCTCTGGCGCAGTCATAGTCGGCGAGCGCCTCAATCGATTGATATGAGTACGACTTCGCGCCCGGGATCGCCAACAGTTTTGGCGCCGGGTAGGCGATGCGAACCGCTGCTCGTACCATATTGCCTTTTACGACAACGCTTGCCCGGTCGAGAAATGCCTCGAGGGATGTGGACTTTCCAGCCGAAATCCAGTCGGAAGGCGTGACTTTGGCGCCACCGTTGGCCGCTTCGCACGCTACATCGAGCTGAACTTCGCCGATGGTCTCCGGCACTACCGCATCCATTTTTTCGGCCCGCGTTTGGTCTGGCTCAATTGCGTCGACTGTGCCCCCCAGACCATTGGCTCCCGCAGTCAAAAATCCCTGGATGAGGGCAGATTCCCGGTTTTTGCAATGGTATTTTCGAAGGATGAGTTCGGACTGGTATTGAATCCCTGTCCGTGGCTCTTTTTTCGGTTCAGCGTAGGAAGTGCGAACCCACGCTCGAACCGCGCCATCCTTCACAAGCACACTCGATTTGTCGATGGACATCTCAAAATGCACGTTGTTGCGGACCAGTTCCCACTCTGAAGCGTGCGCACTGACAGCGCAACTTCCACCAATTGCCAGTACGAGCAGCGATTTCTTTACTTTCTTAATCATTTTGCATCCCCATAAAATCTTATCATAGCGCACCAATAAATTGATACAAAGCAATATTTGTTTTTTATTTGTACAGGCCGGTGAATCCCCACACGGCGGACATCGACGAAAAATCCGCAAAACAACATTTCACACAATTGCCCTGAGTTCGAGTGGACATGGCGCAATCAGGAAGTCTATTCTTCAGCGTGTAAATATCCATTTCGCATAACGGCATAGCCGGGCGGTTGCGCCATCGCTGCCGCAACGGCCCCGGCAAACTTGCCGTTTTTTTACCATGAGCACCATGCAATTGTTAATTATCAGCCTGGCATTCGCCGTTTGCCTTGCGCCTCTGACCTCTCCCCGTGCCCTTGCCGCAGAAGCCCCACCGGCTGGCGCCGCCGCGCCGGCCGTTGTGCTCAACGCCACACTGGCATCGCAATATGTGTCGCGTGGCCTGCGTCAGAGTTGGGGCAAGCCGGCGCTGCAGGTCGGTGCTGACTTCACCCATCCCAGCGGTTTCTCGGTTGGCACCTGGATGTCGTCGGTCAGCAACCGTTTCGTGGAAAACGGCACGGTCGAATGGGACTTGTACGGTGGCTACGCGGGCACGGCCGGCGAGATCGCCTACAGCGCGCAGCTCTACTATTATCTGTACCCGGGCGCCGCATATACCGATACCGCTAGCGCCACCGCGACCACCTACAATGATGGCGAGCTGGCGCTAGGCCTCGCTTACAAGTGGCTGTACGCGAAATACATGCCTACCTGCACAGCCGAATTTTTCGGCATCGCCAACGCCCGCGGCACCGCTTACCTGGACTTCGGCGCCAATGTCGACCTGGGTGATGGTCACACGCTGATGCTCCACATGGGCAATGGCCGGGTGGCGGGCAAGGGCAACGATATCTGGAACTGGTGCGATGCGAAAGTAGGCGTCAGCAAAACTTTTGCCAAGGGCTGGAGCGCCACCGCGGCGTACACGCGCGCCTGGGGCAAGACCGATGTCTATGACAGCTACACGCTCGGCAAACCGAATGGCGCCGGCGTGACCGAGTCGTCCAAAGTCGGCAAAGGCACGCTGCTGGTCTCCATCGCCAAGACGTTTTAAAAGGAATTTGAGCATGAAAAATCTACACGGCGACGCCAACACCGCCAACACCGCCAGCAGCGGTGTGCTGCGGCTGTCGCTCAACGCCAAGATCTGCGTCGCGGCAACCGCGCTCGTCGTGCTCAGCCTCGGGGTGACGGCGGCGGTGATCGGCGTCAAGAGCAGCGCCAGCGCCCAGTCCGCAGCAATGCAGCTGACCCGCACGACTGCGCGCGAAGTCGCCGGTGCCTTGCAAACGCGCATCGGCGCCACCCTGGCAACGGTGATCAGCGTCGGCGACATGGTGCACTCGACCAATACGGCCAAGCTTCCACTGCAGCGCGAGCAGATCAATGAAGTGATCAAGTCCACGCTGGTAGCTTCCGGCGACCTGGTCGGCGCATCCGTGTCCATGGAGCCGGACGCGCTCAATGGCAAGGATTGACAATTTGCCGACCAGAAACCGCTGCACGACGCGAGCGGACGCTTCATCCCTTACTGGTCGCGCGACAGCGCCGGCGCCATGCACGTCGAGCCGATGGTCTTTGGCTCCGCGCCCGGCGCCAACGACTGGTACGACATTCCCAAGCGCAATGGCAAGGTGTTCTTTTCCGAGCCGTTCGAGTATCCGATCGACGGCAAGCAAGTGCTGATTGCCTCGCTGGTGGCGCCGATCATGATCGGCGGCGTCTTTCACGGTGTGTCGGACGGCGACTTCATGCTCTCGCGCTTGACCAAGATTTTGGCTGAACAAAAGGTGATGGCGGGCGGCAAGTTAAGCCTCATTTCCAATGGCGGCGTGTATGCCAGCCACCCAAGCGCCGCGCTGCTCGGCAAGAAAGCGGCCGATATCCCGGCGGCCGGTCTGGAGCGGGTGCGCCAGGGCCAGACGTTCGAATTCGAGGACGCCCAGGGTTACCTGCACCTGCTGCAGCCCATGCACATTGATCCCGACATTGCGCCCTGGAGCGTGGATCTGAGCTTTCCGAAGGCCTTGGCCACCTAACCTGCGCGCGAACTGGTGCTCTACACGCTGATGGTGGCGCTGCTTTGCGCGCTGGCCACCGCCGGCATCCTGGTGATGCTGGTCAACCGGCTGACCCGGCCGCTGCGCGTTCTCGGCAAGGCCATGACCCCCATGTCCAGCGGCGACGCCGACCTGCGCGTGCGGCTGGAGGTCAATGGCAAGGATGAGCTGGCCGTGATCGGCAAAGGCTTCAACGATTTTGTCGCCAGGATTCACGCGGTGCTGCTGAGGGTGCAAGCGGGCGCGGCGAACGTGGCCGCATCGAGCGCCGAGATTGCACAGGGCAACAACGACCTGTCGGCGCGTACCGAACAGCAAGCCAGTTCGTTGGAAGAAACTGCCGCGTCGGTCGAACAGTTGACCGGCACCGTCAAGGAAAACGCCGGCAATGCGCGCCAGGCCAATGAGCTGGCGGCCTCGGCCCAGGAGGTGGCAAAAAAGAGCGGCGCGGTGGTGTCCAAGGTGATCGAAACGATGACGTCGATAAATGCATCGTTCAACAAGATCGTCGACATCATCAGCGTGATCGATGGCATTGCCTTTCAGGCCAACATCCTGGCCTTGAACGCGGCGGTTGAAGCGGCGCGGGCCGGCGAACAGGGGCGCGGCTTTGCCGTCGTGGCCGCCGAGGTGCGCAATCTGGCGCAGCGCAGCGCAGCGGCCGCCAAGGAAATCAAGGTGCTGATCGATGATTCAGTGAACAAGGTTGCCGTTGGCAGCAAGCTGGTCGACGAAGCGGGCCTGACCATGCAACTGGTGGTCGACAGCGTCTAGCGCGTGACCAGCATCATGGCCGAGATTACCGTGGCCACCGACGAACAGAGCCAGGGCATTGCCCAGGTCAACGAAGCGATCGGCCACATGGATGGCGTGACGCAGCAAAATGCCGCGCTGGTCGAGCAAGCCGCCGCCGCCGCCGAGAGCTTGCAAGACCAGGCCGCGCAGCTGGAGGAAGCGGTGAGCCTGTTCAAGCTGGGCGAGCAAGCGCAGGCCAACACCAGGCCGCAGACGCGTCCGGTGCCAGCGCCGGCGGCCCGGCAGCTGGGGACTCTGGGCGCTGGCCGTGCAACGAAGCCGGCAGCCAGACGGCCAGCGGCGCAGGCGCCCGAGGAGGATTGGGAACAGTTCTGAGCGGCCAGTCGTTCAGCTATGGCATGCCTGCTGGGCCAGGCGAGATCCCATTTGCATGCCTTCGGCCACGTCCGCCTCCGAAGGTTCTTCGTCAAACTGTGCGCGCAGCTGGCGCATGCTGCGCGGGTGTTTTGCCGCAAGGCCGTTGGCGGCGCTGTAGGCGATTGCCAGCTTTACATTGCGTTCGCCCAATTGCCCGGCGTCGTAGGCGGTTGACAGCAGGCTCAGCGCAAAGTGATCGCACTGCTGCGCTGCGCGCAGAAGATGGGCAAGCGCTTCTGCTTTCCACTGGCTGCGCGCGGGGTCATCCGCATCGCCTTCCGGTGTCTGTCCTGGGCCAGGTCGGTCCATGTAAAAATCGATCTGCGCGTCGCTCTTTCCAGCGGTCGCGGCAATGGACAGGAAACGCATGCGTTCTTGCACTTCAGCGGGAGAAATGTTGGTACAGACTGTCTTGATTGCATCGCGCTCAAGCATATCGATCTTGCGCTCGCTTTGGTCGGCATAGTCCGCCACCGGCTCTTCGAGGTTGGCGCAAATGGACAGCGCCTGATACACCGCGTACGCGGCCTCGCCATTTCCGACGCGCGCAGCGCTCGCATGCAAGGCAAGCCATTGCGCCACGCTCAGGCCGTTCAACGCGATCTGGCGGCCGTTGCGTCCAACGTAGCGCCGCTGCGCCTTGGACTGGGGTGGTGCCGCCAGCGTCCACTGGCGCGCAGCAGCGCTGGTGGAAAAAGGCGATGACAGCGGCGTGCCCGGGTAATCTGGTGACACAGTCACCGTCGCAGCTGCGGCTGGCGTATCGTTGGTGCACAGGTACAGCGTGCCGTAGCAGGCGGCAACGAGTATCAGCATTGCGGTGATGAATTGCGCTCGATTCATTGCCCTCTCCTGTGGCGCGCAGCCGTAGCGCGGCGCGCGCCTGTCATCTCACCGTGAAATTAGTTCCAGAGGTAGCAATAGTTCTGGCTGCGTTCCAGGTTGATGCCTGGCGTGCCATCGCTTGCCAGATGCTTCACCCAGCCGTTTGGCTTGGTCCGTGTGGGCGTCGCGTTGCAGTTGCTGTGCACCCAGTGAATGCCGGTGCCGCTGGTGTAAGTAGCACCGCACAATTCCAGGCGTTCGTTGACCCGAATTGCTGCCAGCGAGGCCGGCATGGCTTGCGCATTTTTGATGTAATCGACGGCGTACACATTGTCCATCGCAACGTCGTAGCTTTTGCCATCCTGGTCAGCGCGCAGGTAAAGGCGGGTGTGGGACAGCATCACGCCGTTGATCGACGAACCCGACGCATAGCGCGGTGCCGAGGTCACGGTGCCGGTGATGAATGAGCCGCCGTTCGCAGTGCACATGCTTTGTTCGCTTGCCGAGGCTGACAGGGCGGGCAATGACAACAGCAGGACAATCAAAGATTTCTTCAATTTTTTCTCCGGTGCTTGGTGGAAGACGCCACAAATAAAGCTGCGCAGTCTGCGGCGTTGCGGTCAGCGAAATTGCCGATCGACGGGGTAAGTGTAGTACCTAAAACCACCGCAAAAACAATGGTTTTACTTTATCAACATTTGTCGATGCGTTTACGCGACAAGCGCCCAAATGACATTTTCTCGTCATAAACGTGGTGTATCGATGGGCGCACAGTTTTCGTTTAGTGCGATCGCTTAGTGCGATCGCTTAGTGCGATTGCTCAGTGCGATCGTTCAGCGCCCTTTTGCCCCATCACTGCGCACTTAAAAATGATTCCAGTTGTTGTGGCGGTGCTCGTTCGCTTCCTTGAGCAAGTGCTGCGCGCGCAGTGCGTCTTTGGACGACTGCGCATCGCCGTGCTGCATGGTCAGCGCCAGTTCCTGCATCGCCGCCGGGTACTCGTGGTCGGCCGCCTGTTCCAGCCAGGCGCGCGCGCGTACCGGATCGGCTCTGCCGGCCTCGCCGTCGCGCAGCATATTCGCCAACAGAAACATCGCGTGCGCGTTGCCGCGTCCGGCTGCGCGGTTCAGCCACGCCATGGCCAGCGCCGGATCGCGCGCGACGCCGTCGCCATTGCGGGCCAGCAGGCCCAGCATGAGTGCCGCGCGCGCGTGTCCCAGTGCTGCTGCACGCGCGTACCATGGCCACGCCGCACCGGGCGCCGGGGGGATGTGCGTGCGCAGGGCGTCGCCCAGCGCACAGGCAGCCTCGGCATCGCCACTGTCTGCGGCCCTAAGCAGCCAGCGCATGCCGTCGGCCGCGCGGGCAGGGCGCTGCGCGTACAACAGCCCCAGCTCGCGCTGCGCCGCCACCGCTCCCTGTTCGGCCCATTGATGCAAGCGCCGCTCGGCGGCGGTTGATTGCTGTTGCGATGCCTGCATCGCGAACGCTTCAATGCGTGCTGCGCTCGGCGCCTGCGGCGCACAGCCGCCCGCCGCCAGGAGCGCTATCCACAGCACAGCGCAAGGGCCATGCCTCACTTGCTCAGGTCCACGGCATACTTGGCAAAGCCGCCACTATCGAGCGCGCCTTCGGCGACGATCGTGGTGATGCCACTGGCGCGTGCCAACGCCAGGTGGCCGGGGGCCGAACGCAGGGTCACCACACCTGCCGTCGCCACCTTGACGAAGCTCCAGCTGCGCGCGCTGCCATGCGTGGCCAGCGTGACCTTGCCGCTGGTCTTGCCAATTTGCCGCAAGTAACTGCTCACGATCGCCTGGTTCGCGTCGGGCGAGCGGATGATGGTCTTGGAACCGTCGATCCCGGGGACGTTGCCGCCGCCGCCTGCGCGGTAATCGTTGGTGGCCACGATAAAGTCATCCGTATCCAGCACGGCCTTGCCCAGGTAAGTCAGGTTGACGACGCGGCTGCCGCCCGGCTTGGTCACGTCAATCTGGTACTTGAGGGCATTGTTTTCGCCATAAAACACGTCGAAATTGTAGATTGTGCCGTAAGACGGTACCAGGTCCTGTTCACTCGCGAGCGCCGGGTTGATCTGTGCAAACTGTTTCGCGGACGCCTCAAGCCACGCTTTCAGGTCGGTGCCCTTGATCTTTACGGCTTGCAAATTGTTATTGCCGTACAAGTAGAGGTCGCCGGGGTTGCGCACCTGCAGGCCGACCGGTGCCGCCGCGCTGGCGCCGGGTGCCACATCGGTGAAGTCGGTCGGGCCGTTGCGCCCCGCCTTGAAGGGCGCGCTGCACGTGATCACGGGGATCGCCTTGTAGCTGGCCAATACCGGATCGGTGCTGGTGGCGATCATGTTTTTCACGTAGTCGAGCTGCGCCTGGTTGACCAATTCGATCGCGCTGACATCGCCCACCAGGGCGAAATAGGCCGACATTTCAAAGTCGGTGGACACGCCCAGTGGCTGCGCGGCATACGCCATGGCGGCGGCGTGCTCATTGGCGACGGTTGCGGCAATGGCGGCGTCGGCGCCGACGTTGGTGTTGCCATCGGTATATTTGAAGCCGCGCGCTTCAACCGTGGTCTTGGCTGGCTGGGTCACCCATTTGCCGCCCTGGTAAGCCATGGTCATCCTGATGATGCCAAGGCGCCGGCCCCAGCTTTGCGCCATGACGGTTGGCACGCCATTGACGAAGCCGTTGACGGCGTCGACACTGGCGGCGGCCGGAATGGCGGCGAGCGACGGGTCGAGGGCCGGGCCGCCGGCTTCCTTCGCTTTTGGAAAGATAAGGTGCGAGTGACCGATCAGCAAGGCGTCGATGCCGGTCTTGGCCAGGTGGTAGCTCTGGTTCTCCATTTTCGGGCTATACGGACTCATGTCCAGACCGCCGTGCGACAGGGCCACGACGACATCGGCGCCCTTGTTGCGCAGTTCGGGCACGTACTGGCGCGCCGCTTCCTGGGCGCCGCCGACGGCGAGCTTGCCGGCCAGGTTCTTCTGGTCCCATTCCAGGATCTGGGGCGGCACGAAACTCATGATGCCGATGTTGAACTTGACCTTCAGCTTGCCGCCGTCCGGGGCGGTCGCGTCGAAATCGCGCGCCAGCAGCGCGTAGGGGGCGAAGATCGGTTTCGCGCTAGCCACCCCAGTTACGTTGGACAATACGAGCGGGTAGGCCGGCGCGCCGCAAGCGCCAGCCGGTTTGCTCACGCCGGGGATGCCAAACTCGGTGTTGGTAACCTGGCTCAGGAACGGCAGGCCGTAATTGAATTCGTGATTGCCCATGCCGCCGCCGTCGAACTTGAGCGCGTTCATGGCTTTATGGATGGCTAAAGTCGCGCTGCACGGCACCGGCGTCGCTACTGCTTGCAGGTCGCCGAGCATGGTGCCTTGGATATTGTCGCCATTGTCGAGCAGTATATTGTTCGGGTTTTCGATGCGTGCGGCGTTAATCAGCGTGGCGGTGCGTTCGAGTCCGAGTGTGACGTCCGGCGTCAGCGCGTAGTAGTTGTAGCTCAGCACGTTAGCGTGCAGGTCGGTCGTTTCTAGCAGGGCAAACGTGACAGTTGTGCCTTCGGGAATGACTGGACCATGGTCCTTGGGGCTGCAAGCGGCCAGGCCTGCCGCCGCCAGGGCGACGATCCACGTTGATACTGGTTTCATTGGCATCCTTGTCGTTATGAGAACAAAGGCGCCACTCTAGTAGCCGATTGTGACCGTGCAATGACCGTGCAATGACGCTCAAGTACAGCTCCATTGGTGCAAGCAATCAGGCCAGTGCGCTGCAGGCAGCATCGGCCACGCTCACCAGCAAGTGGTGGCGCTTTTTCGCTTCCGAGCGCTTGCTGGACGCAATCTGCGTCAAGTCCGGCGGCGCCGGGGCCATGCAGGCCAGTGCGAAGTTGCCGTCGCTTTGGCGCAGCGCGCCAAGTTCGCGCCAACTAGTGTCATAGTCAGCCAGCACGCGGCCCTTGCGGATTTGTTGCAACATCACGCGGTTGGCGTTCCCAACCAGTACCAGCGAGTCACAGGCGAACGCGCTGCCAACTTGTTGTATCAGGCGCATCAGCAAGGTGTGCGGACGCAGGCCATGCCAGTCGCGTGTTGCCAGCCGGATCCGCTCGCGCGCATCGGGCGCGCGGCCGCCTTGCAGGCATCCCACGGCAAGCTGATGGTGCTGCCCCGCGCGCATCACCGTAAAGGCGACGGAAAAAATGACGGCGGCACTGTCGCACAGTTGCAAGACCAGTTCGCCCTCGCGTTCCATGCACGTGATGGCGACCAGTTCGAGCCGGTAGTCCAGACCCGATTTTCCGGTAAATCGGGTCAGCACGCGTGGTGCTTGCGCGGCGAGCGCCACGAGCGCGCCGAGCTGGCGCTGCACGATGAAATCGTAGTGCGCACACAGTGCGGCCACGCGTTGCGGGCAATCGAGTCCGCGAAACAGGTACGGGCGGTAGATTTTCTTCAGGATCGCCGGCTGCGCGCCGGCCAGTTGCGCCAGGAACAGCGACGAATTCCAGTAGCTCAGCCACGTACGCGTCGCGCGCCAATTGAAGGCGACCCTGGCGCCAAGCTTGAGCAGTTCGCGCAAGTATGGCAAGCCGGGGGGCGCGCTCGACAAGCTCGCATCCCACGCAATGACGGGAAGCGACAGCGCTATGTTTTTCTCGACGGTGCCGCCGCACACTGCGCCGGGCGCCGCTGATGGGGCGGTGGAAGGGCCAATCATGCTCGTAGGTAGGGCTTGGTTCACGCGATGTCCTGTGGTCAGTGCAGCGAGCGGCCGTCGTGGCCGCCCTCGGGCAAGCGCGGGCGCGAGCTGTACTCATGCTCGGCAGGCCGGCGTGCACCAAACCAGAATCATGGCATATTGACATGGCGGGAGCATGACCCGAAGCTGACCGTTTGGTCAGGTTGGGTTGGCGGCGACGCCCGGAAAGACCAAGCGCGCCACGGTGCCGCGCCCCGCCACGCTGCTGAGCGAAGCGCTGCCCCCATGCAGTTGCATAATGGATTGGACGATGGCCAGGCCCAGGCCTGCGCCGGCGCCATGGCCGGAACGGGCATGGTCGGCGCGATACAGGCGGTCGAAAACGTAAGGCAAGTCTTTGGCGGCGATGCCTTCGCCGTTATCGCTGACCGTGATCTGCGCGCCATGTCCGGACAGCGCTTCGAGCGCGATGCTGATGCGCCCGCCAGAGGGCGTATGGCGCAGCGCATTGATGATCAGATTGGCCAGCGCGCGCCGCAGCAAGCCTGGATCGGCGGCCAGCACGGCAGCGCCACTGATGTCAAGCGCGGTTTCCTGCTCATCGGCAAGCGCCTGGTAAAAAGCGCATACACTGCCGACTTCGTCTTCAAGCACCAGTGTTTGCTTGTCCGCGAACGACTCGGGCGAATCGGTGCGGGCCAGGAACAGCAAGGCGTCGACCATGCGCATCAGGCGCGCGTATTCTTCAGTGGCCGAAACGATGCATTCGCGGTAATCGTCGCCCGAACGCGTTTTTGACAGCGCCAGCTCGGCCTCGCCGCGCAGGATGTGCAGGGGCGTGCGCAACTCATGGGCGATATCAGCGGAAAAACGCGAGACGCGCGCAAACGAATTGTCCAGGCGTGCCAGCAACTGGTCGAAATTGGCCGCCAGGGGACCGAGTTCGCGCGGCCAGCCATCGTCTGCAATGCGGCGGCACAGGTGCGCGGCGCCCAGTTCGTCGATGATGGCCGCCAGGCGCGATACCGGCTCCAGGCTGCGCCGCGCGATCAGGTGGCCGCCAACGATGGCGACCCCCAGCGCGGCCGCCAGTACGCTCAACATGATGCGCTGGTAGGACTTGAGCGTTTGTTCCTCGTCGCTGCGGTCGATCGCCACCTGCACCGTAAAGCCGGACCCGGCGCGCACGCGCGAATACATCACGCGAAATACGGCGTCGCCTCGCCTCCAGTCCCGGCCGCGGTCAGGCTTGCCCGAAACGGCATCCAACGCGGCCGCCGAATTGCCCGTCAAATTGCCGCCCTGCGCCGCCGTTTCCATCAATTGCTTGCCTTCGGCATCCAGGACCCGCATGGACGAGCCGGGCAGCATCACCGTGTCGCGATGCAGCCCCGCCGCGTTGCTCGGGTGCAGCGTCAACAAACGGCTGATGTCGGCGATCTGGCCCGTGAGCCACTGGTCGTCGTCGCGCCGCAGGCAGTCGGCCAGCACCAGATACAACATGGTGCCGGCCGCCGCCACCAGCAGCAAGCTGAGCACGGCATACCAGAGCGTCAGCCGAAAGGCGATCGAGCCGCGCCGGCCGGCGCCGTCAAGGCCTGGCCTCGAGGACATAGCCGACTCCCCGCAATGTGTGAATCAGTTTGCGCTCGCTGGGGTCGTCGACCTTCCTGCGCAAGCGGCGCACGGCCACATCGACGACATTGCTGTCGCCGTCAAAACTGATGTCCCAGATCTGTTCGGCCAGCCGGGTCCGCGTCAACACCTCGCCGGCATGGCGCAGCAGGTATTCGAGCAAGCGGTATTCCTGCGGCGCCAGGTCCAGCAGCTGGCCAGCGCGGGTCGCCTTGTGCCGGACCAGGTCCATGTCCAAATCGTCCAGGCACAGCATGTCGGCCTGGCGCGCCGGACCGCGGCGCGCGGCATTGCGTACCCGGGCGTGCAGTTCGGAAAAGGCAAACGGCTTGATCAGGTAATCGTCGGCGCCCAGGTCCAGGCCCTTGACCCGATTGGCGACCGCATCCAGCGCGCTGAGCAGGATGACCGGTTGGCGCGGCTTGCGATGCTTGATATGCGCCAATACCGCCCAGCCGTCTTGCCCCGGCAGCATCACGTCGAGGACGATGATGTCGTAAGCGCCGCCCAGGGCCAGGTCGAGGCCTTCCACGCCATCGACGGCGACGTCGACCACGTAACCTTCCTCCATGAAGCCGCGCTTGACGAACATGGCGGTCTTCGGTTCATCCTCGATGATCAATATCTTCATAGCTTCCCCGAACGGCACCGTTTGCACAGGCGTATTCTCGCAGAAAAGTCGCGCCCGACTGCCATTGGTCTTTGCATCGGCCGGGCCAGACCCGATTCTGGTCAGCATGGTCGGCGAATTTGATGCACATCATGGATGCTTTTGTAACAAAAGCTGTACATTTTGCTGTGATCAAAACTCAGTGAGGTGCTTGCAATGTACAAGACTATTCTGGTTCATGTCGACCAATCGCCCCGTTCGGCCGTGCGTACCGATATCGCCGCGCGCCTGGCCGCGCTGCACGACGCCCACTTGGTGGGGGGCGCCGTCACGGGCCTGGCTTCCTATCTGTTTCCACAAACCGGGCTCGATCCTGGCACGCCTGCCATTGCGTTTCCGATCGCCGAA
Organism: Massilia sp. TWP1-3-3; assembly: GCF_049897805.1. Taxonomy (NCBI): domain Bacteria; kingdom Pseudomonadati; phylum Pseudomonadota; class Betaproteobacteria; order Burkholderiales; family Oxalobacteraceae; genus Massilia; species Massilia sp. TWP1-3-3. Next base: position 18,634 of record NZ_JAFCWX010000031.1, read on the forward strand.
CTGCATGCCGAAGCCGACCGCGTCCTCGACCTGTTCGACCAGCGCGCCAGCCGGGCTGGCGTGAACTCCTTCGAACGGCGCCGCATTGACGACGAGGCGGGGGCGGGCATCAGCACGCATGCGCGCTATTGCGACCTGGTCGTCATCAGCCAGTCGGCCTACGATGAATTCACGCCCCGCCTGCGCACCGATTTCCCGGAGTACGTGGTGCTCAACTGCGCGCGGCCGGTGCTGGTCGTGCCGGCCAAGGGCGCCATTGGCGAGGTGGGCACGCGCATCACGGTGGCATGGAACGGCAGCAGCAATGCGGTGCGCGCGATCACCAGCGCCATTCCCATGCTGCAGCGCGCGCAAGCGGTGAATTTGGTGGTGTTGAACTCAGAAGGAGGCGACCAGCACGGCGACACGCCCGGTGCCGACATCGCCCTGTATCTCGCGCGCCATGGCATCCGGGTTGACGTCACCGCCGCCCAGGCCAGCGGCGACGCCGGCGAATCATTGCTGTCGCTGGCGGCGGACCAGGGCGCCGACCTGATCGTCATGGGCGCTTACGGGCATTCCCGCTTCAGCGAGATCCTGCTTGGCGGGGCCAGCCGGACCGCCTTGCTCACGTCCCCGATACCGCTGTGGATGGCGCACTAGGCGCAACGGCACGCTGGAATGCAAAACAACCCGCACGCTCGGCCGAGACGGCGGGTTGTTTTAAGGTTTTTCAAACTTGTTGAACGCAACTGCGTGAACGCAACTGCGTGAATGCAACTGCGTGAATGCAACTGCGCCTACTGGGTAGTTGGTGATCCAACGTAGGGAACATTCATCTCCGCTGTCACCAAAACCCCTTGATCGCCAACGATGCGCCACGTACTGTCGCTGAAAAATTCGTCAAACATGAGCATCTGGACGGTGACACGGATATTCTTGGGCTGTTGCGGTCCGCAGGGGAAACCGTTACACGACACGCCGACATAGACGGGGGAGTCCATCCCGGGCCTGAGCTCAGCTAATTCGATGGTGGCAATTTCCTTGGCAATGGCCACGTTGGCGCCGAACATCGATTGATTCCAAACCTCGTAGGCTGGCACGCGCGCCAGGTACAAGGCGGCATCATGCGCCGCCTTTTGCGCTACCGAGTAATGCATCAGTACGCGAGAGATAAAAATCGGCAACGCGAGCAGTAGCAGGAGGACGGGCAGGATAATGCCGAACTCAATCGCCGCAACGCCGGCCTGGCGCCGCCTTGAGACCGGCTTATCTCCGGGGGGCAGGCGTTTCCCCGTCAGGTGCAATGTATCAGTCATGTTCTACGCTCCCGTTTCCTTGGCGCTGCCAAGGTTTTGTCAAGTGTCACATCGATTGTAGGGGGCGGCCAAAGATCGAGATTGATCGAAGCCAATGATTGCAAGGCCGAAAATGAAGCGATGGGATGCCGCAAGCGCACGTGTGAAACAATACGTATCGTTGTTTGTTGGCAATAGGGGCTACAATCGAACTCACATCAGCCAAGGCGGTAAGCCATGTCCTCACCTTCTCCGAACGTCGAACGCGATCGCCTGGAAGCGCTGCACGCGACCGGCATGCTCGACACGCCGCCGGAAGAGCGGTTCGACCGCATCACCCGGCTTGCCGCGCAGTTTTTTGACGTGCCCATCTGCCTGGTGTCGTTGATCGATGAAGATCGGCAATGGTTCAAGTCGCGCTACGGGCTGGCCGAGAGGCAAACGGCCCGTTCCGACGCGTTTTGCGCGCACGCCGTCGAAAAACGCGAGCTGATCGTGGTGGAAGATGCGCAGCTCGACCCGCGCTTTGTGCACAATGTGCTGGTCACCGGCGCCCCGCTGATCCGCTTTTACGCCGGTCAGCCGGTCTTTGGCGTGGACGGCCACGCGCTCGGCACGCTGTGCATCATCGACAGCAAGCCGCGCCAGTTGACCGTCGCGCAGATTGCCGCCTTGCGCGACTTCGCGCTGCTGGTGCAAGAAGAATTCACCAAGGCCGCCGTCGCCGAATACGCGCTGCTGCGCAGCAAGGCGCTGCTCGCGTCCGAGGCCAAGTTCCAGGCCACGTTCGAGCAGGCGGCAGTGGGCATCGCCCACGTCGGGCTGGACGGCGCCCTGTTGCACGTGAATCGCAAGTTCGGCGAGATCGTCGGCTATCCCGAGGGTGCCCTGCGTCAACTGACGTTTCAGGACCTGACTCACCCCGACGACTTGCCCATCGATATGCAGTTGCTCAACGAAACCTTGGCCGGCGCGCGCCAGTGGTACTCGATCGAAAAACGCTATATTCACCGCCAGGGCCATTTTGTCTGGATCAACCTGACCGTCGCCCTGCGCCGCGACGAGCACGGCGCGCCCGACTATTTTATTTCGGTCATCGAAGACATCGGGCAAAAGAAGCACAGCGAACTGGCGCTGCATCGTCTCAACGACGAACTGGAAAGCCGGGTTGCGGCGCGCACCGCCGAACTGGAAACGAGCCTGGCCGAACTTGGCTGCGAAGTCGCGCAGCGCATTAGCGTGGCGGCGAGCCTGCGCCGCAGCGAAGAGCACAACCACACCATTCTGGAGGCGTCGCACGACGCCTTTATCGGCATCGACAGCAACGGCATCGTCAACAACTGGAACCGCGCCGCCGAGTTGATGTTCGGCTGGAGCGCCGACGAAGCGATGGGAATCGACCTGGCCGCCACCATCATCCCGCCCGAATACCACCAGGCGCACGGCGCGGGCCTGAAGCGGTTCTTGCAGACCGGGCAAGGGGACAACGTCAACCAGCGCCTGGAGTTGCTGGCGCTGACCAAGCGCGGCGTCGTCATCCCGGTGGAGATGACGATCAGCGCCTACAAGGTCAACGACCAGGTATTCTTCAGCGCCTTTCTGCACGATATCACCGAGCGGCGCGACGCCGCCGCCGCGCTCGAGCAAAAGCAAGCCTTGCTCGACGCCGTACTCGACGCGGTCGACGTTGGCGTACTGGCCTGCGATGCGCAAGGTGAACTGACCCTGTTCAACCGGGCGGCGGCGCAGTTTCACGGCCTGGCGCCAGGCGCGGCCGGCACCACGGCTTGGGCCGCGGTGGCGCGCAATATATACCGGGCCGACGGCAGCACGCCGCTGGCGCGCGAGGAATTGCCGCTGTACCGGGCGCTGGCCGGCGAGAGCGTGGCCAATGCGGAGATCACCATCGTGCGCGAGGGCGAGGCGGCGCGCTTTCTGTTTGCCAGCGGGCAGCGCCTGCTCAGTTCCAGCGGCCAGAGTATGGGCGCGGTGGTCGCCGTCAAGGATGTCACGGCCCTGAAAAACGCCGAGACGCTACGGGCAACCAATGAAAGCCGGCTGCGCGGCATCACCGAGAACCTGCCGTCGCTGATCGGCCATATCGACAAGGATGAGCGCTTCCTGTTCCTGAACGGGCATGCCTTGCGCTTTTACGGCAAGACCGCCGACGAACTGATCGGCAAGGAAGTGCGCACCCTGTATGGCGCTGCCGAGTATGGCGCCGTCAAACCCTACATCGATCAGGCGAAAGCGGGCGCCAAGGCCTCGTTTGAAAGCCAGATGGTGGTGGGCGGCAAGGTCCGGCACTTTTCCGCCGTGTATATCCCTGAAACTGGCGGCCAGCCGGGCGCGCGCGGCTTTTACGCCATGGCAATGGACATTACGGCGCGCAAGAACAGTGAAATCACCCAGGCCGAAAGCGAAGAGCGCCTGCGTACCATCACCGACAACTTGCCGGTATTGATCGCCTACATCGACAGCGACGAAGTCTACCGCTTTGCCAATGCCACGCATGCCAAGTGGTACGGCATCGCGCCGCAGGATATGCTGGGCAAATCCGTGATGGCGGTATTCGGCGCCGAACGCTACGCCGCCGTCAAGCCTTATTTGACGCGCCTGATGGCGGGCGAAGCCACGCAGTACGAGGCCACCGATGCCAGTGCCGCTCCGGTGCGCACCAGCCTGTTGGCCGGCATTCCGCACCTGAAGGACGGGCGCGTCGTCGGCGCTTACCTGATGACCACCGATATCAGCGCCGCCAAGCAGTACGAGGCCCAGCTTCAATTGCTCGCCAGGTCCGATCCCTTGACGGGACTGCCCAACCGGCGCAGCTATGAAGAACGCTTGCGCGAGGCGGCGCTGCGTGGCGTGCGCTCGGGCCGCGCGCTGGCGCTGATGTTCCTCGATATCGATTACTTCAAGCAGATCAACGACACGCTGGGCCACGCCGGGGGCGACGAGGTACTCAGAGAGTTCGCGCACCGCCTGCGCGCGGCGGTGCGTTCGACCGACACCGTGTGCCGTCTGGCCGGGGACGAATTCACGATCATCCTCGAAGGCGTGCTCGAGCTGTCCGAAGCGATTCCCGTGGCCGAGAAAATCCTCGCCGCCGTGCGCGCGCCGTTTTACGCCGAGGGCAGCTTTCGCACCGTCACCGCCAGCATTGGCTTGTCGTGCCAGGGTGCGGACGAGATCGACACGGCCGCGCTGGCGCGCGATGCCGACGCCGCCCTGTACCTGGCCAAAGCGGCGGGGCGCAACCGGTACGCCATTGCCCCTGTGGCGTGATGCCGTAACGCTGCGCGTGGCTGTCCTATCGCAAACGCGCCAGCAAGTGCGACGGACACTAGGTCGGCAATGTATGGCGCGGCAGGCTGATGGTAAAAACGCAGCCTTGCTGCGGCACATTGCGCACGCTCAGCTCGCCGCCGTTGGCGGCAATGCCCTGCTTGGCGATCGTCAGCCCCAGGCCGACGCCGGTGCGGTCTGTGCCGGATTGGGAAAAGGGCAGGAACATGGTCTCGGCCACGCCGGGAGCCAGGCCGCCGCAATGGTCCGCCACATCAATATGGATGTGCTCGCCCGACGCATAGGCTGTCAGCTGCACTTCGGAACCGGGTTTGGTGAACTTGAAGGCATTTTGCAGCAGGTTCGCCACGGCAGCGAACAGCACATCGCGCGCCCCGCCCAGGGCCAGGTCGGCATCAACTTGCTGGGAGCGCAAGGTGCACCCGCTGGCAGACGCCGACAGCGACGCGGCCGCGTGGAGTTCGGCGATAAAGTTCGCAAGCGAAAACGCGCCCAGGGCGAGATGGTCCTGGTAATCGGTGCGCACTTCTTCCAGCGAACTTGCAATCAATTTTTCAAGGCTGCTCAGACTGCGTTCGAGGATCGATCCGGTCGCCCCTGCAAGGCCTAGCTGGCCAGCCCTGGCGGCGGCAAACGCGAGCGATGCGGTGCCGAGCAAGTTTCTGACTTCATGCGCGAAAAATCCCATTTTTTTGCCGGACTCCAAGGCATGGGCCTGGGCAGCAAGGGCGTCACGCTGAAAGCTGAACTCGGTGACAGCGTCGCAGATGGCGTTGTCCAGGCAGCGGTTGAGCGTACGAAATTCGTCGACATGGAACGGCACGCCGCGCTCCACGGCCAGGTCGGTGATGGCCTGGCACAGGTCGCCGTAGTCGTGCACGACCTGGTCGACCGTGAGTCCAAGCTCCAGCAAGTCCTTTCCATGCTGGGCAGCCGACACGCTGACCTCCGACAAGGCTGTGCCGCCGCCGGCCGGGCCGGAGACGCGGCGGCTGTCAAGCGGGCGCTGCGTTTGCTCGATCTGCAAAGTACGGATCAGCTGGTCCAGGAACATGGGAATGCCATCCCTGAGCTGGGTTTCGCTGGCCGAGCGGCCAACCCGCTGGCCAACCTTGACCCGGCAGCGCTGCGCCAGCTCTTCGCGGTTGTTGGACAGGAAATCGTGCATCATGCGGGCCTCCTTTGCTCAAGCCCATTGTTGAGCCATACCGCAGAAATGCGTAGCAATCTAAACGATGAATAAGTCTAGCACGACATTTCCTGTTGTAAAACATACAGTTAGTGGCAATAAGGCGAATACCAGATGACGGTCAATGCGCGCGGCCGCGTCAGCCTTGCCACTGCCAGTTCAGAATCGCCGGCATGTCGATGCCGTGCTCGGTGATATGACTGCGGTGGGCGGCCAATTGTTCCTCGACAAACAGGCGCGCCTGCGCTTGAAACGGCGCCAGCAGCGGCGTGTGTTCGACCACGGCGGCGTACAGGCGGAAACGGTCGACCCGATTGAGCACCACCATGTCGAATGGCGTCGTGGTCGTGCCTTCTTCCTGGAAACCGTGTACGTGGAAGTTGTCGTGGTTGGCGCGCCGGTAAGTGAGACGGTGGATCAGTGCGGGGTAGCCGTGATAGGCGAACACGACCGGTTTGTCGACCGTAAACAGGTCGTTGAATGCCCGCTCGTCCAGGCCGTGCGGATGGGCGTGCGGCGGTTGCAGCGTCATCAGGTCGACGACGTTCACGAAGCGCAGCTTCAGTTCGGGAAAGTGCGCGCGCAGCAGTTGCACGGCGGCCAGCGCTTCGAGCGTGGGCACGTCGCCGGCGCAGGCGAGCACGGCGTGCGCGTTGTCGTCGCAGTCGTTGCTGGCCCATTCCCACACGCCCGCGCCGGCGTTGCAGTGGGCGATGGCCGCCTCGATGTCCAGCCACTGCGCTTCGGGCTGCTTGCCGGCGACAATCACGTTGATGCGGTTGCGGCTGCGCAGGCAATGGTCGGTGACGGCCAAGAGCGTATTCGCGTCCGGCGGCAAATACACGCGCACGATGTGCGCTTTCTTGTTGAGCACATGGTCGATGAAGCCGGGGTCCTGGTGGCTCGAACCGTTGTGGTCCTGGCGCCAGACGTGCGACGAGAGCAGGTAGTTGAGCGAGGCGACCGGCGCGCGCCAGGCAATCTCGCCGGCCGCCTTGAGCCACTTCGCATGCTGGTTGAACATCGCGTCGATGATGTGGATGAACGCTTCGTAGCACGAAAACATGCCATGCCGCCCGCTGAGCAGGTAGCCCTCCAGCCAGCCTTCGCACTGGTGTTCGCTGAGCATTTCCATCACCCGGCCATCGGGCGCGAGGTGCTCGTCGCCGTCGATGATGGCGCCGGTAAAGCAGCGCGCGCTGACCTCAAACACCGCGTCCCAGCGGTTCGAGGCCGCTTCGTCCGGACTGAAGAGCCGGAAGTTGTGCAGGTTCAGGCGCATCACCTCGCGCAGGAATTGCCCTTGCACGCGCGTCGATTCGGCCACCGTCATGCCCGGCGCTGGCACGGCAACGGCGTGCGCGCGCAGGTCCGGCATGGTCAGGTCGCGCAGCAGTTTGCCGCCGTTGGCGTGGGGGGTTGCGCTCATGCGGCGCGCGCCGGCCGGGGCCAAGGCGCGCAGCGCGGGCAGCAGGCGGCCTGCTTCGTCAAACAGCGTCTCGGGCCGGTAGCTTGCCATCCATTGCGCCAGGATCTCCAGGTGCCCCGGTTTGTCCATCTGCCCCATCGGCACCTGGTGCGCGCGGAAGGTGCCGGCGCTCGGCTTGCCGTCAATCTCAAGCGGGCCGGTCCAGCCCTTGGGCGAGCGCAGCACGATCATCGGCCAGCGAGGCCGTCCGCTAAAACCGTCCGTGCGCGCCGCCTGCTGGATGGCGTGGATGCGCGCGGTGACGGTGTCGAGCGTGTCGGCCATCAGGCGGTGCATGGTAGCCGGATCGTCCCCTTCCACGAAGAACGGCTCGTAGCCGTAACCGGTCATCAGGGCGGCCAGTTCGTCGCGCGGGATGCGCGCCAGGATGGTGGGGCTGGCGATCTTGTAGCCGTTCAGGTGCAGGATCGGCAGCACGGCGCCGTCGTGCACCGGGTTGAGAAATTTGTTCGAGTGCCAGCTGGTGGCCATGGGGCCGGTTTCCGCTTCACCGTCGCCGATCACGCAGGCGACGATCAAGTCCGGGTTGTCGAACGCGGCGCCGTAGGCGTGCGAGAGCGCGTAACCGAGTTCGCCGCCTTCGTGGATCGAGCCTGGCGTGTCTGGCGCCACGTGGCTGGGAATCCCGCCGGGGAACGAGAACTGGCGAAACAGTCGCTGCATGCCGGCGCCGTCTTGCGCAATGCCTGGATAGACTTCGCTGTAAGTGCCGTCCAGGTAGGCGTTGGCGACCATGCCGGGCCCGCCGTGGCCCGGACCGGCGACATACAGCACCGACAGGTCGTGCCGGCAAATGGCGCGGTTCAGGTGCACATAAATGAAGTTCAAACCGGGCGTGGTTCCCCAGTGCCCCAGCAAGCGCGGCTTGATGTGTTCGGGCCGAAGCGGCGCGCGCAGCAGCGGGTTGGCCAGCAGGTAAATCTGGCCCACCGACAGGTAGTTGGCGGCGCGCCACCAGCCATCCATGGCTTGCAGCGTTGCGTCGGAGGTGGTGTCAGTCATGCCGTGCTCCCTTGATGTGGCGCTGCCAGCAGCAGGCGTGCTTCCTCGGCCAGCATCCATTGTTCGTCGGTGCGCATGACGCGCACCAGCACCTGGCTCTGGCCGCCTGAAATGACGGGGCGGTGGGCATTGTTGTGGTCCGGGTCGAGCACGATCCCCAAGTGGTGGAGGCGTGCGCAAATGCGCGCGCGCACTTCGGCGCTGTGTTCGCCCACGCCGCCGGCAAAGACCAGCGTGGCGACGCCGTCGAGCGCGCCGGCCATCGCGCAAATGGCCTTGCGCGTCTGGTAGACGAATAGTTCGACCGCGTCGGCGCAGCCGGTCTCAAGGCCCTGGTTTTTCAGCAGCACTTGCAGGTCGGCGCTGCGGCCCGAGACCCCGAGCAAGCCCGATTCATGGTTGAGCATGTGGTGGAACTGGGCTTCGCTCATTGGTTCTTGGCGCATGCAATGGCGCGCCAGGCCGGGATCGATGTCGCCGGAGCGCGTGCCCATTGGGATGCCGCCGGCCGGCGTCAAGCCCATGGTGGTGTCGCAACTGGCGCCATGTTCGACCGCGGTGACGCTCGCGCCCCCGCCCAGGTGCGCCAGGATGAGCTTGCCGTTGGCCGCGTCCGGCCCGTCCAGGCGCGCCAGTTCGCGCATCATCCATGCACACGACAAGCCGTGGTAGCCGTGGCGGCGCACCCCGGCCGCGCTGAACCGGTGCGGGATGGCGAGCGTGCTGGCCGCCGCCGGCATGCAGGCGTGAAAGCTGCTGTCGAAGCAGGCGACGTGGGTGGCGTCGGGAAAGCGCCGGCGCAGCGTTTCGATCAGGTGTACTTCTTGCGGCAAGTGTTCGGGCTCGTCGCGCACGGCGTCATGCAATTGGCCCAGCAGGGCCGCGTCGATTTCCCGGGTGCTGCTGTGCGCTGCGCCATGCACGATGCGGTGGGCGACGGCGCGCAGGCTGCCTGGCGCGATCCGTTCGCCCAGCCAGTCGAGCAGGACGTTGACGGCGGTGACGCGTTCGGGAATCGGGAAGTGGCGCGTGACGGTGTCGGCCGGGTCACCCTGTACGCGCAAGCAAGCCTGCTTGCCGCCGATGCCGTCGATGCTGCCGGCAAACACCAGGTGCAGCGCCGGCTCGGCGCGGTACAGGGCAAATTTGATGCTGGATGAACCCGCGTTGATGGCGAGGTAATGCGATGCGGTGCTGGCCATATAGTCTCCGTTGCGCTAGTTGCGCTAGTTGCGTTACATGATGGGATGGTCCGATCGCGCGGTGTTGGCTTGCACCACGCTCACGCGCGCCTGGCGCAGGTTCTCGAACACCCTGATGCGCCCCTTCAGGGGCCACCAGTCGTACAAAAAAATTTGCACCGGGCGCCACATGGCCACCCAGCCGATGATGGTCAAGCTTTCATGGGCAATTCTCGCGCTCTGGCCGGGAAGAACGCTGGCCAGCGCCTCGGCCAGCAGCAGGCAGGCGATGACGAACACCAGGCCCACGGCCAGGCTCAGGCGGCCCAGGCGCAGCAGTTGCCGCAGTTCGCCGCGCACCAGCTCAATCTTATAGGCGTAATGGTTGTGGACGGCGCCCGCCACCAGTTCCCGGGCGTCGCCGGTCTCCGGCAACTGCTCGACATGGATGGTCAGGTGCAGGCATCTGTCATGCGGCAGCGACAGGGCCCAGTTTTCGATGAATACTTCGCATGCGCGGTCGAGGTCCTTGTTGAGAAAAGGCGTCGGGTCGAGCGAATTGAACAGCTGGCGCAGTTCGCGCACGCGCAATTCCAGCGTCTCGGTCGGGTGCGCGCCATGCATCTCAAGGCGCCCCAAGCGCCTGCGCCAACTTGTCGTCGCGCTGGTAGATATCGTTGGCGAACAGGGCGCGTCCGCTACGGTCGGTGGCCGCGGTGGCATAAAACAGCACCACCGGAATGGTCTGGCCCAAACGCACGGTGCGGTTGGGGCCGGGCGCCATGGCCGTCGCGATGGCCGCAGGCGACCAGTGGGCCTGGTCGGCCAGCACGAAGGCGGCCAGCTCGGCCGGACGCTCGACCCGGATGCAGCCGTGGCTCAAGTCGCGCCGCACCTTGCCGAACAATTCCTGGGCCGACGTGGAGTGCAGGTAAATGTTCATCGTGTTGGGCATGGCGAACTTGACGGCGCCCAGGGCATTTTGCGGGCCCGGGCGCTGGCGCACGCGCACGGCGCCGCTGCGCAGCGCGGCCGCCGAGGCGCCGCCCTGCACCTGCCCGTTGGGGGCAACCAGTTCCATGTTGTTTTGCCTGAGGTAGCCGGGATTGCGCGCCAGCTTGGGTGCAATTTCGGCCACGGCTATACTGCGCGGTACGTTCCAGTAGGGATTGAATTCAAGATAGCTCATCTGCCCGATGAATAGCGGCGTCTGGGTGCGCGCAGCCTTGCCCACGATCACGCGCATCTCGAGCGGCTCGCCAATGTCGGCGGCGCTGGTATCGAACGCCCACAGGCGGTAAGCGGCAACGTTGACGACGATGACGCGGCCCGGGCGCAGCGGCGGCAGCCAGCGCATCCGTTCGAGCGTGAGCGCGAGCTGGCGCACGCGACGGCTGAGCGGCACCTTGAGCGCTGCGATGGTGTCGCGGCCCGGCTGCCCCGTTTCATCCAGGCCGTGGCGGGCCTGGAAGTGCTTGATGGCGGCGGCCAGATCGTCGCTGTAGCGGTCGGGTTCAGTAGCTGCGTCGCTCCCGTCCAGGTCGCCCAGCAACTGCAGGCGCTGGCGTAGCAAGCCCAGGCCCGGGTAGCGCGATCCCGCGACCAGCTTGCCGTTGGCGGGCAAGGCCGGCGGCGACCAGGCGCCGGTTTGCCCGGCCTGCGCGGCCAGGGTGCGGTACTGCTGCAGCGTGGCCTGGATGCGCTTGTACTGCGGCAAGGCGGGCGCTGCGGCACTGACCGCTTCGCTCAGGCGCTGTTCTGCAAGCGCCTGGCGCAAGTACGCGACAGCGTCGAAGCGCGCTGCCCCCGCCGGCGGTGTGGGTACCCGCACATCCGGCTTGACGCGTCCGCCATGCAGGTCGGAGATGAATTGCAGCATGGCCTGGCTGAGCGCGTGGTCAAAAGCGTCGGCGTCGGCCGGGTTGCGCGACGCATAGCGGGCGGCCAGCGCATCGACGTCGTAGTAGGCGCCGTCCAGGCCATGCTCGCTCGCCGTGCGCAGCAAGTCCAGCGCCAGAGCGGCCTGGCCGCTGGCGCTCCACAACAGCGCCGGCTGCTCGCCGTTGTACAGGCGGGGCAGCAACAGCGCGGCATCGACGGCGGGCGTGCCCCGGGGCGCAGCCAAGGCGCAGGGCAGGGCTAGTGCAAGCAGCGCGACGGCCGCCGCCAGGCGCAGGGTAAATGGGCGGCTCATGCAGGGCAAGGGCGCGCGACCAGACCCGTCGGGGCAAAGAAAATGGGAGAAATCATGTGGTGCTCCAGGGTGGCGATCAGGCTGGCGCCGACGGAATCGGCAAATAGCCATGCTAGGTGGCGAGGTCCTATAAATCGTTGATCCACATCAAAACGCGCGGAATCGGCTACTCTAGGTGCACTAGGTCAATTTTGATGCGCATCAACGTTATGTCACTGCTGTGTTCGTAGACTGGCCCTTTTTAATGCCCTCGCTTCATCAGGAACCACGTGAAATTCAAGGATTATTACCAGACCATGGGCGTTGAGCGCACCGCCAGCGCCGACGACATCAAGCAGGCGTATCGCAAGCTGGCCCGCCAGTTCCACCCGGATGTGTCCAAGGATGCTTTAGGCAAGGAGAAATTCCAGGAGATCGGCGAGGCATATGCCGTGCTCAAGGACCCGGAAAAGCGCGCAGCCTATGACCAGTTCGGCAAAGCGCCAGCGGGCGCCGGCATGTCGCCCCCGCCCGGCTGGCAACGCAACAGGAATCCGAACGGAGCCGGCTTTGACGACCTCGATCTGGGCGACCTGTTTGCCGACTTTGGCCGCGCCGGCAGAGGCGGCGCGCGGCGCAGGCCGTCTGCCGCGCGCGGGCAGGATATCGACATCACCGCCACTGTCTCGCTTGAGCAGATCCATGGCGCCGGTGAAATTGAAGTGCGTGCCAGCCTGCCCGAAGTCGATGCGCAAGGCGCACCGCGCCGCGTCAGCCGCACGTTTCGCATTTCGGTGCCGCCCGGCGCGGCCGATGGGCAGCGACTGCGCCTGGCGGGCAAGGGCGGTCCCGGCCAGCACGGCGGCCCGGCCGGTGATTTGTATGTGGTCTTGGCGGTGGAGCCGCACCCGCTGTACCGCGTCAGCGGGCGCGATCTGTACATGGATCTGGCGCTGGCGCCGTGGGAGGCGGTACTGGGCGCCGCAGTGCGGGTCCCCACGCTCGACGGTCCGGTGGAGCTGAACGTCAAAGCCGGCTCCAGCGGCGGGCAGCAATTGCGCCTGGCCGGGCGCGGCTTGCGCGCCGCCGACGGCAGCGCCGGTGCGCTGCATGCCGTGATCGTGATCAAGGTGCCAACGGTCGTGAGCGACGCCGAGCGCGCCCTGTACCGGCAATTGGCCGATGCATCGGACTTTCAGCCGCGCGCGCGCGCCGCATGAGGCGCGGACAAGTCACTGTGCAGCTAGGGCATGCCAGGCGCGGCGTCAAGCCAGCCGCCGCGAAAGCCGGCGCGCCGCAAGCCTGAACCGATGTAGGGACAAGCGCGCATCAGGCGCCAGGGCAGGCCGCTGCGGTAGTTTTCAATCATCAGCAAGACCGGCCCCTGGTCGATGCCGAAGTGCCAGGGCGACACCCAGCCGTGCGGCATGGCTTTGCTGCGGAAGGTCGCGTTGAACGTGGTTTTATAGCCATAGCGGCAATGCAGCGCCGGCGTGCGCGCGAACTGCGCGATGGTCGGCAACACGATTTCGGGGGCGAAGGGGAGCGCGGCGATCACCGCCCATGGCGCGATGGTCCCGTCATCCGGGCCGTGCGGCACGCCGCGCGCGACATAGTCGAAGAACCGGCGCTTGACGCCATCGATGACCCGGGTCGCCGGGCCGGGCCCGTCGCTGGCGGTAATGCCCCAGCAGGTTTGGCCGTAGCCGATCAAGCGCTGCGGATTGTCGATCGCGTAGCGTTGCTGGACCAGCGTGGCGCGGCGGCTGTTTTCAAAGTAATCGATGCCGTGAGCGCGCATGAACTGGTCATCGATGCCCCGAAAGTCAATCCAGACATGCGAGAGCTGGTGCGTGAACAGCGACCCGGACTGCAGGTAGGGCACGCCGTAGCAGTGGTCCCAATGGTAGAACGCGCACCATGCCTGGTAGCTGGCAGAAGGCAGCGGGAAGGTGGGTGAACCCAGGCCCAGGATATACAGCAGCAGCGCTTCGTTGTAGCCGGTCCAGCGATGCTTGAGAAAGCCGCGGCCGCTCTTCCAGCCCATCGTGACGGTGTCGCCCCTGTTTTGCGCCCACTGCCAGTCGGCGCGCCGGTACAGTGCGTCGGCCAGCGTGCAAAGTTCCTGCTCGTCTGCGTCGGGCCGATTGAAATAGCACGCCGCGCCCAGCGCGCCGGCCAGCAGGAATGCGCTGTCGATGGTCGACAGTTCGCACGTACCCGCGCGGCGCCCGCTTTCCATGTCCAGGAAGTGATAGTAAAAGCCGTGGTGGCCGGTGGCGTCGGCCTGCGGTCCTTGCGGGCTGTTCCAGAAAAAGCGCAGCGTGGTCAGCACAACGCGCAGCGCTGCTTCGCGCCCGATGAGTGCACGCTCGACCGCGACCGGATAGGCCAGCAACGCCATGCCAACGGCGGCGATGCTGGCAGGCCAGCCGGGAACGTTTTTGTCGCGCACCAGGCCGTTGGCCGGGTTGGTCTGGTCGATAAAGTAAGCGAACGAGCCGCGCTGCAGGAAATCGAGTTCCGCTTCGTCGGACTGCATGAGCGCAGGGACGTCAATCATGCGCGCGGGGACGTCGTGCTGATGCGTGGGCATGGTGGATTTTGGCGTTGGTGGAGCATCGTCACAGCGTTGCATACTAGCCTAAACGAAACGCGACGAGACGGTGCGCTACTGAACGGACGGTGTTTTTTTATACTCTTGGTTTCTTTTTCCGCACTACCAAGACCGAACGCGATTTTTCGGTTGCAACAGTGTAAACTGAGCGCAGAGTGACGTTTGATCGCGCAAGCACTGGCAGCGTCACGTTACTGGATTCCTTGGGGTTTTATGCGGCTGTCAAAATTTATCCTGAAAAACATGGAAGTTATTCTGCAAGAGTGGGAAGACTTCGCTGAAACCTTGTATCCGGTGACGTCGGCCAGCAAGGCAGAGTTGCGCGACCATGCGAAAGAGATGTTGAAAGTCATCTGCATCGACCTCGATACGGCGCAGGCGACGCAGGTGGGAATCGAAAAATCGCAGGGACTTGCTCCTGCTGACGAAGCCGAAACAGCGGCCCAGTCCCACGCCGAAGATCGCTTGCTGTCCGGGTTCTCGATCGAACAGTTAATGGCCGAATACCGCGCCGTGCGCGCCAGCGTTTTGCGCCTCTGGCAAGAAAAAATGCAAAAGGCCGATGAGCTCGACTTGCAGGACATGCTGCGCTTTAATGAAGCGATCGATCAATCGTTGACGGAGGCGATCGCCAGGTATTCAGCCATGTTGCGCGATTCGCAGCATATTTTTCTATCCATTCTGGGCCATGATGTACGCAACCCGCTGGGCGCCATCAGCATGGGAACCCAGCTCATCATGCAAGATGAGGCCCTGCCCCAAAAGCACCAGCGCGTCGCATCCCAGGTTCTCAAAAGCGCGCAGCGCGTCTCCGAAATCGTCGCTGACCTGCTTGATTTTTCCACCAGCCACCTGGGCGGCGGCATTCCCGTCACGGCTGCGCCTATGGATTTTCGGGTTGAATGCGAAACCGTGGTCGATGAAATGAGGATTTTCCATCCCGGACGGATGTTCGAACTTGCCATGCATGGCGACCTGCATGTGCATTGGGATCGCGCGCGCATCGCCCAGGCACTCTCTAATCTGGTCGCCAACGCCGTACAGCACGGCGCGGCCACGGAGCCGGTATGGATCACGATCAGCCGTGAGCAAAGCGATGTTGTCTGGGTCGTCCAGAACGCGGGAGCGGTGATCGCACCAGCCCGGCTAAGGACGATGTTCGACCCGGTAAAGACGTTTTCGATCAAGTCAGCGAGCGAACGCAGCGCGAGCCAGACTCACAATCTCGGCCTGGGCCTGTACATCACGCATGAAATCGCCACCGCGCACGGCGGCAAGATCCGGGTAACTTCCACCCCATCGCACGGCACCACTTTCACCTTGCGCATTCCGGCCAACGCCGTGCCGGCAGCATCGGCCCATGCGCGCCTGACCGGCAACGCTTAAGCGCTGGCGCGGTTAGCTTCGTCGGCGCAGGCGCGTGGCGCCAAAGCCGGCCAGGCCCAGGGCAAACAGCAGGGTGCTCCCTGGCTCGGGCACGGCGGCGGCGGCGGGGGCCGTCTCAAAATTAAACACCGTTTTCTGGTTGCCGAAGCCGAAGCCGACATTGTCGACAAAGCCGCCAAAGCTGCCGTTCCAGCCTGAACCGATGCCAAATTCAATGCCGGTGATCGCCGTCGCCGCGCTCAGCTGGTCGGCCGGACCGGCCGGACGCGGACCGTTCATCCATTCGGCCAGCGTGGTGCTGTAATCTTCGACCGTGTTTCCCGGACTGGTTTGGCGCTGCCAAAAATTGCCGTCCACGATATTGCTGCTGTTCCATTGGCCGGTGACCATGCCGCCACCGTTGTAGACCTGCTCCCACACCAGGTAGCCGCGGTCGGTTGTGGTGCGGCTGTCGCCATCGGTGTCGTAAGCCAGGCGCAAGGCCGGCTGCAGGTGAGCGGGTGCGCCGGCACCGCTGTTGCGGTACCAGTCGTAGCTCAGCGCGTCCAGCGTGCCCAGCGTGCGACCGCCGACAAAGCCCCAGTAGTAGGCAAAGTCTGCCTTGCCGCTGCCATCGGTCAGGCTCATCGCGACCGACCCGTTGCCGCTGCGCGGCGCGCTGGCGGTGATGCCGGCGGCGGTGGTGGAGGTGTAGCCGTTTTGCGTGCTGCGCAGGTTGGTCAGATACCAGGCATTGAGCGCGGGCGAGGCGCTCATGTCGGCCGGCGTCACGGTGATCACGGCTGCATGGGCCTGGCCGGCGAGGGCGGCGGCAAGCGCCAGGCTCTTCAAGACAAAAAATTTCATGGAATCGGTCTCCGTAGTGTATCGGCAAGCGCTGCCCAACCGCGCATCTTAGCGCAACTTGAGGTAATAGTGAGTTCTATTTGGAAACACTCCCGCGCTCGTTCAAGTAGTCGGCGGCGCCGTCGACGCCATCGGCATGTGCGTCAATATCGGCCCGCGCACGCGAACGGAGCGCGCAATGGCGTGTTTCGAGGCGTTGCAGGCCGTCGGCGCAGCAAAAC
Source organism: Massilia sp. TWP1-3-3 (assembly GCF_049897805.1). Classification (NCBI taxonomy): domain Bacteria; kingdom Pseudomonadati; phylum Pseudomonadota; class Betaproteobacteria; order Burkholderiales; family Oxalobacteraceae; genus Massilia; species Massilia sp. TWP1-3-3. The sequence goes on from NZ_JAFCWX010000031.1 coordinate 35,324, forward strand.
ACCGACAAAAATTGCAAATAAACCGGTTTTTGTGAAGTGCGTGCGACTCAGGCTGGCAATGTAGACTTATAATCACGGCAGTTGGTCGCTTGTGCATCGGTCCACGATGTGCATAGTTGGCGCCACACTTTATTATTTTGGAGATAGACATCATGGCATCAGGTATCGTGAAGTGGTTTAATGACGCAAAAGGTTTCGGTTTCATCACGCCGGACGATGGTGGCGAAGACTTGTTCGCGCACTTCTCGGCAATCAATTCCGCCGGTTTCAAATCGCTGGCCGAGAACCAGCGCGTCACGTTCGAAGTAACCGCGGGTCCTAAGGGCAAGCAAGCATCGAACATCCAGCCGCAGTAATTTTGCGCGCAGGACTAAATCAAGCCTCTGTGGAGGCTTTTTTTTCGCCCGTCTTTCCGTGGCGCCGTTTGGCCAGCCAACAGCTTGCAGAACAAGACCTTGCAATAGCGTATGCTGCCATGATCCTCACTTTGCGTTTTCATCCATGAACAATTCAGATTTACAGGCCAAAACCCTCGTTCTGCTGCTCGTTCTCGTCACGCTCGCGTTTTTCTGGATACTGACGCCGTTTCTGGGCGCCATTTTCTGGGGGACGGTCCTGGCGATCATGTTCTCGCCATTCCACCGCTGGGTGCAGCGCAAGCTGGACAAAAAGCCCGTGCTGGCGGCGCTGACCACGCTGGGCATCTGCCTGTTCCTGGTAATTTTGCCGATGATACTGATTGCCGTGAACCTGGCCAGCGAAGGCACGGTCCTGTACAACAAGCTCGAGTCGGGCGAAATCGACGTCCGCGTCAGCCTGCAAAATCTCTTTACCGCGCTGCCGGCGTGGATGCACGATTTGATGGCCCGTTTTGGACTGGACAGCATCAGCACGCTGCAAGCCAGGCTATCGCAGGCCGCAGTGCAAGGCAGCAAATTCATCGCCACCAATGTGCTCAACTTCAGCTTGAATGCGTTTGACTTCATCGTCAGTTTTTTTGTGATGCTGTATCTGCTGTTTTTTCTGCTCATGGACGGCCCTGCGCTGGCCGCGCGCATCCAGCGCGCCATTCCGCTCAGTACGGTGCACAAAAAACATTTGTTCGACAAGTTCACCACCGTGATCCGGGCCACGGTCAAAGGCAATTTTCTGGTCGCGGCCGCGCAGGGCGGCCTGGGCGGCCTCGCGTTCTGGGGGCTGGGCGTGCAGGGGCCGCTGCTGTGGGCGGTCGTTATGGCTTTCCTCTCGCTGCTGCCGGCCGTTGGCGCGGCCATCATCTGGGCCCCGGTGGCGCTGTATTTTCTGGTCACGGGCGCGATCTGGAAAGCGGTGATCCTGACCGCCTTCGGCGTGCTGGTGATCGGCATGGTCGACAATGTGCTGCGTCCCATTCTGGTGGGCAAGGACATCAAGATGCCCGATTATCTGGTGCTCATTTCGACCATCGGCGGCATGGCCATTTTCGGGCTGACCGGTTTCGTGGTCGGGCCTGTGGTGGCCGCACTGTTCATTGCGCTGTGGGACTTGTTTTCCATCCAGCATAACGACCAGGTCCAGGGTTGATGCCATGCTGAAACTGCGTGCGCAATTGAGGCGGCTGTACCTGCTTGAGGGCAGTTTGCCGGCAGACCAAGCCGCCGGCCCCGTCCTGCTGACCCATGACGGGCATACCCGCGCCATCGTCATTGACTTTGACAAGCTGCCGGGCGAGGACGACGCCCATTGGCGCCTGTTATGCCTGGTGGCCAATGGTTTGCAAGGCGAACTCGATCTGCCGGCGCCGGCGGTGAGTATCTCGGGCGAACACGGCTTTCGCCTGTGGCTGTCGCTGGCAGCGCCGATTCCCCTCGGCGTGGCGCGGCAATTCGTGACGCTGCTGCGCGAAAAGTATTTTCCAGACTTGCCCGTGCCCCCTGACGCCATCAGCCGGCCGGTGGCGCTGCCGCCTTGCCTGCATCAAGGCAGCGGAAGGTGGGCGGCGTTTATCAACCCTGGTCTGGGCGCCTCGTTCGCCGATGAAGCGGGCCTGGAAATGGCGCCGCCGTTGGCCGGGCAAACTGCGCTGCTGGAACACCTGGCGTGCATCAGCGAGCCGCAATTTATGCACGCCATGGCTTTGCTGCAACCTGCCCGTGGTGCGCCGCCGGCGCAAACGCGCGCGGCAACGCCTCACGGCTTGCTGCTGAAAGATGCAACTCTGGAAGAGATCGTCAATCATTTGCATGCAATGCAGATCGAACCGACGTTCCGGCACTTGATCGCTCGCCGGCCGGACGCGTAACCGGCAGTTCAGGAAACGGCGAACGGCGTGCCGAATACGCCTACCGCAAGCGCCACCCAGACCAGCAGCACGGCCAGGACCAGGCCGGCGCCAACGAGCGCGCGCTGCCCGGCGCTGCGTAGCTGGCGCGCGACGGCGACATATATCAGGCCGCTGCCGGCGAGCAGCGCTGCCATCACCGAAAAATCGGACAAGCTCCAGTTCACCTCGCTGCTGAACTGCATGGCCACCAGGGGCAGCATCAAAACCGCCGCCGTGCCTGCCAGTAGGCGCAACAGGTTGCTGCCGAGTGTTCGCTGGTCGTTGCCGCTCGTGCTGTTCATGATCTTGCTCCTGGTAGATGGATTGCGCTAAAGATCGCAGCGAAATAGGAACGCACCATGCGTTCCGTGTGAAGTTGCGCTGGACAAACGTGCGGAAACTTTATTGGGAGCAACCGGCGCGATCCGATAGAATGGTTTCAGTCGCATTGAATGAAGCCCAATGGAACTCTTGACCTACTTTCGCTCTGCAAGATCGGCACCGCTCGGGCGGCACATCGTGGCGCTGCTGCTGTGCGCCATTGCAGGCGCTGCTGCCGGCTCCGCTGCGGCGCAGTCGGCCAACCACATGCGCTTTACCCGTCCGCCCAACCTCGTCACCGACGATCCGTCGATCGTCTCCATGCTGCAGGACCGCCAGGGTTTCATCTGGCTGGGCGCGCTCAACGGCGGCCTGTACCGGTACGACGGCGGCGAGGTGGTCAAGTTCCTGAATGACCCCAAGGACGACAAAAGCTTGCCTGGCGAGCGCGTCAATACGCTGTTCGAAGACAAGGCCGGCAGCATCTGGGCCGGCACCACCCATGGACTGGCGCGCTTCAATCCCGAGACGAGCGACTTTACCCGCTTCGTGTCCTCAAACGCGGCCGGCAAGCACCAGGTCATCCGCAAGATCATATCGGACGGCAAGGGCGGCATGTGGCTGGGCACCTGGGGCGGCTTGCAGCACTTCGACAGCGCAACGGGCAAGTTCACGCTGTACCTGCTCAAGCCTGGCGCGCCTGATGCGATTCGCTCCGACAGCGTCGAGGCGCTGGCCTTGGACGCGCGTCTTGGCCTGTGGATCGCCCTGTATCCGAGCGGGCTGGACTACCTGGCCCCCGGCGGCGCCAGCTTCCAGCACTTCCGGGTCGACTCGCCGGAAAAACCGGACAGCGTCGTCGACAAGGTCGAGGCCTTGCAGATGGATGCCCATAACCGCCTGTGGATCGGCACCCGGCGCGGCGCCTACCGCTGGCGCGACGGCAGCGCCTGGGACACGCGCATGCGCATGCCGTCGCCCGACGTCAGGATCAACAATTTTTATCCCGCGCGCGATGGCGGCATGTGGGCCGCCACCATGAACGACGGCGTGCTGCGCTGGTCGGCCACGGCCGACGAGCCGCTCAACTACGGCTACCGGCCCAACGATCCGTATTCGCTGCCCACGCTCAGCTTCCAGTCGGTCATGCAAGACCGTTCGGGCATCTTGTGGGTCGGTTCGTACAACGCCGGCGTGATGGTGGCCAACCCCGCCAGCAAGGGCTTTGCGCGCATCATCCCGCCTGAATTGCCTTTCGGTACCCGCCAACCCAACAACACCACGGTGGCCATCGCCCCCGCGCCGAACGGGCGCATCTGGCTGGGCGGGCTGAACGGCCTGGCCTTGCTGGACCCGGAGACCGGCAAGGTTGACCAGTATCTGCGGGCCGAAGCGGGCCGACCGGGCGCGCTCGGTTCCGATACCGTGGTCAGCTTGTACCAGCAGAGCGATGGCCCACTGTGGGCCGGCACCGTGGCCGGCCTGAACCGGTTCGACCCGGCCAGCGGCAGCTTCTCCGCCATTCCCTTTCCAAATACGAACAATTCGATTACCGCGATCAGGCCCGGCTCTGGCGGCAAGCTGTGGATCACCACCAACGCCAGCGTTATCCATTACGACCCGGCCAGCGGCGAGCATCGCATTTACGCGGCCGAGAAGAACAATCCCAAAGGGCGCACCATGCTGCGCGCTAACTGCGTACTGGAAGACAGGCAAGGCCGCGTCTGGATGGGTTCGGAGTATGCCGACGGGCTCGACATGCTCGAGCTGCGCAGCGGCGTGTTCCGCCATTTTTTGCATGACGATGCCGACCGCGCCAGCATGGCCTCGAACTTCATCACCGCGCTGCACGAGGATGGCGCCGGGCGCCTCTGGGCCGGCACCGCGCAGGGCCTTAATGAAATCGTCACCGCCGCCGACGGCAAGATCAGTTTCAAGGCTTACCCGGCGGCCGGGGGCGACAAGGTGTTTTCGGTCCAGAGCGATGTGCGCGGCCATCTCTGGCTGACCACCTTGTCGGCGCTGATCCGGCTCGATCCCGCCACCGGCCGGGCCAGCAAGTATGGCGCCGCCGATGGTTTGCTGGACAGCTACCGGGTCGGCGCGGGCTATGCCGGAGCGGACGGCAAGCTGTATTTTGCCGGCGGCAGCGGCGTGATCGTGGTGCAGAGCGACGCGGTGCAGGTGGACGAAAGCGCGCCGGGCGTGTCGATTACCGACGTGAGCGTCTTTAACCGCTCGCTGACGCTGGCGCCGCGCCCGGCCGGGGTGCAATTGAGCGGGCCGGTCACCGCACCGCGCAAGCTGGTGCTCACGGCCGAGCAATCGGTGTTTTCCATTGGATTTGCGGCCCTGCAATACAGAAATCCCGGCAAGAGCACGTTCTTGTACAAGCTTGAAGGGTTCGACCGCAACTGGGTGGGCGCCGACGCATCGCACCGCAGTGCAACCTATACCAATCTCGATCCGGGAAACTATGTGTTCAAGGTCAAGGCGGCCAATGAGCGCGGCGTGTGGAGCGAGGAGGCCGCCAGCCTGGTGGTGACGGTGTTGCCGCCGTTCTGGAAAACCTGGTGGTTCCGCCTGCTTGGCGGCGCGCTGGCCGTCGCGGCGCTGGCGCTGGCCTACCGGATTCGGGTGCGCGCGCTGACGGGGTACAAGCGCAAGCTTGAGTCGGTCATTGCGGCGCGTACGGCCGAACTGGCCGAGAGCAACGCCAAGCTGGCGGCGCTGTCGCTGACCGACGGCTTGACGGGCCTGACCAACCGGCGCGGCTTCGACGCCGCCCTTGCCGACGAATGGGCGCGCGCTTGTCGCAGCGGCACGCCGGTGGCGCTGGCGATGCTCGACGTTGACCATTTCAAGTTGTACAACGATGCGTATGGCCACCAGGCCGGCGACCAGTGCCTGCGCGCGATCGCCGACGTGATCGCCGCGCACGCGCGCCGTCCCGGCGACGTGGCGGCGCGCTACGGCGGCGAAGAATTCGCGCTGCTTACGCCTGCCACTGACGGCGCGGACGCGACCGCGATTGCGCACATGGTGTGCGAGCGCATTGCCGCGCTGGGGCTGGTGCATGCCGGGTCGTCGTACGGGATCGTCACCGTCAGCATCGGCATCGGCTCGCTCATTCCCGATGCGGGCAATGGCCCTGAAATGCTGATCCGGCTGGCCGACGACGCGCTGTACCGGGCCAAGCGCGAGGGGCGCAGCCGGGCGCTATTGAACCTGGCGACCGGCGAGACCGAGTTGCCTGACGTGCCTGACGTAATCCGCTAGCGCCGACTGGCGCGCATCACCCGCACCAGCATCTTGACGCGTTCATCCATGGCAGCTTCGTCCACCTGCGAATACCCAAGTACCAGGCCATTCCAGCCATGCTGGCGCAGGCCGGTGGCATGCGCGCTCAAGGCGCGCGCGACGATGCCCTGTTCCAGCGCGGCGGCGGTGACATCGGCGTCCACCAGCGCCGCATCGTTGAACTGCAGCGACAGATGGATCCCGGCCGAGCTGCCATGCACCGAGACCGCCTCGCCCGCGCGGCGCGCCAGCGCGGCGAGCAGCAGGTCGCGCCGGCCCAGGTACAGCCTGCGCATGCGGCGCAGGTGCATGCCGAACTGGCCGCTGCGCATGAAGTCGGCCAGGGCCAGCTGGTCGGCCACGCGCCCGTGCGGCGCCATGCGCGCCAGCACCGCGCGCAGCGGCGCCGCCAGGTTCGCCGGCACCACCATGAAACCGGTGCGAAGGGCCGGGAACATGGTCTTGCTGAAGGTGCCCAGGTAAATCACCGGTGCGTCCGGCGTCAAGCCCTGCATTGCGGGCAAAGGCGGGCCCTCATAGCGAAATTCGCTGTCGTAGTCATCCTCGATGATCAGGGCGCCGGCCGCCTTGGCCTGCTGGAGCAAGGCCAGCCGGCGCGGCATGTCGAGCACCGTCCCGGTGGGATACTGGTGCGAGGGCGTGGTGTAGATCAGTTTGGGCTTGTACTGCTGCCAGTCGTGCGCGGTCGGCGCGATGCCGCCCGCGTCCACCGCGATGCCGATGGTGCGCAGCTGCGCGGCGCGAAACGCCCCCAGCGCGCCTACGTAGCCCGGGTTCTCGATCCACGCCGTGGCGCCGGCGTCGGCAAACGTGGCGGCGCATATTTCCAGGCTGGACTGGGTGCCGTTGGTGATAAACACCTGGCCGGCGTCGCAGCGCACCGCGCGCGAGGCGCCGAGGTAGGCGCTGATTTCCTCGCGCAGCGACAGTTCGCCCGCCACGTCGGCGTAGTTCAGTTCATGCTCGCCCACGCCGCGCCAGGCGCGTTCGAGCGTGCGGCGCCACAAGGGCACGGGAAAGGCGGCCAGCGCCGGCACGCCCGGCGCAAAAGCGCCCACTTCGGCTCCCGATGCGGGCAGGGCGGGCACACCCTGCATGCGGCGCGCGATGGCGCCACTGGCCGGCGCAGCGGCGCTGCTGCGTGTCTTGGGCAGCGCCAGCGGCGCGACGACGGTGCCGCGCGGGGTGGCCAGGATCAGTCCTTCGGTCGCCAGCTGGTCGTACGCATAGAGCACGGTATTGCGCGCGATGCCCAGATCGGTGGCCAGGGCGCGGCTGGCCAGCAGGCGCGTGCCGGCGGCCAGGCTGCCGTTGACAATCGCCGCGCGCAGGCAAGCGTGGATGATGCGCTGGCGCGGCCAGGCGTGCATGTCCTGGGTGTGCTCGAAACTGGTCAACAGGACCTTGTAATCCATGTGGGAGTTCGTCGAATGGCTGGAGGGGGCGAGTGTAGCGCGTTTTCGCGGCGGCCGGTGGTTCTAAAAAATGCGCACTAGTTGGCTCTATCCGTGGGCCAGCTCGCGCCGCCATCTTGCGACATGGGGAGCGCATCGGCGGCGCGCGGCCAATTGAGGTAAAGTGGTCTTTTTCATCACGAAGGCCGCCATGCGCTTAATCGGTATGCTCGACTCGCCCTATGTGCGGCGCGTTGCAATTTCCCTGGACCTGCTCGGCGTCGCGTTCGAGCACGAATCGGTCTCCGTGTTCAGCACCTTTGCGCAGTTCCAGGCCATCAATCCGGTCGTCAAGGCGCCCACGCTGGTGTGCGACGATGGCGGCATGGTCATGGATTCGTCGCTCATCTTGCAGTTCGTCGAGGCGGGCGCGGGCCGCTCGCTCTGGTCCGCCAATCCGCGTGACCTGCAGCAGGAGTTTGGCGCCGTCAGCCTGGCGCTGGCTGGTTGCGAAAAAGGCGCGCAGATCGTCTATGAACGCAGCCTGCGCCCGGCGCAAGCCCAGTATGAACCGTGGGTGGAACGTATCACCGGCCAGATGCTGGCCGCATTCGGCGCGCTGGAGCAGCAAGTGCAGCGCCGGCCGGCCGTGTTTGACGACCCGGCAAAGCAGGCCGCCATCACTGCCGCCGTAGTGTGGGATTTTACGCGGACCATGCTGGCGCCGCTGCTGCCCGCCGCCCACTACCCGGGCCTCGCGCGACTGAGCGAACGCCTCGAGCAGACAGCGCCGTTTTTAAAGTATCCGTCGGCCGGGCCGGGGGTTGCAGGCCTATGAAACGAGCAGCTTGTTAAACGAGCAGATTGTTAAACGAGCAGATTGTTAAACGAGCAGATTGTTAAACCAGCGGCATCTTGGCGAGCAGCTTTTCCAGCGTCAGCGGATAGTCGCGCACGCGGATGCCGGTGGCGTTGTAGACGGCGTTGGCAACGGCCGCGCCAACGCCGCACAGGCCCAGTTCACCCACACCTTTCGCCTTCATGGGCGAAGACATCGGGTCCGTTTCGTCTAGAAAAATGACTTCCTGGTGCGGGATGTCGGCATGCACCGGTACTTCATAGCCGGCCAGGTCGTGATTGACGAAAAAGCCGCTGCGCTTGTCGACGACCAGGTGCTCCATCAGCGCGCCGCCCACCCCCATCGTCATGGCGCCGATGACCTGGCTGCGGGCTGACTTGGGGTTCAGGATGCGGCCGGCGGCGCACACCGCGAGCATGCGCCGCACCCGCGTTTCGGCCGTGTAAAGATCGACGCCCACTTCCACGAAATGCGCGGCGAATGTCGACTGCTGGAACTTTTTGTCCAGGTCGCCGTATTCCATTTTGTCTTCGGCCACCAGTTCGCCCGCCTCGGCGGCCTGGCCCAGGGGCAGCGTGCGCCCGCCGGCGCTGACCTGGCCCGCCGCGAACTGCGCGTCGGCTGGCATGCCGAGTTTTTGCGCCACCGCTTCGCGCAGCTTGATGCAGGCGGCGTACACGCCGGCGGTGGCGCTGTTGGCGCCCCACTGGCCGCCGGAGCCGGCCGAGACGGGAAAATCGGAGTCGCCCAGGCGCACGACGACCTTGTCCATCGTCACGCCCATCATTTCGGCTGCGGTCTGGGCGATGATGGTATAGCTGCCGGTGCCGATATCGGTCATGTCGGTTTCGACCGTGACAACGCCTTTCTTGTCCAGGCGCACGCGCGCTGCCGACTTCATCACCAGGTTGTTCCTGAACCCGGCCGCCATGCCCATCCCGACCAGATAGCGCCCGTCGCGCGTGACGCCCGGCATGCTGCTGCGCTTGTCCCAGCCAAAGCGCTGGGCGCCGCTGCGCAGGCAGTCGATCAGGCGCCGCTGCGAAAAGCGCCGGTCCGGTTTTTCCGGGTCGACCTTGGTGTCGTTGAGGATGCGAAAGGCAACCGGGTCCATCTTGAGTTTCTCGGCCATTTCATCCATGGCGATTTCCAGCGCCATCAGGCCCGGCGCCTCGCCTGGCGCCCGCATCGCGTTGCCTTCAGGCAGGTCGAGCACGGCCAGGCGGACCGCCGTCATGCGATGCGCGCCGGCGTACAGCAATTTGGTCTGCTGCACCGCGTTTTCGGGTTGGCCGCCGGCCAGGTCGCCAGACCACGATTCGTGGCCGATGGCGCTGATCTTGCCGTCGCGCGTGGCGCCGATGCGGATGCGCTGGAGGGTGGCGGGGCGGTGCGTGGTGTTGTTGAAGATGAGCGGACGCGCCAGCGCCACCTTGACCGGGCGCTTGGCCGCGCGCGCGCCGAGCGCGGCGAGCAGTGCTTCGGCGCGCAGGAACAGCTTGCCGCCAAAGCCGCCGCCGACATACGGCGAAATCAGGCGCACCTTGTCCTTGGCGATGCCGAGCGTCTTGGCCAGGTCGCCGCGGCTCCAGTCGACCATCTGGTTCGAGGTCCACAGCGTGAGCTTGTCGCCGTTCCAGGAAGCGGTGGACGCGTGCGGCTCCAGCATCGCGTGGCTCTGGTCCGGGGTGCTGTATTCGGCGTCGAGCTTGACGGGGGCGGCGGCAAAGGCGGCGTTAAAGTCGCCCGTGGCATGGTCCGGGTTTTCCTTGTGCTTGGCCACGGCGCCGCTGTGCCGGGCGGCGGCCAGGTCAAACGCGCCGTCCGCCTTGTTGTACTTGACGTCGATCAGTTTGGCCGCCGCGCGCGCCTGCTCGAACGTGTCGGCCACCACCAGCGCGATGGCCTGGTGGTAGTGCTCGATGCCCGGGCCGCCGAGCAGCGTGGCGGTATTGAATTTGCCTTTGCCCAGCTTGCCCGCGTTCTCGGCGGTGACGATGGTGATCACCCCGGGCGCGCGCTTGGCGTGGCTGACATTGATCGACGCGATGGTCCCCTTGGCGATCGCCGCGCCCAGCACGTAGCCATGCGCGGCGTTGGGGGCAGCCTGGTGCTGCTCGTACGCGTAGGGCGCGGTGCCGGTGGTCTTGAGCGGGCCGTCGATCCGGTCATGCGCGCGGCCGACGACCTTCAACTGGTCGATCGGGTTGGTGGTGGCGGGAGTGTCGAATTTCATGGGTCAGCCTTTCTTCGCGTCGGCGAGCACCGCGGCAAGCGTGCGTTGGACCAGGGTTATCTTGAACACGTTGTCGCGCGTGGGCTTGGCGCCGGCCAGCAACTGGTCGGTCACGGCCTTGGCGCCGCCCGGCAGTTGTTGTTCCGCAGCCTCGCTGCGCCACGGCTGGTGGGCCACGCCGCCCAGGGCCACCCGGCCGCTGCCGTTGGGCTGGACGATGGCCGCCACCGAGACCAGCGCAAACGCGTACGACGAGCGGTCGCGCACCTTGCGGTAAAAGTGCTTGCCGCCCACTGGCGGGGGCAGGGTGACGCTGGTGATCAGTTCACCCGGCTCCAGCGCATGTTCAAGGTGCGGCGTATTGCCCGGAAGGCGATGGAACGATGCGATGGGAATGACGCGCACGGAACCGTCGGGCCGTACCGTGTCGACCTGGGCGTCGAGCACGCGCATGGCGACCGCCATGTCGCTCGGATGGGTGGCGATGCAGGCGTCGCTGGCGCCGATGATCGCGTGCTGGCGGCTGAAACCGCCCAGCGCCGAGCAACCGCTGCCGGGCACGCGCTTGTTGCACGGCTGGTTGGTATCGTAAAAGTAGGCGCAGCGCGTGCGCTGCAGCAGGTTGCCCGCCGTGGTGGCCTTGTTGCGCAGCTGGACCGAGGCGCCCGACAGCAGGGCGCGCGCCAGCACGCCGTAGTGGCGGCGCACGTTGGCGTCGGCCGCCAGGTCGGTATTGCGCACCAGCGCGCCCACCCGCAGCGCGCCCGAAGGCAGCTGCTCGATCTTGTCGAGGGCCAGGCCATTCACATCGATCAGGTGCAGCGGCGTTTCAATTTCCAGCTTCATCAGGTCGAGCAGATTGGTGCCGCCGGCGATGAACCTGGCGCCGGGCGTGCGCAGCGCCGCGGCCGCTGCTTCGGCCGGACTTTGCGCGCGCTGGTAGGTGAAGGCCCTCATGCTGTTCCCCCGGCCACTTCGGTGATGGCGTCGATGATGTTCGAGTAGGCGCCGCAGCGGCACAGGTTGCCGCTCATGCGCTCGCGGATTTCCTCGGCCGTCACGCGCGGGCTCTGGTTCAGGTCGGCGCTGACATGGCTCGGAATGCCTTGCTTGATTTCGTCCAGCACCGACACGGCCGAGCAGATCTGCCCCGGCGTGCAATAGCCGCACTGGAAGCCGTCGTGCTTGATGAAGGCAGCCTGCATCGGGTGCAGCTTGTCCGGCGTGCCCAGGCCTTCGATGGTGGTGATGGCCGCGCCCTCGTGCATCACGGCCAGGCTCAGGCAGGCATTGATGCGCCGGCCGTCAACGATGACGGTGCAGGCGCCGCATTGCCCGTGGTCGCACCCTTTCTTGGTGCCCGACAGGTGCAGGTGTTCGCGCAGCGCGTCGAGCAGCGTGGTGCGGGTGTCCAGTTCGAGCGCGTGGCGCTGGCCGTTCACCTGCAACGTGACCTTCGCCATGACCGGCGGTGCTGCAGCGGTAGGTGCTGCGGTAGGTGCTGCGGTAGGTGCTGCGGTAGGTGCGGCGCCATCCGACGCCAATCCGACCGTGGGCACGGCTGCCGCCGTTGCGCCCAATGCGCCTGCAATCAGCAGGCCGCGCCGGGAGATTCTGGTTTCAATGAAGTCGTCCATGTGGTGCGCATCCTTTGGCTGATGTATTGACGGCCCATGCGAGGCTTGTGGGCTGCAGTGTCCACGATTCTAGAATACATTTGGTATTTGCCTGGCACGCCTGGACTGGCGCCTCGTGGCCGAACCAGTGCGGCGCACATTCAAGCGCTCGCAACGGGCCCGTCAGTCTTCAAGGACGCCATGTCGATCACAAAGCGGTACTTGACGTCGCTCTTCAGCAGCCGTTCGTAAGCCTCGTTGATCTGGCCGATATCGATCATTTCGATGTCCGACGTGATGCCATGCTGGGCGCAGAAGTCGAGCATTTCCTGGGTCTCGGCAATGCCGCCGATGAGCGAACCGGCCACCGACTTGCGGCCCATGACCAGCGGGGCCGAATTGAGCATTGGTTCGAGCGGCCCCAGGTAGCCGACCAGCACCAGCGTGCCGTCCACGGCCAGGGTGGGGAGATAGGCGTTCAAGTCGTGCACGTAAGGGACGGTATCGATGACCAGGTCGAACTGGCCGCGCAGCGAGGCCATCTGCGCCTTGTCGGTCGACAGTGCCACCCGGTGCGCGCCCAGGCGGCGCGCGTCGTCTTCCTTGCCGGGCGAGCGGGTCAACAGCGTGACGTCGGCGCCGAGCGCCTTGGCCAGTTTCAGCGCCATGTGGCCCAGGCCGCCCAGGCCGACCACCGCCACCTTGCTGCCCGCGCCAACGTTCCAGTGGCGCAGCGGCGACCAGGTGGTGATGCCGGCGCACAGCAGGGGCGCGGCGCCTTTCAGGTCCAGGCCAGCGGGCACCTTCAGCACGAATTTTTCGGCCACGACGATGTTTTCGGAGTAGCCGCCGAAAGTGGGGCGCGCATCTTGCCGGTCGACGCCGTTGTAGGTGTAGGTCGAGCCTTCTTCGCAGTATTGCTCGTAGCCTTGTGCGCACGGCTTGCAGTGCCGGCACGAGTCCACCATGCAGCCCACGCCGACATGGTCGCCTTGCTTGAAGCGCGTGACGGCCTCGCCCACGCGCGCCACGCGCCCGATGATCTCATGGCCGGGCACCATGGGGTAGGTGGCATTGCCCCAGTCGTTGCGGGCATTGTGCAGGTCGGAGTGGCACACGCCGCAGTACAAAATGTCGATCAGCACGTCGTCAAGGCGCAGGTCGCGCCGTTCGACGCGCAGCGGGGCCAGGTCGACATCGGCCGCCGTGGCTGCGTAGGCAAGTACTTGGTTTGTCATGCTGATCCCTTTCATGTGTTCACAGGTCTTGTTGCGAATAGGAATGGCTATCGCAGCAGGGCATGGCAATAGTGTACTCGCGATAAATGCCATGATTAGGGGTGCAATCGGCATGAGCCTATGAGCTGGGCGCATGAATGGCGGGCGCCGGCAGCGCACTGACCCCTTGCGCAAGTGCCGCCGCCACTTCCGCCGCGCAGGCCCGTTGATAGCCATCGCGTTGCTGCAACCGTTCCCAGTAGCGCCGCACGGGTGCTGGAAACTCAGCTTCAACATCAAGAAACTGCGCCAGCCGCAGTGCATAGCCGACCGAGATATCGGCCATCGTGAAGCGGCCGGCGCACAGGTAATCGTGCTGCGCCAGCAAAGGCTCGAGCGTGCGCAGGCGGCCCAAAAACCAGCGCCGGTAGTCTTGCGCGGCCTGCGGCAGGCGCCGCTCGGCCGGCTCGAAGCGCTCGTAGCGCAGCACGATCGTCTGCGGAAACGTCAGCGTCGCTTCCCCGAAATGCAGCCAGTTCAAAAAGGCGCCGAAATCGGTTTCGTCGGCGCCGACCACCAGCGGCGACGGCCCGTACTTCACGCCCAGGTAATGGCAAATGGCCGCCGATTCGGTCATGCGGGTGGCGCCGTCGAAAAAGGCCGGCACCGTCCCCAGCGGATTAATTGCCAGAAAACTGCGCTCGTGCACCCGGGGCGGAAAGGCGAGCACCGTCAGCTGGTACGGCAGCTGCAATTCTTCCAGCGCCCACAAGGGGCGGAACGAACGCGCCGCCACGCTGTGGTACAGCGCGATCATCGCGCCGGCCGGCCCAGGAAGGTGCGCACTTCGGCCTGAAACTGTTCCGGCTGGTCCCACATCATGAAGTGTGCGCTGGCGGCAATGCGCTTGAGCGTGACGTTCCTGATGGGCGCATACGCTTGCCGGTAGCCGGCGTCGATGGCCGCGTCGCTCATGCCCGGTCCCTTGGGCGTGACGTACAGCACCGTCACCGGAACCCCGATGCGCGGCAATTCGCCGCGCAGGTCGGTGACGACCAGCTCGTGCATGGCGCGCGCGACCAGCTCCTGGTCGCTCGTCATCGAGTCGTCCAGCGCGCCCTCGCGCATGGCGACGTTATCGATCATGCCGGCCAGCGTGGCGCTCGAGCGCACTTGGCGCGCCACGGGATCAGGCGTGTTCATCGTAGCCTTGATCGCATCGGCCACGGGCCGGATACTGTCGGCGGTGGTGCCGGGCGGCCCGAACAACGCGCCCAGGAAGGGCACCATGTCGAGCACCATCAATTTGGACAGGGCGTCCGGATGCCTTGCCGCGATCATCAAGCCAATGGTGCCGCCCATCGAGTGGCCGATCACGGCCGGGCGCACCAGGGCGCGCTCGGCGATGTAGCGCGCCACTTCCTCGGCCACGGGCGCGGCCACGAAGCCTTGCGTATTTTGCTCCGGGGCCCGCCCGGCAAAGCCGGCGACATGGACGATGTGGTAGCGGTAGCCCGGCACGGCGCGCACCATTTCGCGCCACACGCGCGGCGACGAACCCAGGCCTGGAATGAGGACTACGTCACTGCCTTGGCCCTCGGTGGTGACGCTGATGCGCCCGGAAGTAAAATCGGCGCCGAAGGCGGGCGCCAGTGTGGCGAGCGCGGCGCCAAAGACGGTGGCGAGGAAAACGCGGCGACTGAAAGTTGACATGGTGACTCCTGATTGGACCAGGACATACTCGACCAAAATGTTCCAGACTGTCAAGTTCTGCCTGAGATATCATGCAGAGCAGACGAACCATAAGGAAACACGATGACCGAAGATACGCAGCGGACCCACGCGCCCGGCTGGCTGGCCCACGAGCTGACGATGACGGTCTTGATGACGCCGGACATGGCGAACTTCTCCGGCAATGTGCACGGCGGCACCATCCTGAAATACCTCGACAGCGTGGCCTATGCCTGCGCCAGCCGGTATTCGGGCAGCTATGTGGTGACCTTGTCGGTCGACCAGGTCATGTTCCTGCAGCCGATCCATGTCGGCGAGCTGGTCACCTTCCTCGCGTGTATCAATTACACGGGCAACAGTTCGATGGAAGTGGGCATTCGCGTGGTCACTGAAAACATCCAGCAACGCGTCGTTCGCCATGCCAACAGCTGCTACTTCACGATGGTGGCGGTCGATGCCGAGCGCAAACCGGTGCGCGTGCCCACGCTCGAACCTGCCAACGACGAACAGCGCGCGCGCTGGGTCAGAGCCGAGCAGCGCAAATTGTCGCGCCAGGCGCTGCACGGGCAGCATCGGAAATAGGGACCGGGCATGAGCGAGCGCACCAGCGTGATCTGCGCGATGCCGGCGATGCTGGCGGCGGCCTTGGCGTGCCCGGCCGCGGCCGCAACGGCGCCGATGGCTGTGACTGCCGTCGCCCCGGTCAGGCTGGTGGCGGACGACTGGTGCCCCCAGCATTGTGAAGGCGACACGCTGCGCAAGGGTTATATCGTCGATATTGTCGGGCATGCGCCTCGCTTACCTGAAGGAAGCGGGCTTTGGCGACCTTGAAAAATATATTGCGGCGAACAGGCACCGGATCCGAACCGAAGAGTTCATAGGTTCACGCGGCATGACCAAGCGCATTTTCCAGTTCCTGGCGGCCGGGCGCGCCGATGCCGTGCTCATGACGTCCGACGTGTACGACATGGGCGTGCGCGACAGCAAGGAGCCGCTCCAGTTCCGGGAGGCGGGCTGCCTGCCCAATCAGAAGCTGGCGGTCGGCTTGTCGACAGCGAACCCGCAGCGCGCGCCTGATCGCCGATAAGCTCGACAGCGGGATCAGGAAGCTGCGCCGGTCGGGACAGCTCAACGCTATCCTGGCCCGTTATGGCATTGCCCAGTGGCCTAAGGCAGAGGGGAGAGGAAGCAATTGATGCCCCGCAGCGCTTGGCGTCACTTCAGGTTGCTGTACGGATCGCTACTTTTGCGCGCGACGTACAACTCGTAATCGCGCATGCGCAGGTCGCGTTCGGCTTTGTCATATACGCTCGGTTTGGCTGCGGGCTTGGCCGCCACCAGCGGCGCGTTCACCACCGCCTGGGCGCGCGCTTCGTCGGACGGTAGCAGCACCAGCCAGTCCGCCTTGGGGTAGTTGCCGGGCGACTTGGCCACCGGCTCCGCTTTTGCCGTCAGGCGTGCAGTCTCGGCCACCGGCTCGGCCTTGGCAACGACACGCGCTGCCGCGGCCACCGGTTCGGCCTTTGCCACCATGCGCGGCGCTTTTAGTGCAGGCTGGACGGGAGATTGTTCAATTTTTGCCATGATGCGCGGTGCCTGGGGTGCCGCCTGAACCTTGGCAACCATGGGTGGCACCGGGGCCGCAGCCTTGAGTGCGATGCGCTGCGGTTTTGGCGCCGTGTCCACCTTGGCCAGGTTGACTACGTGATCCACGACGCGCGCGCTCTTGAGTGCTGGCACGGCCTTCGCCACCAGGCGCGGCTGCGGCACCGCTGCCCTGGCCGCAAGGCGCGTGAAGGGTGCAGTCTTTACGGCGATGCGTGACGTCACTGCCGCTACCGGCTTGACCATCGGATGCGCCCTGGCCGCCATGCGTGGTGCCACGACCGGGACCGGCTTGGCCACCGGTAGCGCCTTGGCCGCCAAGCGCGGCGCGCTCATCACGAGGGCTGCCTTGACGGGCACCTGCGGCGGCTTGGCCACCGGTAGCGCCTGGGCCACCATGCGCGGCGCCTTGGCCACCGGTACTGCCCTGGTCACGCTGCGCGGCGCCAGTGGCGCCAGTGGCGCCGGCGGCTCCAGTGGCGCCGGCTCTTCGTACTGCACAAATTGAGCAGGCTCGGCGCTTTGCTGGTCGCGGTAGTCGGGGTAGCGCCGTTCCCGAGGTTCAAGGTCCGGATACTGCCGCGCGTCGCGGTAGCGCCGGCCCGCATCGCCGTCGCCCCGGCAGCGGCGCCGCTCCACCAGTTCGCCATCGCGATTGACCCGCTGCTCAATCCTGCAGTGTCCATCCCAATACACTTGCCTGGGCGCGCGGTCGTAGCGCTCGTCCGCAAAGGCATGCGGGGCGGCAAACGGCGCCGCAAGCAAGGCGATCGGTAGCAAGAAGCGTTTCAGGCTGGTCATGGCGGACTCCTCCGGGTTAGGCCGACGATCCTACGCCAGTCGGTCCGGCCAGGCCGTGGCCAGTCTGTATCACTCGTAAGCAAAGGTTTCAAAACCTCGATATAGGCTTGTCGCGTCGCGCTTTACCGTCAAGCGCAGGCGTTGTTAACTATTCTGCTACGGCGCGTAAATCTTCCACCGGGTGCCGGCCAAATGCGGCGCTGAGCAAATAGTCGACCAATCGCGTGGCGCATGCTTGCGGCGTGCTGAGCTGCCCGCTGCGCTCCAAGTCGATAAAGCGCTGGCGGTTGGGGAAATGCTCGACCGGCGTGGCCCGAATTTCCGCCTGCATGGCGGTGTCGATCACGCCCGGCGCCAGGCTGCACACGCGCAGGCCAGGCACCTCGTCGAGCGCGGCGCAGCGCGCATGGTGGTCGAGCGCGGCCTTGGTGGCGCCATACACGCTCCAGCCCGGGTAGCCGCTGGAGCCGGCCCCGCTTGATACATGCAGCACGCGCCGGACCGCCAGCGGCGTGGCGGCCACGACGGCGGCCGCCAGCATCAGCGGCGCGGCCACATTGAGCGCCACCGCGCGGCCTACCGCCAGCGGATCTTGCTCGTGCAGCGGCCCGACCGGCTGCACGGTTCCCGCGTTGTTGACCAGCAGCGCCAGGGAGGCATCCTCAAAAAAATCCTTGAGCGCGCCGCCGGCGATCCAGTAGGCAAGGGCGGTACTGTCGCCAAGGTCAATCTCGACCTGGTCGAACAGTGCCGGAAATTGCTCATCGAGTTCAGCAGACTTTCCGCGCGCCAAGCCGAGCACGGCCACGCCCCGGTTCAGCAGTTCGCCGGCGATGGCAGCGCCCAGGCCGCGCGTATGTCCGGTGACGATCGCTTTCATCTTCATGCGTCTTCCTTTCAAGAGAAAACTGCATGGTACATTTTTCCCTCGCCCCAGCTTACGCCTTCGCCAACCGTGCCAGGAGCGCGTACAGGGCGCCGATGGTGGCGCACGCAATCCACATCGACCACAGTGTATGGGTCAGGAAGTGCGCGCCGCGCATCTGCTGCATCCAGCCCACCAAAAAACCGGCGCCGAGCAAGATCACGGCGGCCATGGCGGCGGCGCGCGGTCGGGCGGGCAACAGGAACACAGCCAGCGACACCATCCACAGCGCCGTCGATGCGTGGCCGGCGGGCATGCAGTTGCCGGCAATGATTCCATGCGGCATGGCGTCAAGCAGTCGCACATAGGGCTCGACGCCGCCGTAGCGCTGCAAGTCCCAAGGGCAATGCGACTTGCTCATGTGCTTGAGCAGCGAAATGGCGGTCGGCACCAGGATCGCCGACAGCGCCACCAGCCGCATCTGCAGGCGGCGCTGGGCGCTCCAGGCGCGCGGCCAGATCAGGTCCCACGCCGCGGCCAGGATGAAGAGGACGCCGAGCACGGTCAGCGCGCGCTTGAGCGCCACGTGGGCAAATACTTCGGTCAGCCACGCGTGGCGCCATGGAAACGCCATCGCCGTCCGGTCGAAGGCAGCGTCGGCAAGTGTCAGGTCGATGTCGGTAAAAGCGCCAATCCACACAATGACCAGCGCGGCGGCCAGCAGCGCGCCCAGCGCCGGCAGCCACCCGTTGGCCGTGGCGCCGGGCGCGTCGAGCAGCGGGTCAGCGTGCATGGGTGCACGCATTGAACAGGTCCAGTTTCGGGTTGTAGATCGCGGTATTTATATCGAGCATGCCCAGCGCCGAGTGGAAGATATTGTCGTGAGAAAACTCCTGGTCGGCGCGCGCGGCCAGGCATTGGCCGTCAAGCTTGAAGCGCTCGCGAAAGCCGTCCGACAACCACAGCATGAAGGGCACGTGGCGCTGTTCCTGCGGCGCGATCACGTACGGGGCGCCGTGCAGGTACAGATTGTTTTCGCCGAGCGACTCGCCATGGTCCGAGAAATACATCAGCGAAGTGTCGACGTCGTCGCGTATTGCGCTGTCCCTGAGCAGATCGATCGTCTTGCTCAGCACGAAGTCGGTGTACAAAATGGTGTTGTCGTAGGCGGCCACGATCGCTTCGCGCGTGCATTTGGACAAGTCGTTGGTTTCGCACTGGGGACCGAAAACCTTGAAGCGGTCGGGATAGCGCTTCCAGTAGGCAGGCCCGTGGCTTCCCTTTTGGTGCAGCACGATCACCAGGTCCTGGCGCGCGTTGTGTATGATTTCCGGCAAGTCGCGCAGCAATCGCTCGTCGAAGCACTCCTCGCTGTTGCACAGCGGGTCGCCCTTGACCGGCACCGACACGTCTTGCTTGCGGACCCGGTCGCACACGCCCTTGCAGCCGGAATTGTTATCCAGCCACAATACATCGAGGCCGGCGTGCTGGAAGACATCGAGCAAGCCTTCCTGGCTGCGCGCCCGGGTGTCCGTATAATTGTGGCGCCCCAGCGCGGAAAAGACGCAAGGGACCGAGACTGCGGTGGCTGTGCCGCACGACTGCATATTGCTGAAATTAACCAGTCCCGCCTGCTTGGCCAACAGCGGGTTGGTTGGGCGGGCATACTTGTTGAGCGAAAAATTGGCGGCGCGCGCCGTTTCACCAACCACGATGACGGTGACGGTGCGCCGCGTCTGGCCGCTCCAAAGCGGCCCTTTGCGGGCATCGGTGCCCAGCGCCGCGACCACCACCGGCGCCGTGAATTTGCGCTGCGCGTAGCCGTTGACCGCCTGGATGACATTGGTTGGCGTGAGCAAGAAACGCAACTCGCGATGTTCGCGCAGCGCCGGGGCCAGCGACTTGAACATCAGCATCAGGAGCAGCAGCGCCACCACCGCTGCCCCGGCCAGCGTGCCCAGGTTGACGGCGATCTGGCGCCGCACACTGCCGTAGCGCAGCGGCGCCAGGCACAGCAGGACCGCCGGCAGTACGCCCAGCAGCAGAACCGACAGGACCATTTGCCAGCTAAATAGTTCGACGCTCTCGCGCGTGTCGGTCTCCATGATGTTTTGCACCATTGACCAGTCGATCGGGGTGCCATAGTGGTTCATGAAGTAACTGGCCACCGACGTGACGATCAGCAGCAGCAGCAGCACTGGTTTGAGGACGTAGCGAAAGTTGATCAGCGCCAGGAAAGCAGTAAAGGTGAGCACCAGCAGCAAGAACATGCCCACTTGCACCGGCACGCCAGCGAGCGGGCCGCCGGCGGTGGCGCCGATAAAACTCTTCCAAAAGGCAAAGTTGTCGACGGCGACCAGGAACAGGGAAGCGATCAGCGGCAGGAAATCGGCAAGAGTGTGACGGGTGAGGCGAAGCTTCAAAGCGGCATTCCAGAGTGACCGGAGGGCCCCGAACACCGCGCTGGCATGCGCAAGCCCACTCCTTGGGGCGCAGCCTACGCCTTACCGCGTCAACACAGTGTGATGGCGGCGTTAAGATTGCGTTAACTGTGAGTAAGAACTACATCTTCGAGGCAAATGCAGGATGGATTGATTTAGGCGGAAAGCGTAGCGTAAAGACAGTGCCGCAAGCAGCCGTATTGTCCACCCGCAACGTCACGTTCAGCTGACGGCAAATGCGCATCACCAGCGCCAGGCCGATACCGGTGCCTTCCGAACCGTGCAGCGGGGCGGCGTCGGGCTCGCCGTTCAGCATGGCGCGGATGGCAGAGGGCAAGCCCTTGCCGGTGTCATGCACGATGATGGCGCGCTCGGCCAGCGCGACGCTGACGGCGCCGTCACTGGTATACAGGCAGGCATTGCGGATCAGGTTGCCGAGTAGCGCCGACACTAACTGGGCCGGCGCGCGCACGGTAAAGTCAAGGCCGCCGGCGTGCTGCAGGACGACCGGCTTGCCGGCGACCAGCGCCTGGTGGCGCGCTACTTCCTCGCGCACCACCGCGCTCATCGACAATTCTTGCGAGGCGATCAGTTCGGGCGACCTGGCCAGCAGCAGCAGGATTGCCACGCTCTCGCTGGCGTCGCGGGCGGCGCGCGCGATGCGCTCGAGCGGGCCTTGCCAGGCCGGCTCGGCGCCGGTGTGCAGCGCGAGGATCTCGGCGGCGCCGCCGATGATGGTCAGCGGCGTGCGCAGTTCGTGGCTGACGTCGCCGGTAAAATAACGTTCGCGGTCGAGAAAGGCTTGCAGTTCCCGGGTGTGGCTGGCAAAGGCGCGCGCCAGGATTCCCAGTTCATCGTTGCGCTCTTGCAGCGGCAGGTCCGCGCTGCCGTCGCTCACGGCCGTCGACAGCGCCTCGATCGGGGCGACGACCTGGCGTGCCATGAAGCGGCCCAAAAAGACCGACATGGCAATAAAACCCAAAAAGCCCACGCCCAGCAGCGAATAGACGGCGATTTCGACTTTTCCGTAATCGCTTGCGTGGTCCACTACCACGTAGGGGCCGGAGGCCGTGTGGCCGGCGTACACCGGCAGCTGCACGCCATCGACCGCCACGTCCTGCACCCCCTCGGGCAAGTTGCGCAGCGACAGCGGGATCGCCTCGCCGTGGTGAAATATCAAGCCGCTGGGCATGGCCACCGACAGCTTGGCTTCGTGGCGCGGCGCGGCCCACGCGGCCACATCCCGCAGGCGCTCGTGCACCATCTTGAATTCGATGCCTTCCACCACGAAGCCGGCCACACTCGCAAAGAACAGCGAACAGCCCAGGGCGAACAACAGGTAAGCGCGGGCAATCCGGCTGCCCAGCGAACTGACAGGTTTCATGGTTTGTATCCTTTCCATAGACGGCGCGGCGGCAGGCCGCTTATTGTGTCCATTGTGTTCGTCGGGTTCCTTGTGCGGAGCATGCGACGCGATCATTGGTCAGCGCAGGTAAGATTTCTCGATCCGGGCCGCTGCGCCGCTTTTGTGGAGCGCCAAGATGGCTGCGTTCATCCTGGCGATGAAAGCGGCCTTGTAGGGGGGATTGTTGGCGGCGCTGTAGCCGATGTACGTGTTCTCGCCGGACAGCTCGACCGCTTCGCGCAACATGAAAGGGCCCAGCTCGCCGGCCGCATGGAGTCGCTTGAGCGAATACAGCGCCGCGCCGCGATCGGACGCGTAGCAGTCGATGCGGCCCAGAGCGAGTTTTTTAAGATTCGCTTCATTGCCGCTGGCAGGTGCCAGTCGCAGCAAGCCCTTGTTGGCCGCATCGATCAGGCGACCCGACAGCAAAAAGCCCGCATTCACGCCGATAGTCAGGGCCGTGAAGTCGGTGGGGAACGCGGCGCGCGGCGACTTCATGATGGTGTCGTTGCAGAACAGGACCACGGTTTCGCGGTACATCGGCAGTGAATAAACGCTGATGTACGGCCGTTCCTTCTTTTGTCCGGGTGGAAACAAGCCGAAAGCGCGGCCGCTTTCCATGTCCGCCAAGCCGCGTTTCCAGGGCAATGGCTGCAATTGCACGTTGAATTGCGGCCCCATCGTGTCAGCGGCGCGCTTGATCAGGTCCACGTAGATGCCGGTGAAGCGCCCATGGTCGACGTAGGAATAGGGCGGATAGTCGGCGTCGCCGTACAAAACGACGGTGTCGGCCGCGCGGCCGGGCGCAGCGGCGGCCAGGCAAAGGCAGAGCAGGAATGGACGCAATCGGTCAATGGGCATGGTCAAGTGGGTAAGCGGTAAAAAAGCCCGCTTACGATAGCAGAGTTTGCTCCGATGGATCGGCGCGCCTGCGCCGGGAAGATGTTGTCAAGCGCGAGCCGATACTTGTGCCTGGGTATGCCGGCATGACTTCCGGCCCTGCCCCACCATGGTGTTCACCGGGTTTAACTGCGCCGGCGCCTTCGCCGGCGCCGCCTGGATCGAACCGGACGTCAACCCAACGCCGACCGATCGGGAAAAATGCAAACGATAATGATGACTGAACAGATGACTGTTTCGCGTACACCCGGCGCGCTACTGTCCATGCTTGCGCTGGTGGCAGGTGTCGCCGGATGCGGCGGCGGGCACCCCGCGCAACCTGTTGTGCCCGCTGCGCCGAGCACGCACGAGATCGTCGGAACAGTTTTTCGAGGTAATCATTTCGATGCCAATCTGCAGGGTGCCTGGCGCGTGTCGGGCGAGGGAAGCATGCTGGAGATTACAGAAAATGCTGTCACGCAGTTTCAGGAAACGAGGTCGTTTTGCTATTCCGACATGGTGACAGCGCCCGGCGATGTGTTCAGGGAAATGACATTTCCCCGCACCGCCAATGCCGAGCGGGTGAGTGCCAATCTTTATTTATCCGCGGAGTTGCCCGCCACTTACTCCCTTGAGCGTAGTGCGCAGATACCGGCCAACTGCCGCCTGCCGGTCGCCACCGACGCGCTCACCAGCTTCAAGGCGATGGCGGAAATTTTCAGTCTCGACTATGCCTTTTTCAAGGAACGCAATATTGACTGGGCCGCGCGGATTGCGGCGCGAAATGGACCGCGCGCTGTTGGCCTTGGGCGACAGCAAGGCCATGATCGTCGACATCGCGCTCAATGACGGCCGATACGACCGGGTAAGCGCCGAGGTGGCAGGCAGTTTTGCCGACACACGCCGTCTTGCCTTCACGGTGCGCCAGCAGCGGCCCCAGGGTAACGAAACGAAATCTTATTTTGTCGCGCCCAAAGGCAGCAAGCAATTGGGGTGCAAAGCGTCGTATAAACCTGAAAGCCGAACGGACCAATTTCGTTTAAAGCCACGGTTGCGAGCGCCGCTTTTCCATTGATTTTGGCTTGTCTGATGTGCAAGCGCGCCATACCATATCGGCTTCTATTGCCCTAAGAGCGAGCCACATGACAGCAGCAGCAAACAGCAATATGCCCCCCATCGGTAGGCCGGGCGACTTCGATTTTTTGTCGGGGCAGTGGAAAATCGCCCATCGACAGCTGCAAGCTGGCAGCGCCGATGTGTGGGACAGTTTCGACGGTGAAGCGACCTGCTGGTCGATCCTGGACGGCGCGGCGAGCGTGGAGGAATTGCGCATTCCATCCCGCAACTTCAGCGGCATGGGATTGCGCCTGCTGAACAAGGAAAATCAGGTCTGGTCCGATTTTTGGGTGAATGCGAAAAGCGGCGTGCTGCTCACGCCGGGGAGCGAAGGGTATTTTGAACAGGGGGTGGGCGTGTTCACTTCGCACGGGATGGATGGCGAACACCCCGTCGAAGTGCGTGGCATGTGGGACAACATCAGCGCTGCCGCGTGCCGCGTGCCGCTGGCAGCAGGCCAGTTCGCGCGATGCCGGCGCGAGCTGGCAAACAAACTGGGTGATGGACTGGGTGCGCGTCGCGTAACCGGCGCTTATTCCTTATCCCAGCCGGGCAGTGAGTTGGGCAAAGGTATCTTGCGCTCCCATCGTCTGGGCCAGCGTCAGCGCCGTCATGGCGCGGCTGTCGACGGCATCGATGGCCGCGCCATGCGCCAGGAACAGCTCGACGATCGCCGGCCGGTTGAACATGGCCGCCATCATCAAAGGCGTCTTGCCGTCGGGACTGGCGCCCTCGATCCAGGCGCCGTGCGCGAGCAATAGTTCCGCGATCTCGAGATAGCCCTTGTAGGCCACGCCCGCCAGCGGCGTTTGTCCTTGGTCGTTGGCAACGTTCGGATCGGCGCCCGCTTCGAGCAATAAGCGCACCGTGTCCAGGTGGCCGTGATAGCTGGCCAGCATGATCAGGCTGTCACCCTTGTCATTGCGAAAGTTGACCGGCGTACCCTTGTCGATCAGCGATCCCAGGCGCGCTGCATCGCCCGCGCGCACCAGCGCGAACACGCCGCGGATGAAGTCGAGCGTCTCGGCATCCATGGCCGGACGGCTGCTTGAGGTGGTTTCAGCTTGCATCGCTTGCCCCTTTCTTGTGTGCAAATTGTTGTGCGGATTGATGTATTCATTGTTGGGTTGGAATCCAACCCTAGTATGCCCGTGGCGCCGGGCTTCTTGTGTGCGCTGGCGCACGGCGGTGGCAAGCTGGCGCCGCATCGCGTATTGGGTGGCGGCAATCTGACGCATACCGCATAATGGTCGCAGCTCTCCGTCGACGACTATTTATGGCAAAACTGCGTGCTTCCCGTAATGCAAGTATGGACCAGGTTCCCGTCGCGCGGCGCATGCGGGGACGGCGTACGCCATTGATCCTGGCGCTGCTGGTGGGCGCCTTGTCGCTGGCGGTGACGTTTGGCGCCTGGCGCGTGGCCCAGTTCGAGGTCGCCAGCAACACCCAATCCGAGTTCGACTACCAGGTTCGCCAGGCAGTGCGCCGCATCGAGCAGCGCATGGCCACCTACGAACAGGTGGAACGCGGCACCCAGGCGCACCTGATGGGATCGATGAAGGTGCGCAGGGAAGACTTCCAGCTGTACGTCGCTGCGCTCCGTCTCAGTGAAAAGTTTCCCGGCATTCAGGGCATTGCGCTGGCCGCGCTGACCGCGCCCGGACGGCAGGGCGGCGCCAGCGCCATCACCCATATCGAACCGTTCACCGGCCTGAACCCGCGCGCGCTCGGCTTCGACATGCTGACCGAGCCGACCCGGCGCGAGGCAATGGAACGCGCGCGCGACAGCGGCGAGGCGGCCGCCTCGGGCAAAGTGCGGCTGATCCAGGAAATTGGGCGCCACGAGCAGGTCGGCCTGGTCATGTACCTGCCCGTGTACGGCCGCGGTCTGCCGGCGGCCACGCCCGAGGAGCGCCGCGCCAGCCTGGTGGGGTGGGTGGGCGCGCCGTTCCGGATGGACGACCTGATGGCGGGCATCGGTGGCGAGCGTGGCAGCGACATCGTGCTGACCATTTACGACGGGCTCTCGCTGGCGCCCGAAAGCCTGCTGTACGTCGCCCCGGCGGCGGCCGCTGCCACGCACCGGCCGCTGTACCAGGCAACGCGCAAGATTGCCGTCGGCGGACGGCCATGGAACCTGAAATTTCGCTCCGCGCCCTTGTTCGAAGCGCGCATGCGCTCGGACCGGCCCACCGTCATTGCCGTCGTCGGCCTGGCCATCAGCACGCTGTTCGCGCTGCTGGTCTGGTCGCTCGCGTCCGGCCGCGGACGCGCCATGGCGCTGGCCAGCGCCACCACGGCGCAGTTGCGCGAGAGCGAATTTCGCTGGAAATACGCGCTCGAAGGCGCCGGCGACGGAGTATGGGACTGGAACAGCGGCACCGGCGAAGCGCTTTATTCGCGGCGCTGGAAGGAAATGCTCGGCTACAGCGAAGAGGACATCGCCGACACGCCGGCCGCGTGGGAGTTGCTGCTCCATCCGGACGACGCGCTGGCGGTGCTGGCCATTGTCGACGCCTTTGCGCGCAGCACCTCGCAGACCTATGAGGCCGAATACCGGATGCGCTGCAAGGATGGCAGCTGGAAGTGGATCCGCGGGCGCGGCATGGCCGTCACGCGCGACGAGGCCGGCCTGCCCATGCGTACCATCGGCACCCATACCGACATTACCCGCCTGAAGGAAAGCGAATCGGCGCTGCGCGTGACGGTCGAGCAGCTGGCAAGCGAACAGCAGCGCGTCAAGGTCATCCTGGAACACGCGCACGACGCCTTTATCGCCGTCGCGCCCGACGGCGTCGTGACCGACTGGAGCGGCAAGGCTGAAACGCTGCTCGGCTGGAGCGCCCGGGATGCGGTCGGGCGCGACCTGGCCAAGCTGATCGTCCCGCCCGCCCTGCGCGCGGCGCACAACGCCGGCTTTCGGCGCTTCGTGGAAACCGGGCAGGGCACGCTGGCGCGCAATGTGATCGAGGTGAACGCGCAGCATCGGGACGGCGCCTTGATTCCGGTCGAGCTGGCGCTGGCCGGCTTCCCCCAGGCCGGCGGCTACGCGGTCAGCGCATTTATCCGCGACATTTCGGAGCGCAAAGTGGCGCAGCGCCTGGAAGTGCAGCGTACGCAGGCGCTGGACGAAGCGCGCAGCGCGCTGCAGCATGCGCAGCGCCTGGAAGCGGTCGGCAAGCTGACCGGCGGCATCGCCCACGATTTCAATAACGTGCTGCATATTATCAGCGGTAACGTGCAATTGATGCAGTCGATGAGCGCGGGCGATGAGCGCTTGCAAAAGCGCTTGAAAAGCATGCAGTCGGCGGTCGAGCGGGGCGCCAAGCTGTCCTCGCAGCTGCTCTCGTTCGCGCGCCGCCAACCCTTGCAGCCCGTGGTCGTCAACCTGCAGCGCACGCTGCTTGACATGGACGACCTGCTGCAGCGCGCACTGGGCGGCGCGGTGCAGATCCGGTTCGACACTGCCGATGGCTTGTGGAACACCCAGGTCGACCGTGGCCAGCTGGAAAACGTGGTCTTGAATCTGGTCATTAATGCGCGCGACGCCATGCCGGGCGGTGGCACCGTGACGGTGGCGCTGGCAAACGCCACGGTGGACCCGGAACACGCGCGCCGCATGGTCGACTTGCCTGCTGGCGACTATGTGCGCCTGAGCGTGGCCGATACGGGCACCGGCATGAATGCCGAAGTGCGCGCGGTCGCTTTTGAACCCTTTTTTACCACCAAGCCGGTGGGGCAGGGTACGGGCCTGGGCTTGAGCATGGCGTACGGCTTCGTCAAGCAAAGCGGCGGGCACATCGAGCTTGACAGCGAGCCCGGCAAGGGGACGACGGTCGTGATTTACCTGCCCCGTTCGCAGCTGGCCGAAGCGCCCGGCCGGGTAGTGAGGGAAGCGCCGGCGCAGGGCGGCAGCGAGACCATCCTGGTGGTGGAGGACGATCCGGACGTGCGCGCCACGGCCGTCAATATGCTGGGCGAACTCGGTTACCAGGTGCTGCATGCCGAAGACGGCGAGAGCGCCTTGCGTATCATCAGCGGCGCAGTGGCCATCGATGTGTTGTTTACCGATGTGGTGATGCCGGGGCCGGTGACCAGCACCGAGCTGGCCGCGCGCGCGCGGGTGCTGCTGCCGCAGCTGTGCGTGCTGTTCACCTCGGGCTATACGCGCAATGCCCTCACCACCGACGGGCGGCTCGATGTTGGCGTCAAGCTGCTGGGTAAGCCATACCGGCGCGAGGAACTGGCCAACAAAATTCGCGAAGTGCTGGTCGAGGCCCCAGCCGGTCAGTCGTCGTAGCCGCCGCCGCCGCTAAATTCCTCGGGATACGTAAGACTGCCGAGGGCGACGATTTGTTTGAAATGCTTGGCGACCATCTCGATGTCGCCTTCCTTGAGCAGCTTTTCGGCCAGCTTGACGGCCATGGCGCCCGCCTTGGCGAGAAAGCCGGAATAGGTGCGCAGCCGTTCGCACTGCAGCGCCATTTCCTTGGGGTCGCTTGAGCGCGCGATATTTTCCTTGATCTTGCAGAAATCCTCGGCCGCCACCGACTTCCCCACTTCGCCCCCCATCCGGGTAATTTCCACATACAGATAGGCGCGCAGCGTGACGTGCATCCGGATATCCATCGCCATAAAGCTCTTCAGGTCGGCGTAGCCCGCCTGCTGCACCGCCCTTGTAAGCCGGGCCCGGCATGGACCGCAGGTAAACAGCGAGACGGCCTGGTTCTCGCTCTTGAGCTTTTCCAGTTCAGGCGTGGCCGCGGAAATGTTCTTGTAGGCTTGGATATAGGTGGCGACATCCTTGTCGGTCAGCGCGCCGGACAAGACGTTGCAGGCGCACAGCAGCAGGGGGAGGAACAGGGGGAGGAACAGGAACAGGGGCAGGAACAGGGGCAGGAAGCGTTTTTTCATGCGCCATCATACCGATATATTCGGCAAGAATGTAAATAATGCAATTTCTCGTCGCAGCTGTGGAGGGCGCCGGCAAGCTACAATGCAGGCCCGCCATCTCGCCTGTCCCCATGCCAGACTCCACCGTCACCATTTGCGCCATTGCGCCCACGCGCGACGACATGCGGCACCTGATCGGGCAGGCCAAGGGGCCGCTGGTGTTCGAGGCATGCGACTTCAACGGCGCCGATTTGTCGCGGCTGGACTTGCAGGAAGCGCGGTTTCACAATTGCACGTTCCTGGAAACGTCCCTATACGCGGCCAGCCTGGCGCGCACGCAGTGGCAGCGCTGCCGCGCTGGCCAGGCCGATTTCGAGTCGGCCGACCTGGTCGACGCGCACTTCACCAGCTGCGACCTGAACAACACCGTTTGGCGCCGCGCGCGCATGGCCTCGGCCAGCTTTAAGGAGTGCAAGCTGACCGGCGCCCATTTCGAGGAAGTGGGCCAGCTCGGCCTGGTCTTCACGCAGTCGCTGATGGCCGGCGCCTATTGCTGCCGGATGTCGTTCAAGAAGGCGCATCTGGTGGGACTTGATTTCCAGGATGCCGACTTGTCCGGGTGCGACTTTCGGGAAACCGTGTTCGAGGAGTGCAGCCTGCGCAACGCGCACCTGAAGGATACGCGCTTCGAGGGCGCCGACCTGCGCGGCGCCGACATCGCCGGCATCAAGCTTTCCAACGCCAAACTGTTCAAGGGTGCGCTCATCTCAACCCGGCAAGCGGCCGAATTGATGCTCGAGCTGGGTCTGCTGGTGGGCTAGGCGCACTGTTGGCAATACCGGGAAAATTGCTTAGTCGCGTCGCTGCGGCAAATCCGAAGGCGTGTCGATATCCTGAAAAATGCCTGGGTCTCGGACCGCGATCTCGGTCACGGCGTGCTGCTGCAAGATGGCGCGCGCGCCCTGGTCGCCTTCGAGGGCGAGCAGCGCGGCCAGGTGGGTGAGGCCAAAGGCGATCGGGTTGCCGCGCCGCCCGCCCTGCACCGGCGCGGCAATGGCAGCGCCAGCGTCGAGCGCGTCGCGCAGGGCGGCGATGGTGGCGCGCTGCACGTAGGGCATGTCGGCCAGCGCAATGATCCACGCCTCTCCCGCGGGCAGCGAATGGCGCACTGCGTGCACCAGCGAGGCGGCCATGCCGCGTTCGGTGTCGCCGCCGGCGGCCCCGTTTCCGATGACGGCGGTGACCTCGCAGCCGATGGCGCGCAGGGCCGCGGCCAGGCTGCCGTCGGCCGACGGGACCACGGCCACGACCCTGGGCAGCACGGCCAGCATGGTGCGCGCGCTGGCCAGCGCCACCGGTTCGCCGCCGGCGAGCGGGGCGAGCAGCTTGTTGCGCGCGCCCGTTGGATCGAAGCGCCGTCCGCGCCCGGCCGCCAGCAGTATGCCAACCACGTCCATGAGCGCCTTGCCGACCGTTGAAAAGCCCCATTTTACGCATCGAACCGGCATTTCGACTACGATGCGACCTTCTACCGAGGCGAGGCCGCAATGAACAGCATGGACAGGGAAGTATTGACAACCGTTGACGGCTGGCTGGACGCCGGCTTTGGCTGCCAGCTCGTCACCGTCGTGCAGACCTGGGGGTCGAGCCCGCGCGCGCAAGGCGCCATGATGGCGATCCGGGCCGATGGCGTTGTCGTCGGGTCGGTGTCGGGCGGCTGCATCGAGGACGACCTGATCGCGCGCGCCAGGGAAGGCGGCTTTGCGGCCGCGCCCGAACTGCTGACCTATGGCGTCGAGGCCGGCGATGCGCACCGTTTCGGCTTGCCGTGCGGGGGCACGATTCGCCTTGCCTGCGAACCGCTATCGGGGGCGAGCGGCATCAAGGACGTGCTCGCGCGCCTGGAGCGCAAGCACATGGTGGCGCGCAGCGTGCATCTGGCATCGGGGCGGGTTGAAATTTGCGAGGCGGCGCCGGAACAGGGCCTGGCCTTGCAGGACGGCGTGCTGACCAATACGTTTGGGCCGCGCTGGCGCTTGCTGGTGATCGGCGCCGGGCCCTTGTCGCAGTTTCTCGCGCAGGTGGCCGTGGGCCTGGACTATCACGTCATCGTGTGCGACCCGCGCGAAGAGGTGCGCGCCGGCTGGAACGTGGCCGGCGTGGAAGTGGTGCACGCCATGCCGGACGACCTGGTGCTCGCGCTCAAGCTGGACCGGCGCAGCGCCGTGGTGGCTCTCACGCACGACCCCAAACTCGACGACCTGGCGCTGATGGAAGCGCTGCGTTCGGACGCGTTTTACGTAGGCGCGATCGGTTCGCGCCTGAACACGGCGCGGCGGCGCGAACGGCTGCTGCAGTTCGACGTCAGCGCCGCGCAGCTCGACCGCCTGCACGCGCCCATCGGCTTGTACATCGGCAGCAAGACGCCGCCGGAAATCGCCATTTCCATCCTGGCGCAACTGACGGCGGTACGCAACGGCCTCGGCGTGCCGCCGGCCCAGCCGTAAGTCCCCCCGCCAACAAATAGCTACCGACAGCGAACCCAGCGATTGGGTTTTTCTTGGCAAACCGAGGAGTGGTTCTAATCCATGGACGGGCGATGGACATTCTTGGTGCCATGCACCATCATTGCGCCGTCTCCTCCACTTTCTACCAAGAATTTGGATTTAGCCCACCCTTCGCGGTGGGCTTTTTTTGTGCGGGCCACACCACATGCCCCGGCTGGAACGCTCGTGTTTCTCCTGATCCATGGATTTTAGTGTAGGCTGAGCAACGCCACCAGGTCCACTGAAAGGTTCTGCCGTCCATGAAACTGTCGAAGCGTGCCACCTTCCTGCTCTGCACGGTTGCGGCCCTTGCCATCGGCGCGCTGCTGTTCGGCCTGCAGCGCAAGCGGCCTGCAGCGCCCTTGCTGCTGGTGCGGGTGGCGATCCCGGTGCAACTGGCAGCCGGCTCCATGTTCACCGCCAGCGAGCAAAAGCTGTTTGCGCAGCAAGGCTTGCAGGTCGAATTGAAGCGCTTCTTGCTGGGCAAACAGGCACTGCAAGCTGTGCTGGACGGCAGTGCCGACCTGGCGCTGGTGGCCGATACGCCCTTCATGCACGCCGTGCTGCGCGGCGAACGCATTGCCGCGCTGGCTACGGTATTCGAGTCGCGCAAGACGATGGCCATCGTGGCCCGGCGCGACGCGGGGATTACCACTGCCGCAGCGCTCAAGGGCAAGCGGGTGGGGACGGTGGTTGGCACCAATGCCGAATTTTTCCTCGATACGCTGCTCGACGTGAACGATATCGCGCGCGCCGACGTCGACGTCCAGAGCCTCGGTCCCGGGCAGTTGGTCGCTGCGCTGGAGGCGGGCAAGGTCGATGCCGTCACGGTCTGGCATCCGGACCTGGCGCACCTGAACAACACATTCGGCGCCAAGGCGGTCACCTTGTACGGAGAGGATATATTTGTCTACCGCGTCCTGCTCGTAGGAAAATTGACCTACATCGCCCAGCACCAGGCCGAGCTGCGCTCCCTGCTGGCCGCGATCAAGGCCAGCAATAGCTATATTGCAGAGCAGCCCGAGCAAGCGCGTGCGGCAGTGGGGGCGGCGATCGGGGTGCCGCCGGCGCAACTGGCCCAGGCGTTCAATCCGGCCGACTACACGCTGGTGCTCGACCAGTCGCTGCTCATTGCCCTGTCCGCCCAGGAACGCTGGGCGATTGCCAAGGGCGCGGTCCCCGCCGTGGTGCCGACCTACCTCGATTTCATCCGGCCCGAACCGTTGCGCGCGGTCGTGCCCGACGCCGACCGGATCATCCGCTAGCCATGCTGCTCAATCACCAACGCACGCTGCTGACGGTGCTCGCTTCGCTGGCCTTTGCCGCCACGCTGGCTGTAACGGCGCTGGCCGCGCGCCAAGTGCGCAGCAAAACTGAACAAATCAGCATGGCCCAGGAAACGGTGCGCGCCGTAACCACGCTGCGTTACCTGTCGATGGAGGTGGCCCTGTATGGCGAAGTACGGGCGCGCACGCAGTGGGCTAGTCGCTACGCAAGTTTTCAGCAGGCGCTGGCGGGTCACCATTACAGTGGTGCCGTCGAGCGTACCCTGCTCGCGCGTGAAAAAACCAATCTGGCCACGCTTGATCGCCTGTTCCAGCGCATTGCCCGCGATCCGCCGGGCACCAGCGACGTGGGGCGCAGGAAAACCGGCGCGGTCGTCAGCGCCCTGTTCCTGACAGCGCAGGACATGCTCGACGACGGCTTTGAATTGATGCAGCTGAACCGGCTGGCGCTCGAGGCGGCGCAGCAGCGCGCCACCGTCGCCGCCATCGCCAGCCTGGCCGTGCTGGTGGTGCTGATTGCCATTGCCAGCATGGTGATCCGGCGCCGCGTGCTGCAGCCCGTGGCCGCGCTGCAGCGCATGACGGAACAAGTTATCGAAGGCAACCTGGACCTGCGTCTGAATTTGCTCGAAACGAATGAGATCGGCATCCTGGGCCATACTTTCGACGCGATGACGCTGCAGTTGCAGCAGTCGCGCCAGGGCATGCTGCACGAAAATGCCGAACGGCGGCGCGCCCAGGGCAATTTGGAAACCAGCCTGGCGGAACTGGCGCACAAAAGCGAAGAACTGGGCCACGCGCAAGCGGCGCTGCAACAGTTTATCGATTACACGCCCGCGCTGGTGGTGTACTGGGACAAGGAGTTGCGCAACCGCTTCGCCAATCACGCTTACTTCGAATGGTTCGGCAAGTCGCCGCAGGCCATTCGCGGGCAGCATATCAGCGAGGTGCTCGGCAGCACCCGCTTTGCCGAGATCGAGGCCCGCCTGCGCTCGGCGCTGGCGGGCAACCGCGAAATCTTTGAACGGCGCGTGACCCTCGCCTCAGGCGAGGTGCGCGACGCGTTGCTGTCGTACATTCCCGATATCCAGGACGGCCAGGTGTGCGGCCTGTACGGTTTTGTCAGCGATATTTCCTCGCTCAAGCGGGCCGAAGCTGGCAAGGCAGTCGCGCTGCGCCAATTGCAAGGCGTGGTCAACGCCGCCAGCGATTTTTCGATTATCCAGACCGATGAGCAAGGCACCATTGAACTGTTCAGCCCCGGCGCCGAACGCATGCTCGGCTACAGTGCAGCCGAACTGATCGGCAAGGCCACGCCAACGCTGTTTCACGATGCCGATGAAGTGCGCCGCCGTGGCGCTACGCTGGGGCACGGATCGGGCCGCGCGCTTGACGGCTTCGAGGTATTCATCGCCACTGCGCGCGCGGGCGGTTCGGAGTCGCTCGACTGGACCTATGTGCGCAAGGATGGCAGCAGCTTGCCGGTCAACCTGACGGTGACGGCGGTACGCGACAGCGAAGCGGCCATCGTCGGTTACCTGGGCATTGCCAAGGATATCGGCGCCGAGCGCGAAGTGCGGCGCGTGCTGGCCGACGCGCGCGACCAGGCCGAGCAAGCCAATCTCGCCAAGAGCCAGTTCCTGGCCAACATGAGCCATGAAATCCGCACTCCCATGAACGCAGTGCTGGGCATGCTTGAACTGCTGCAGCACACGGCCATGACGCCGCTGCAGCGCGACTACGCGGTCAAGTCCGACTCGGCGGCGCGCTCGCTGCTTGGCCTGCTCAACGATATCCTCGATTTTTCGCAGGTGGAAGCGGGCAAGCTGGCCCTGGAAAGCGCAGCGTTCCGGGTCGACACCTTGCTGCGCGACCTGTCGACCATCCTTTCGGCGCTGCTCGGCCCTAAGGATGTGGAGCTGATCTTCGTCATTGCCCCGGACTTGCCGGCCACGCTGGTGGGCGACGTTACGCGCTTGCGCCAGGTGCTCATCAACCTGGCCAGCAATGCGATCAAGTTTACCGAGCACGGCGAAGTGACCGTCACGCTGGCGCTGGCCGGCAGTGCGCCCGACGGCCACGACATCGTTTTTTCGGTGCAGGACAGCGGCATTGGCATTGCCCCCGACAAGCTGGGCAGCATCTTTGAAGGCTTTACCCAGGCCGAAGCGTCGACTGCGCGCCGTTTCGGCGGCACCGGGCTGGGACTGACGATCAGCCAGCGTCTGGTCGAGCTGATGGGCGGCAAGCTGGCGGTGCGCAGCACGCTGGGGCAGGGCAGCTGTTTTTCGTTTTCGGCCCGTTTTGGACGCTGCGGCGCCGAGCTGCACACAGGTGGCGCGCCGCCGTTGCCGCCGTTACCGCAATTACCAGTAGCGCAGCTCAGCGTGCTGGTGGTCGACGACCATGCCCTGTCACGCCGCAGCCTGGTGAGCATGGCCACTTCGTTCGGCTGGCTGGCGCTGGACGCGGCCAGCGGCCAAGAAGCGCTGGCGGTACTGGCCGCGCATCCCGCCTTCGACGTGGTGCTGCTCGACTGGCGCATGCCGCGCATGGACGGGTGGGAACTGGCGCGCCGCATCCGCATCGACAATCCGACGCCGATCGTGGTGATGGTGACCGCGCACGGGCGCGGGTCGCTCGCCGCGCGGCCCCAGGGCGAACGCGCGCTGCTCAACGGCTTTCTGACCAAGCCGGTTACGCCCCAGATGCTGCTCGAGGCGGTGACCAGCGCGCGCGCC
The DNA here is from genome assembly GCF_049897805.1 of Massilia sp. TWP1-3-3. Classification (NCBI taxonomy): domain Bacteria; kingdom Pseudomonadati; phylum Pseudomonadota; class Betaproteobacteria; order Burkholderiales; family Oxalobacteraceae; genus Massilia; species Massilia sp. TWP1-3-3. The sequence continues at coordinate 70,899 of NZ_JAFCWX010000031.1, forward strand.
GGGCATGGCATCGAGGCGCTGCCCGCCGCGGCACCGGCCGCAGCGGCAGAATCTGCAAACGCTGCAAACGCTGCAAACGCTGCAAACGCACGGGCGCCTCTTGGTGGCCTGTGCGTGCTGGTGGTGGACGACAACCTGTTGAACCAGCAAATCGCGTGTGGCCTGCTGGCGCACGCCGGCGCGCAAGTCGACGTGGCCGGCGGGGGCGCGCTGGCGCTGGAGATGGTGCTCGCGCGGCGCTACGACGCCATCCTGATGGACGTGCAGATGCCCGACATGGACGGCTACGACTGCACGCGCGCGCTGCGCCGCCTGCCCGCCTGCCGCAGCCTGCCCGTCATTGCCATGACAGCGAACGTGATGCCCAGCGACCGCGAAGCCTGCCTTGCCGCCGGCATGGACGACCATGTCGGAAAACCGGTCGATATCGCCACGCTGGTGGCGGTGCTGCTCAAGCATTGCCGCAGCGCGGGCAGCGCGTCGGCAACTGCAGCCAGTGGAACGACTGCGGCCAGTGGAACGACTGCGGCACCCGCGGCCCAGCCACGAGCCTCGTCGATCGAGCGCGAGCAGGCGCTGCTGCGCCTGGGCGGCAACGAAGAATTGTTCATTGCGCTGGCCGGCACCTATGCGCTTGAAGCCGCCCAGTTCCTTATCGAGCTGAGCCCCGCGCTGGCGCTTCCCGGGCACGACGGCGCGCCGAATATCCTGCACACCTTTAAAAGCGCGGCCGGTATTGTCGGGGCGGCCGAGTTGCAAGACTACACCGGCGCACTGGAAAGCTTGCTGCGGCGGGGCGATCCGGTTGATGTCGGCCTTGCCTTGCGCACGGTGCAACGCTTGGTGGACGCCAGCGTTGCCGACCTGGCGCTGGAAGTGGCCGCCCTGGTGCCGCCGGTAGCGCTGCCGCCGGGACCGCAGGCGGCGCCGCTGGCAAGCGTGCTGGAGCAACTTGAGCAGCTGCTCGCCGGGCACAACATGGGCGCCTGCGACGTGTTTTCGCAGCTGCGCGAAGGCCATGGCGCGGTCCTGGGTGCGCGCCTGACGACGCTTGACGAGCGCATGCAGGCGCTCGACTTCAAGGGGGCCAGCCGCGCGTGCCGCGCCCTGCTGCGGGAGCTGGCATGACGGCGCCGCGATCAGCGCAGGCCCGGCCGCTGGTGTTGCTGGTCGACGACCAGCCGGTCAACATCCAGGTCTTGTACGCGATGCTGAAAGACGAGTACGAAGTATGCATGGCCTTGAACGGGGCCGACGCGCTGGCGATCTGCCGCGAGCAGGCGCCGGCCGTGCTGCTGCTCGATATTGAAATGCCAGGCATGGACGGCTATGAAGTGTGCCGCCAGCTCAAGGGCGACGCCGCGTTGTGCGCCATTCCCGTGATTTTCGTCAGCGGCCACCTGGACCCCGAACTGCATGCGCGCGCGCTGGCGTTGGGCGGCGCCGACTTTCTCGTCAAGCCGTTCAGCGCCGACCTGGTACAAGACAGCGTGCGCCGGCACGTGCCACGCTGCGCGCCGCCTACATGAACTGTTCGTTGCCCACGATGCCGATGTTCAGCAGGCCGGCACGCTGGGCCGTCGCCATGATGCCGGCTACCGCCTTGTAGGGCGCCAGCTTGTTGGGCCGCAGTTGCAGTTGCGGCGGCACGGCCGCGCGCGATGCCGCCAGCAGCTTGCTCTCGAGCGCCGCGCGGCTTTGCAGCACCAGCCCGTTCCACAGCACGGTGCCGTCAAAATCAACATCGATCGATACCACCACCGGTTGCTCCGCTTGCGCCGAGGTGGTGGGCATGGCCAGCGTGGTGGCGTGTTGTTGCCGGGGAATGGTGATGATCAGCATGATGATCAAGACCAGCATGACGTCGATCAGCGGCGTCATGTTCATGTCGATCATCGGTTCGGCGAGGGGGGCGGGGGAGGCATTCGGCGCGGCGGCATGCTTGCTCATGGTGTGCTCCAGTCAAAAGGTGGATGCTGCGGTCGGGATCAGCACCTTTAGCATACCGTCTTTTGCTATTTAGTTGCACATTATTTGCCATGAGCTAGCAATAATAAGTGCGAAGCCTAATCCCAGCCATTTTTCTGTTCGTTTTCCGTCGCTTCCGCGTCCAGCGAAAACATGGCTTCGAGCTCGTCGCGCGCCTGCTTGGCCATCGACACCAGCTGTTCCTGGTCCTTGTAGAAGGGATAGACCTTGTCCAGGTTTTCAATGTTCATCTTCTTGAATTTCTGCGCCGCCTGGCGTGCGCGGTAAGCGCCAAAGCCAAGTTCGCACAGCACGGCGCGTCCGAGCAGCAGCGCCGATTCGAACGTTTCGCGCTCGATGATCGTCACGCCGCGGTCCATCAGGTCGTAGTAATGCGTCACGTTGCGCGCGCGCGCCATGATGGTCAGGTCGGGAAAGGCGTGCCGCACCGCCTCCACCAGCTTCAAGCTGTCGTCGATGTCGTCGATGGCCACCACCAGCGCGCGCGCATGGGCGGCGCCGGCTGCATGCAGCAGGTCGATGCGGGTGGCGTCGCCATAGAACACCTTGGAGCCGAAGCGGCGCACCAGGTCGATCTGGTCCGGGTCGTGGTCAAGCACCGTCAGCTTGATGCGGTTGACCGTCAGCAGGCGTCCGACGATCTGGCCGAAGCGCCCGAAGCCGGCGATGATCACGTGGTGCTCGTTGTGTTCGATGGCGTCGTCGGGTCGCGCCTTGCGGTCGTTGAAACGGGGGGCGATCAGCTTGTCGTAGACGATCAGCAGCAGCGGCGTGGCCACCATCGACAGGGCGACGACCACGATCAGGATCGAGGCCACGTTGGCCGACAGCACCCGCGCCGCCTGCGCCGCGCCGAACACGACAAAGGCGAACTCGCCGCCCTGGGAAAGCAGAAAGGCAAACAGCGCGCGCTGGCTGCGCGCGATGCCAAAGAGCTTGGCCAGGCCGTACAGCACCAGCGTTTTCAGCACCAGGAAGGCGCCAACGATGCCTAAAATGAGCCATGGCTGGGCCATGAAGACGCCGAAGTCGACCGACATGCCGACCGCGATGAAAAACAGCCCCAGCAGCAGACCCTTGAACGGCTCGAGGTCGGTTTCGAGCGCGTGCCGGTATTCTGAATCGGCCAGCAGCACGCCGGCCATGAAGGCGCCCAGCGCCATCGACAGGCCGACCCACTGCATCAGCAGCGCGATGGCGATCACCAGCAGCAGCGCAAAAGCGGTGAAGATTTCGCGCAGGTCGCTCTTGGCGATCATGCGCAGGGCAGGGCGTACCAGGTGGCGGCCGCTGAAGATGATGGCCACGATCACGCCGACGATGCGCAGCGCATCGACCCAGTTGGCGCCCTCGCCGGTGGCGGCGGCCACCCCCAGCAGCGGCACCACGGCGATCATGGGTATGGCGGCGATATCCTGGAACAGCAGGATCGAAAAAGCGGAGGAGCCGGTCGGCGTGCCCTTCAAATTGCGCTCGTCGAGCGTGGCCAGGGCGATGGCGGTGGACGAGAGCGACAGGCCGAGCGCGCCGATCAGCGCCACCTTCCACGCCACCCCGGCCAAGAGGGCTGCCGCGCACAGCGCCGCCGCCACGCCCAGCACCTGCGCCGCGCCGCTGCCAAAGATGGGGCGGCGCATGGCCCACAGGCGCTTGGGCTCGAGTTCCAGGCCGATCAAAAACAGCAGCAGCACGACGCCAAACTCGGAAAAATGCAAGATCACGTCGACTTCGCCGATCAGGCGCAAACCCCACGGGCCGATGGCAACGCCGGCCAGCAGGTAGCCGAGCACGGCGCCCAGTCCCAGCCGCTTGGCGATTGGTACCGCCACCACGGCGGCCGCCAGGTAGACCAGTGCGTTGATCAGGATTGCATGTTCCATGTCAGCTCAGCTTGTATTCAATTGTGTGCGGGAAGGGCGGAAAACGCGGCCAGGCGCGCCGTGAACGCGTCCACGTGCGCCTGCACTTGCGCCTCGCTCGCGTGATGCGCGCCATGCAGGATGTGCGGCAGTTCCCAGCGCATGCCGCACACGGCGGCGGTTTGCGCGAACGGCGCCAGATAGGCATCGAACGAGCGTCCATGAGGGCCGGCTGCGCTGTAGGCATCGGCTGCGCTGCCGGTGGTGGCCACCAGCCAGTACAGCTTGCCGTCGAGTGCATGGCCGCCGGCGCCGTAGGCCCAGCCGGGCAGCAGCACGGCGTCGACCCACTCCTTGAGCAGCGAAGGCATGCTGTACCACTGGATGGGATGCAGGAAGACGACGACATCGGCGGCGGCCATGAGTGTCTGCTCGCGCGCCACGTCAATGTAAAAGTCGGGATAGGTGTCGTACAGTGCGTGCACCTGCACGCCTTCGACGGCGCGCGCCGCCTCGGCCAGGCGCGCGTTTACGCGCGACAAGTGGGCGCTGGGATGGGCGTACAGAACGAGAATATTTTTGCGCATACCGGCGTTATAGCATACCTGCGCAGGCGCGCGCCGGCCGGCAGTCGCCGACGGCGCGTAGCGGAAAAGCCCCCGCTTTCCGCTACCGCGCCGCCGGGATTGCTCACGCCTTGGCGCTGGTGCGCGCTTTGCGGCGCAGCGCCAGGCCGGCCAGTGCCAGGCCGACCAGCGCCGGCGTCGCCGGTTCGGGAACATCGGTGTAGCCTTCGAGGACATCGTTCTGGCACGTCTCGCCCCAATGCAGGGCGATGTCGCCAAAGCCGGCCAGCGCGCTGCCGCCGATGTTGATGTTAAACAGCAGAGCCTTGTCGGCGGACACGGTCCAGGTGCCCGTCATGCCGGTATTGCGCACCGTTTTGGAGGCGGTGTTGACGGCGGTCGCCTGGCCATCGCGGTAGTAGCACTGGGTGCCCAGGGCGCACGTGAGGAAGTTTTGCGACATTAATACGTTGGCGGCATTCGTGGCGCCGTTCAGTTCGTAGAGCGTGAAGGTGCCGCCGGTGTTGCTCCAGCGATTGTCCAGGTTCAGGCCGTACGACCATTTGGTGCCGGTGGCCGCGTTGTCGTTGACGTGATGCGCATCGGTGCCGAACGGGTTCCAGTTGGCGGCGAGGAACACGTCGCCGTAGCCGATGCCCTTGGCTGCGGCCCAGGTGTCGCTGCCCGCGTGGCCGGCGAAACTGGTGTCGATCGACACGGTCAGCTTGCTGCCCGCGCGGGTGACGGTAGCACCCTTGACGTCGTACATCGCGCCACCGATCACGTCGCCGTAATGGTGGTCGTTGCCGCCCCAGTAGCCGGTGTTGCCCAGATCGGAGATGACGCCGGCGTGGGCCGAAGCGGTAGTGGCGAAGAGGGCGGCGAAAGCGAGGGGAATTGCAAATTTCATCATGAACATTTCTAATAATTAATTGACCTGGCACTAATAGCAATACTTGTGCCAGGAAATTAATATTGATAATTATCAAGGATTTAGCGGAAATCCCTGGTTCATGCTTGCCGCGACTGTAAATTTTCTCGACAACTATAGTTTCTTACAATCAGCTTTTATCCGTGCGAGCGCTGCCGGGATCATCGCAAGAACCCGGATTGATGCGGACGAGAACAGCAGAAGAAAATTCTGGCGATGGCGCCTCAAGCCCCATCTTTCTTTTTAATCAGGCCGGCCAGCGCGGCAAAGGGATTGTGCGTTGCCGGCTGCACAGTGTCAGACAGCAAGCCGGCGCCACGGTCGGCTTCGAGGTAGCGCGAGTGTTCGTTATCGTGGCAGTACAGGCACAATAGTTCCCAATTGCTGCCGTCGGGCGGATTATTGTTATGGTTATGGTCGCGGTGGTGGACCGTCAGCTGCGACACGTTAGTGTGGGTAAATTCGCGCATGCAGCGCCCGCAGATCCACGGATACATCTTGAGCGAGCGTTCGCGGTAGCCCAGCTCGCGCGTATCGGCGGCGCGGCGGGCGTCGGCGACGATCTTGTCCAGCCGCGCCGCATCGGGTTTCTTGCCAACTACCATGATGTATACCTTTTTGCGTTGTCAAATCAAACGGGGTCAGTTCCCCCATTGCGACACGAGCTCGACCGCTATTGGCTGAGCTCGTGTCGCAATGGGGGAACTGACCCCGGGTGTGGGGTTTCTATGAGGAAGAATACTTTACACGAAGCCCAGCTTGCGCGTGCTGGGATTGTAGTTCGACAGGTTGGGCAGCAGGGCGAGCAGTTCGCTGTCGCCCACGCCCAGCCAGGCGCCCAGGGTGGCGGCATGCTGTTCAATCGAGGTGCTCGGCAGCAGCCGGCCCATGCCAATATCGTCGGGGCCGTCGTTGGCGATCAAGGGCGGCGTGCCGTAGTAGCGCCCGCCTTTTACCGCTCCGCCGAGCACAAAGTGGGTGCTGCCCCAGCCGTGATTCGACCCATCGGCGTCGCCCGTCAACGCGCGTCCGAATTCGGAGGCGGTAAACGTGGTGACTTGCTCGGAGACGCCCAGTTCGAGGGTCGCCGCGTGAAATGCGGCCAGCGCCTCGGCCAGCCTGGTCATCAACACCGGATGGGTGGCGCTGATGCCGTCGTGGGTATCAAAGCCGCCCAGGCCGACAAAGAACACCTGGCGCCTGGCGCCGAGTGCCGGGGCGGCGGCGATCAGGCGCGCCACCATGCGCAACTCGTCACCCAGGCTGTTGGACGCGGGGAATCCGGTGCGCAGTGCGGGTGCGGCGGTCAGCGCCCCGGCGAGAACTTCGTGAGCTTCGATCGCACGTTTGCTGACGCGGCAATATTCATTTTCCAACAGATGCACGCGCGGCTCGGTGATCAAGTTGCGTAGTGCTGCCGACGCCGCAGCCGATCCAAAGAGTGGACTGCCTACACCTGCAAGGGGAATCGCACCGGCAGTCGTGATCCTGAATTGGATTGCTGTGTTTCCCGAAAGAAATATCGAGTTATCAGACAGGTTGATGCAGCTGAAAGGGGTGTTGCCGCTCGCTGAGAGAAACTGATCGGCCAGGCGGCCACCCCAGCCCGATGGGGCGCCACCCTGGGAGCCGCACAGCCACAGCGCATGTTGGTCAGCGTGGGAAAGTAATTTGGGCGGCAGTTTGACGGTATTGTTCTTGAATTGCTGTTTCGTCGTCGGCTCCACCAGCGGGCCGATATTGAGCACGATGCCCAGCTTGCCCTCATTAAACAGCGGAACCAATGGCGCGAGGGTGGGCGCGAGCCAATCCACCCAAGTTAAGACATTTCAACAGTTTTTCTGAGTCATCTTCTTGTGTGGTTTTACGCCGGGCTTCCTGGGCTTCGAACGATTCTCTCGATGTCGATAGGTCTTTCCGGCAAT
>NZ_JAFCWX010000032.1:0-66880 GCF_049897805.1 Massilia sp. TWP1-3-3
ACCTCCTGCGGCTTGCGCTGAGCATAAACAGTGGCCCTGGACACGCCCCCCAGCTCACATTGCTGGCTCACCGCCATGTCCTTTTCAGGGCTCACCCACGCCATCCGCGTCATCACTGGCTCACACCAGACTTTTTTTTGAGCCAATCCAGTTCCATCTTCAGCTTGCCGATCTCGCTATACAACCGCTCTGGTTCGGCATGTTCATTCACCGGCTTCGGGCCGCGCTTGCCTTCAAAGAGCTCACCAGCCTGCGTCAGGATTTGCTTCTTGTATTGCCCAACCTGCACTGGGTGCACGCCATATTCTTGAGCAATTTCATTCAGCGTCTTCAGACCCCGGATGGCCTCCAGGCCGATCTTTGCCTTCAAATCAGGGCTTGGAACTTTTCGTTTCTTCACATCGCTCATTGCCAGTTCTCCATTTTCCGGCAACAGCTTAAACCATTGTCTTGATTTCAGGATCCACTATAGAGGTTGGGTACGTTGACCAAGGCATCGTCGGCGGGGTGGTGATGGCGCGCTATATTGTGTGCGCGAAGAACGAAGAGCTGCTGATTGGGTTTGCGCTTGACGAGAGCGGCAAGGTGACGGCGTTGGTGCCGATTACCGAGTGATGTTTAGGTCGCGCGGCGGTTGCGCGGCGTGTTGATGTCTAATACAAAGGGCGAACGAAGACCATTGCGCGGCAATCTTGCCGCATTGGGCCGACTTACACGCCGCTTACTTGCGCCATGCTGGTCGTGGTGGTTGATAACCGGGATGTCATACTAAACGGGCACCTCGAATAACCGCTTGTTTCCTTTGCATTGGCGAGGTCGATACGGCACAAGCGCCGGGAACGGCACAGGGGAACCCCACAGGGTCTGTGCCGACAATCGGACACGTTCTCTGCCAGCGGAGGTGCCTCGCATGGTATGACACCTCTTCAGAGAAGCCGAGCACGTCACACATATCGCAATACGGCGGCCGGCGGCCGTGTGAGCTTGATCGATATCAGAGTTCAACGCCCGGATCACGCGCACGGGAGATCCCACGCAAGTGGACAGTACGAGGCAAAGATAAGCTCGTTCCTCTTCTGTCATCCGCAAAGGATTCCTCCCTGAATAAATCTCTCCTCGCGCTCACAGCGCTACTTGCGCTGGCCGCCAGTTGGTCTGCAGCTGCCCTTGCCGCTCCGCATTCAAAAGGCAGCATCGTACTGGTTCCGTCGTTAATTGGGATGAACAAGGCCACGCGCCCGCGACCGATGGCAGTCGTCATGCTGCCGCCCTAGGCCGGGAAGGTCAGAATCACATTTCAGTTGGTTCCTGGCGCCAAGCAGACGCAGAAGCGGACTGTTTATGCAATTGATTACTTCATGAGCCGCCTTTACAGTCAAGCAACGCACTTCGACCGGAGGGCGGCGCCATACGCAGCAGTGGGGAGTGCGATTTCCTCAGGCAGCGGCAGGGCAAGCGCCTCGATCGCCGAGGGCAGCCAGGGCGACGGGTGCAACTACACAGAGGCCGGTTCATATGATTGCACTGGCGGTGACGCTGGCGTCTATGGTGGCGCTGGTGCCTATGGCAGCGCTAGTGCCGATGGGGGCGCTGGACGTGGCGTTCGGAATTACTCCGTGCGCGACCCAGATCAGATGGATAAGCTGTTGCGTGATGACTGCGACAGCAATTGCAGCTTCCCATCCGGGCAAGAAAGCGGCGACGGTGATCCTTGTATCGACTCGGACGGTAATACCATCTGCCCGGCGGCGTTTAGCACATGGAACCCGCCGCTTGGAGAACCGCAGAGCATGTGTGATCTTTCTTTAATATTCTGCTCAGGTGGGCTGGTGCCGACCAAGCCTCCGCCACCAATCCCGGACGAATGGCGCCGCGTGCATGCAATACAGCAGTGCTACGATATCGCTAGTGCGATGGCCGTCACATGCCGCGAAACGCAATGGGGCGAGGAAATGCAGTTTGCGATGTGCTTGCTGAAAGCGAGCGGCTCCCCCTTGAAATGCGAGATCAACGAAAGTGGACTTTCGTCGTCGATGCCAGATGCGGTTGAAGGACTTCAATGAACGTCTAACGATTTTTTCGGCCCCACCGCCTTCCGAGACGTTTCGCTCCGTCCTGCGGTCGCCTCGCCTTGCCACCGGGGCGTTAGAGAGGGTAAGCAACGGCGCAGGGTCAGTGCCGACAAGGGGACATGGATCGCGCGCCCCCAAAGGCAGGGGTCAAAGCCGACATTCGTACACAGGCTGATCTGCAGTTTCGGTAGCTATCAGGGCGTGGCCGTTTGTCGGCACGCCGCCCATGCCGCGCGCGCAAATTTCGCGCTGAAGTCTGCCCTGGTAGTTGGTGTAATCACAGGTGGCGCAGTGCATCCATGCGGTCGTGCAGTACACGAACGACTGCGATACCGTATGTCGTGATACGAAAATAGATGATGTGGCGCTCAACACTTCGACGGCGGTAGCCTGGCCGTATGTGGTCGCAAGCCGGCGCTGTCTTGGGTGATTGGGCCAGCTCAGTGAAGGTCGCCATCAGGATGTCGATGTAACGATCAGCCTGCTCTAGGCCCCATTGCTGCAAGGTATGAATCCAGATCGCCTCCAAGTCGCGCACGGCGGCTGGCGTAAGGCGATATTCAGCCATGTTTAGCCAGCATTCTCCGCTTGAATGCGGCGACATCGAACGATGTCGGCTCCCCGCTGCCCTCGCCCTCAATTAATGCAGCGCGGATAGCGTCAATCTCAGCGTTGCGCTCCTGTTCGCGCCGGATCAGGTCGCGAATGTATTCGCTGTCGTTGGTGTAGTGCCCAGCTTCAATCTGAGCTTTAATCCAGCTGTCCTGCTGGTCGGTCAGCGTAATCGTCTTCCGCACCGTTCCCATAATTCCCCCTGAGCTACGCATCGAAATTCATACTATTGGTGCATCATCACACGAACCGACACAAGCTGCCAGAACTGCGCACGAGAACCGGACGCGCCCAGTATACGCACGAGTTGGCGCCGACGAAAGCAAGTGAACGGCGCAGGGTTAGTGCCGGCAAGGAACAGCTCGCCGACCGTACCACTCCCACCGGCGGCCTCGATGATGATCGAGGACAAGGGAATGCTGCGCGCGATAGCGCTCGACTATACGGCACCCACGGCGACAATGGCGCCGACTTTCCTCGGCCGTATGGGCCGTATGCTCAAATCGAAGGATGTCGCGACTGCCTGGTGACCCGGCCCATTGTATCTTGTCCATCTTAAGGCCCTGCTCAATCTACTTGAAAACAAGGCAATGACAGGGCGGCTGCATTTGCTGGGAGGTGAAAAGAAGGAGCTGATGGCGGCGCACCAGTTTTTGCGCGCCACTGGTCTGGACACCATCGCAGGCGCCGTCGGCCGCTATATGGCGGCGCCAGACGCTGCAAAAGCCTTGGCGATTGTGCATCTGTGCCACACATGTGCGGAGCTGGACGTCAGTTTCATTGTTGGCTGACAGCGCTACCCCACCGCTGTACTGTATCAATCCAGATCTCCTCGAGGCCGCGCTCGGCAGCCGGCGTTAGGTTCGCTGTCGTTGGCGCTACGTGACACTCGCTTTCAGGGGCATTAACTTGGCGTCGGCAATTCCGAACTACAATGTACAAATCGCACTATGCAAACCCAGATTCCCTCATGCCGACCATTCCTCATTATGAAAAGAACGCGCGGCAACTTGTAGATCAGTACGAATCATTGGCGTTTGAAGTTGTCCATGCTGGCTTGCTTGACCTCCTCCCACAGACGGGAACAACGATTCTTGATGTAGGCGCCGGCTCCGGGCGCGACGCCGCCTGGTTTGCATCGCGCGGATATGACGTGGTCGCCGTCGAGCCGTCCGATGCAATGCGCGCGCATGCTCGTAACCTGCATCCGTCAACCAGGATTAACTGGATTGCCGATAGTCTCCCCGACCTCGCGCAGGTTCGCCGACTTGGCCTGTCGTTCGATCTGATCCTGTTATCGGCGGTATGGATGCACATCCCCCCAGCTTCCCGGGAGCGCGCGTTAAGAAAAATGGCCATGCTGCTCGCTCCGAACGGGCGCATTGCCATCAGTTTGCGCATCGGCGATCCGGACCCTGAGCGCGCGATGTACGCGGTGACGCTGCACGAATTGTCTGCCCTTGCGCAGCAATTTGGACTGCGGCTGATGAGCGCGACAGACAGCCCGGACAAGCTGGGACGGGCCAGCGTTTCATGGACCACGGCAGTGTTTGGTCTGCCGGACGACGCAATCGCCTCGCTCCCGCTCCTCCGTCACCTCGTCCTCAATGACGAAAAGTCGTCGACGTACAAAATCGCGCTGCTGCGAATCTTGGCGCGAATCGCAGATGCGGCAGCCGGCGCCGCGCGGCATGAATCCGACCACGTCGTTGTCCCCATGGGCCTCGTAGCACTTTTCTGGATGCGCATGTACAAGCCCTTGATCGAAAACGGCCTGCCGCAAATGCCCCACTCACGCCTTGGCGTCAAACCTGGTTTCGTGACTGACAGCTTCAACGCGCTCCGCCTCGTCACCCCGGTTGAACTGCGGGTGGGCGCAGTCTTTGAAGGTGAGACGGCCAGGCATTTGCACCGAAGCCTTTCGGAGATTGCCCGCCTGATTCGCGACATGCCGGCAAAGTACCTGCGTTGGCCTGCCAGTGAGCAGCGAATTTTCGACGTCCATCTGCTTCGACGAATGGCGGCTCCCTCACAACTTCAAGTCGATGAGCCATTCTTGTGGAGCTTCGGAGAATTACATATTCCCGCGCCGATCTGGCACGCGCTTACGCGCTATAACGTATGGGTTGAACCGGTCCTGGTGACAGAATGGATTCGCCTGATAGAAGGCTACGCAGGAAACCGCATCGCCAATGCTCGCCAGCTGGCGCAGGCGCTGCTCGTGTGGGCAGACCCCGAGCGTGATACGCGGCTGGCCCGCGCAGCTGTTACTCGCATTCGCGCTGAGGGCAAGCCAGTCTACTGCGTCTGGTCGGGCCAGCGATTGCACGATGAATACGATGTGGATCACTGTTTCCCCTTCGCCGCCTGGCCGTGTGGCGATGCATGGAACTTGATGCCGGCGTCGAGGCGGATCAACAACAACAAATCGAATCGCCTGGTTACACAAGCGACCCTGGAGAAATCGAGCGATTACATTACCAGCTGGTGGAGCGATGCATTCTTGAATATCGGGGACAATTCAAGACGCCAGTTTTTTCTAGAGGCCAGGCAGACGCTTCCGATTTTTGTCGAGCACCCGTCGCCCGATGACATCATCGAGGCCATGAAGATGCATCGCATTCGGTTGGAGAAGGACCAGGGATTGCGCCCTTGGGAGCCGGTACTTTCCACGAGTCGTTCTGAGCGGGGTCTGGCAGTACCTTCGGTATAAGCCATGCCGCATTTGACCTAATGTCGATACTTCAGACCACGAGCAAACAACATTCGGACATGCGCGTCTCCAGAAAGTATTGAGTCCCTCCGAACCCGTTCCGGTCGAGTGCAAGACCTGCGACAATAACGGCATCCGGCACCGCTTTCGGGACTGCGCGAACAGGGAACGGCCGCACGACTAAGGCCGTCGCTTCGACACCCCGCAGTGGTGGTCTGCAAGCGTGCCACCTTGCACAAAGTTGCGCGCGTAACGGGTAAAACATGCTGGCGCCGACCACAAAATGAAGTGCGGCGCGCTTGGCAAGCTGACCAAGCCAACCTTGCTGAATTTTTTAAGCGCCGCGATGTGGCTCAGAGCGCCGTCATAAGGCGTCTTCGGATCGAGCATGCCGGCAAACACCAGCACTGGAGGAAATTGCGTGGGCACTTTGCCAAAATACTCATCGCGGGGATACGACGGGAACAGTGGCTGGACCAGCAGCTCGGGCAATCGGCTCGCAAACAGCAAAGTTTCGTCCTCTTTTTTGAGATCGTCTGCCGTCAAGTTTGGGCGTAGATTATTTTCTGAGGCGCTGATGATGCTAACCAGTGGAATTGACGGCGGCGATTGGGGAAATTCTCCAAACTGCTTGCCAGCGTCCTGCAGCGTCTGAAGTACCGTCTCCAGTTCTTGACCGCGCGCTAATTGCAGGTCCTTGATCAAATAGGGAATGCGACTGCGGGCTTCGGGGACGTCGAGCATGCTACCAAGGAATCGCTTCAAGTCCTTGCCGGGTATCTTGGCGAGCAATATCGGCTGCTCGCGCATCATCGCCAGCACGCGTCGGTACACCGTTTCCGCTTTTTGCCCCATCATGCGATGGCACACCGTGTCTTTGTCGCACCCAGCCAGCACTGTGCGACCGACGTCATCGACGGCGTGGGAGCGGTGGCTCAAGTCCCACTGCGCTGCCGTTTGCAGGGGCACGAGAGAATCGAGGATGACACCGGTGATTGGTGTTTTCCCGAGCTGCAAGGTACGCAGGACCAATTGGGTTCCATACGAGACGCCATAAACGTACACCGGCTTATCAAGATTGGATGTCGAGATCAGATTTTTCAGATCATAGGCGGCAGTAGTCATGGAAAAGTTCCCGGCCCGTTCAGGATGTTCCGCGAGGTGCGCGGGGCAGCTCCCCCATTCCGCTCCCGCAAGCGCCGCGCCGCCAGGGCTGTCGACGGATTCTTCCCGCGGGCACAGGCGGCTGGAGTAACCGGTGCCACGATGATCCGGAATCATCAAATCGAAGTCAGGAAAACTGCTGCGCAACACGTCGAGCATCGGGTAGAGCGACGCGCCGGACTCGCCGGGACCGCCAGCGACGAGCCACACCGTCCCCTTCGACGGGCCTTTCGCGGGGAACTGCCGAACAAACAGACGTATTTCCGTGGCCGGGGCCATTGCGAGGTCCGCGTATGAGAGCGGCATGATGACGGTGGTGCAAACACTGCCCTTCAAAATAGGGAGTGCATCGCTATCAGGGCAAGGCGCATAAGTTGCAGCGCGGGCTAGGCTGGCGATCAGCAAAATGGCGAGCGCGGAAAACAGTTTCGTGCAGATCATCATGGAGACCTCAACGCAAGATTGGTGTGAATCCCCAGTATTCCGTTAACGCACAACATCCCTTGTGATTTTGCGACAGATTGCCTTGGGCATGGATAGATGGTTGTATGGGCGGTGTGAGTGATGGCCATGGTCAGCGCCGAAAGGTCGATACGCTCTGAACGTGGGGCAGTGGTGCTCAAGGTCGGGCTGGGCAACGGTAAGCGGTAAGCCAGCGGCGTTATATCCGGGCAGCTTCCATGTCGGCACAATCTCCTCCACCAGATCAAGGCGCGGCAATTGGGGCTTTCTGATCAAACGGATGGGCGATAGTTACGTCATTCCAAGTCCTAATGGGCGGATCAATGCAGAAAACTGTAAAGCTCGACGTTCTGCCGCGGCTCGCTGCACGCGATGGAAAGAACGGCGCCCTTGGCGTCGTGCAGCGTGGCCTGACCGCGCGCTGCGCAGCGGCGCTGGTGCTCGGAATAGGCATCGCGTCCCTGCTGCGCCAGCGCATAGCCGTTAATCGACGCGACCGGAAACTTGTCCGGCAATCCAGCGCATGACGCTGCCGGCGCGTCGAGCGTGTAAATGCCATCGAGAAAATACGTGCCGCGCATGCCGGTGCAATGACTGTCCAGAATCTGGTCAAGCGTCAGTTGCGCAAAAAAAGCGGACTGCGCCGGCCCCTGCTGTTCGTGGTCGGTCTGCCTCCTGATGAGGTGCTGGCGTTCCAGGCCGGCTAGCACGGACGACAACGGTTCAGCGCCGCTGACCAGCTTTTCCAGCAGGTCCACCTGCGCTCGCCCCTGTGGACCTGCCAGAACGCGCAGGGCGGCGAAATAGTGGGCCCAGTCATACGGGCCTGTTTCATCGAGCAACATCTGTCGCCACACGCGCAACGTCGCGTCAGGCCCGTCCGCATCGCCCGTCAGTAACGCTGCCCCCATGTACTGGATGGCAGCGCCACAAGCGTACGGTGCGGCGCGCGTGTTATTGCGCTCCTTGTCGGCCAGCGTGTTGCCGGGTATCGATTGGCAGCGCAGCAGCGCGGCGTCTTTGACGCCGGCGAAGGCGCGTTCATCGAGCACGCCCAGGCTGTTGCGCAGGCTGCTGGCGGCCGCTTCGGCACTACCTTCAAGCAACGACAAGCCGCCATCGCCCGCCACCGAGGGCGCCAGCACATGATTCACCGTGTGAAATAGCTCATGCAGGATGAAGCCGGTCAGGTCCGCCAGCCGGGTCGGATCGGACGACTGCCAGCGCGCGCCCATGAAATTCAAGCGCACCAGTTGCGCCGACGTGTCGCCGCGCCACTGCGCGATGTCGGCTTCAGCTTCGGTGTACGTGACCAGGTAGGTCAATCGGCGCGGCAGCGAGAAATCCTTGGCCAGGGCCGACGTCCCGCGAACGACACTGTCGACGGCGTGCGCGATCAGCCACGGCGGCGTGGCCCGGTCAAGCACCAGCGACGATTGTCCACGCTGTGTCACTTCGGGCTCGCCCACGATCAGATAGGTATCGTCGCCACGATCGGTAAAGGCGTGCCGGCCCACGCGCGCCGACGAGCCCAGCGGCAGATAGCCTTTGAATTTGACCACCAGCTTTGTTGCTTCGCTCGCTGCCAGGTAGCGGCTGTACACGGCCATCGCACGGCGGTCACCGAACGCAATGACGGGTGAGTAAACGCGGTCGATCTGTCCATCGCGCGCGAACGGCACAATGCTCACGTCGAATCGCCTGGCCGGCGTTGCCAGCACGACAGTGTTGCCGTCATCAAGCAGCGTTGCGCCGGCCGTCAGCATTGTCCAGGTGAGCGCCCTTACTTTGCCCGCATCGGACAGCCGAAAGCAGGAGATTTTTCCCGGAAAGCGATAGCTGAGGATGGCGCCGCCAGCCGCCTTGTCAATCTCGACGCTGGCATGCGGGACTGGAGACTGACAGGACCGGCTGTCGGCGGCCCAGGCGCAAGGTGCCCCGGTCAGAGCGGCACAGATGACGAACAGGTGAACAGCATTCATGGCAATACCCCATGCGCCGGTGAAGGCGAAGAATTGGTTCGAAGATGGCTTCAAAGATTGAGCGGCGCTCGAGCACAAGATCGACCGTCAGACTCATGCCGGGAATGAGCGGACGCGCTTCATGGTCGATGCTGATCACTTGCGCATCGAGGTCGATGTCCGCGCGGTACAGCGGCTCCTCGGCAGACATGCCGGCGTACAGGCCGGCCTTGCGCCCCTGGGGTAGCAGGGCCGGGTCCATCGGCGTCAGGCTCAGGGCGCGGATCGTGCCGGAGTGCTTGCCGAACCGATGCTGCTGAAAAGCGTCGTAGCTGATCCGTACACGCTGGCCGATTTTGACGAAGCCAATCCGCTGGCTGGGGATGAATACCACGGCGCGCAGACCAGATTTTTGACATCCGGTGGCCTTGCCGACATTCATCGCGAGTTCTTTATGTTGAGGAGCCAATCGATGGGCTGATCGACCTGCCACACGGTGGCCGTTAAATGGGCGCCTCAACTTCACCCCGATCAAGAGACGAGATGCGCATGGGAATCGCTGTTCGCTTTAAAAGAATTGCCGCATGAACTTTCGAATCGCCCGGAGTATATATCAAATGAGTAACATTTTTCATCTGTAAATATTTTTGTTTTACTGACCGCTTTCGAAGGACAAGGCCAAGGCTGAATCGCCTACGCAGATCGTCGAGCGCTCGATCATGGCGCGGCTGCGACATCGGCAGTTCGGCAGCGTGCACGAGGTTAATCAGGCGATGGCAGCACATTGGCAAGCAAGCGGCCTGTCTCAGCGCGCGTATGCGGTCGGGCAGGGTTTTACGGTACGCCAAGCCGGCTATTCGGTGCGGCGATTGACCGGCGCGCACGCTACGCCGGCGCTGCTGCCGGTGCGCGTAGCGCCAGCCGCTGCGCCGGTAGCGGCGAACCGCCTGCGCAGCGAGCGCGGCTGGACCCTGACGCTGCATGGCGATGTAGCGGCCAGCTGGCTGGCCGAGTTGATGCGGGCGCTCTGATGCAGCTGTCGGCCGATGCAATCTGGCTGGCAACGGCGGCGGTGGATATGCGCAACGGAATTGACGGGCTGTCGTTGCATGTGCAGCAGGCGTTGGGGCGGTCACCTTGCGATGGCACGGCGTACGTGTTTGCCAAGCGCCGTTGTACGCGCCTGAAGATGCTTTGCTGGGATGGCACTGGCCTGTGGATGTGCCTGCGCCGCCCGCACCATGGCCAGTTCGTCCGGCCGCAGCTTGACGATGCCTGCTGGCAGATGAGCGCCGAGCAATGGCAATGGCTGGTCGCCGGCGTGGACTGGCAACGCCTGTCGGCACCGGCGCCAGCGCCGTGGCGACTGTGGGGGTGTACTGTTTCGCTTGTAGTCAGTCCAAACACGCGCAAGCTTCTGCTAATTTTGCCATTCTATGCGTCGCTCCGCGGCGCGTCTGCCGAGCGCGCGTCCTGCTCGTCCCGCGTTAGAAAGTCTTCCTCCATCCCCACGGTTTTGGGAGCGAACGGAAAAAGCCCCAACGCGTGGGGCTTATTTTCAAAATTCTGGCGGAAGCGGTGACATCCGATTACAGCAGACAAGCCATTGATTTATATTGGATTTTTGCTAGTCAAATTGAAATCGTACCAACATCGATACCAACAATAGTTGGTGCTGGTTAGACTAGATCCGAACTCACATCCATGCTACCAGATCCATTGGCGCAAATACATCGGGATGCAACTCCACCATCGCGCGAACCAGAGCGGCCCCGGCCACGGCATTACCCGCAAGCGCGAGCCGGGGCAGCGACAGTGAAGCGACCGTCTCGCCGATGACCTCACTCATGCAACGCTTGATCAGTAACCGATTTGGGCCTGGGACTGCGCTAATGTGCAAGTACTCGGGCCTAGTGAGAGGGCAAACGTTCGATACGTTGTCCAGTACTCGCTTCGTATTCGGCTTAAGCAATGCCGGATAGTGATTGATGGGCGAATCCGGCTCACCTTCCGGCGCAGAATCCGCCAGTGCCACCATGACGACAACGCCCATGAAACTGGCCACGTCTCCCGCGTCCCATTCGGCCATTGCAGACACCGGAAAAGCGCATGTCATAATGCACCGCTCCGGCGTGAAGGATTGCAGCGCCAAAACGGTGGGCGCTGCTTCGCTGACGCGAAATGTGCTGTAGTAGGGCATGTGGCCTACCTGAGCATCGTGGAGCATTCAAACGCCTGCTTCTCCGCACCGTCAACGCAAGTTTTATACCATTCCTCGCCCATATACGACCGCATTCCGTTGCATCTGCCGTACGCATCGTTTGCAGCTTTGTAGCACTGGCGAAGCCTGTTCTGGTACTTCTCCTCAACGGTCAGCGGTGGCGGTGGCTCAGTTGGTATTTGCCCTGACGAACAAAGGATCGGCAACGCGTCGCACGCGCCTTGCGGCCACAATGGCCTTTCTCCTCGTGGCAGTTGCTCCACCGGATCGACGCCGACCACCGGGGGCATCCTCGGGCAGATCCCGCCGATGGGCGTTATTAAGCACGGCTCCATAGCCATGAGGTCCGGTGCATCGGGAAGTTGTCCGATGATGACGACTATCTGGCAGGTGTTGGTGCCGCTGGCGTCGATGCACGGGTCAGAGTCGCCATTGTCGTTCCCGCTCGGAAATGTGGGGACGGATGGCGAGCCTGGGCCTTCCGCGCCGCCGCCGTTGTCGGATTCGCCAGACCAGTCATAACTACCGCCGTCGTACCCACCGCCGTCGTAGCCGCTGTCGCCACCACTGCAGTCGTAGTCCCCAAAGTCGTCGTAGCTGCAACTGCCACCGTCGCCGGCAGCGATCAAGGCAGAGGAAATGCCAGCTTTTAACGGCGAAGCTTTTGTCTTTGGAGGTGCGTAGATCATGACCATCCGGTTGAAGTGCGCTACCTGCTTGTTCGTGCGAGCAACGAAGTAGTTGATCGATGCCGCGAGTCGATCAGGCGTCAACTTGGTCGTCGGCTCGATGCGGAACGTGACCCGGGGCTCACCTTTTGGCCCAGCGTACGCGCTTACGTCGATATCTTGCATGATGGACGTTGCCACGATCGGCGCACATGCGACCATGCGACGATTCGGCATGCATAAGCTGTAGTACTTGTCGCCTTTGACGAGCCAACTTGCGCTGCCTATTACGAGGTTGGTCGTCGTCACCAAATTGGCCTTGCCTGCCTGGACCGGAAGCCGAATGATGTTAATCGGCTTTGGGGTGGCCTGCGCGTCGCTAGTGATCAATGGCGCAACGAGTACCGCACTTCCTTTGAAATGCCCGGCGAACGCAGAACCCGCGAACAAAAAAGCGACCGCAGCCGCTAAAATTCTTTTCATCACTTGCTCCAAGTATTCCGCTCGGGTGAACGGACGACTCAGACTAAGGAAATTGACAACTTGGCACTTTGTTTGCACGCAAGCTATCTGCTGGCATTTTTAGTGGAGTGAGGCCCGTTGCGCCTGCCCTCAACTTAGCGGCCAGGCTCCCCGCTGGAAAGCTTGTTTATAGTGTCGTCCTTCGTCTTCGAGGCGCGGTTGCTTCCGTAAAAATACGCGAACATGACGCCAATCACCGAAGCGATCAGGACACCCAGGATAGTGTCCGCAATGCGCTGGCCATCACTCGGCGGCGGGAAGAATGTCACGCCCATAACACCTGTTGTTGTCCATATGCAGCTTGCCCTTGGACCGGTGCGGGAATACGAAGTGGCGACCGCCGGTAATCGGTTCCATCAGCCGGAACAGACTTACCACCTGGTGCGACGGCGGCACAACGTGATCGCGTGTCATCTTCATGCGCTCGGCCGGGATGATCCAGAGCGCGCGCTCGAGATCGATCTCGCTCCACGGCGCCCCCACTATCTCCTCGGTCCGAACGAAGGTGTGCATCATGAGTCGGGTCGCGATCCTGGTCTTGATCTCGAGATCCGCCTCGGCCAAGGCCAGGTCAGCCAGGAATCTCGGCAATTCCTCAACTTCGATAGTGACAAAATTACCGGCTTTGTGCGACTTCAGCGCCTCCTTGACTGGCGCCGCCGGATTATCCAAGCGCAGGCCGCACGCAATGGCGTAATTGAAGACGCGAACGGTGAGCCGCTGGACGCGCTTCGTCATGTCTAGGGATCCCCGCGCCTCGATGCGGCGAAGCGACGTGAGCACCATCGGGGGATCAATCGCCGCGATCGGCAGTGGCCCCAGGTCGGGAAAAATATTCATCGTGAGCCGGTGTAATGCGTCGTCACCCGTCTGAGATCCAACTGGATACTTTTTCTCGCGCCACTCCGTGGCCACCTGCTCGAAGGTCTTTCCGCCGGCGCTGACCGCGCGCAGCTTGTCCACGCGGCGCGCGGTGGTCGGATCGACGCCGGCAGTCAGCGTCGCCTTCGCCTTTTTCCACGCGTCGCGCGTGTCGAGCAGGCCCATTTCAGGATAGGCGCCCATCGAGTAAGTTTTCTGTTTGCCGTCGTACCGGTACGCGCCGCGCCACAGTTTGGAACCATTCGGGAATACGTGCAACGGCAGGCCGCCGGCGTCGGAAAGCTTCAGCAGCTTTTCACCAGGCTTGGACTGCTTGCATTTGATGTCTGTGAGAGGCATTGCTGGTATGGGATTGGCCGAAACCGAAGTGTTGGTATACGATGATGTTGGTATGGAAGTCGCACCAACAGTTATACCAACAATTCGCCGGGCTCGCAACGAACGATCCCGAACAGTGTTGAGCATTCCCTCATAGGGGAAAGCGTGTGTACATGGAGATTTTAGAACAGACCGAAACATCGACAAACGTTGCTCTGGCGGAAGCGGTGAGATTCGAACTCACGAACAGTGTAACCCGTCGCCAGTTTTCAAGACTGGTGCCTTCAACCACTCGGCCACGCTTCCTGCGTACCCGCATTATACATAAGTCGCTGGTACATGGCGGGAGTGGTTGACAGGCGACAGCCACCTTCCCTACCAATCCAGCGTCATCCGACATTGGCGCCTGATGGCGGAACGCCGCCTTCAGCCTTTTCCACCGAACCACTCTTCAAGCTCCCGTCCGGTTCAAACAGTGCCAGCTGGCCGTCTCAAGATCTGTCCGCTCACGGCACGCTTGGCCAATCATCGCGCAGCGCCTGCTCGAACGCCCGCGCCGCCAGCGGTCTTGAAAAATAATACCCCTGCACTTCGTCGCAGCCGGCCCCCAGCAAAAACTCCAGCTGCGCCGTGCTCTCCACGCCTTCCGCGATCACCCGGTGCCCCAACTGCTGCCCGATGCTGATGATGGTGCTGGCAATGGCGCAGTCGCTGGCGTCCAGCGGAATGCCCATCGTAAACGACTGGTCAATCTTCAAGGTATCGATCGGAAAGCGCTTCAGATACGACAGGCTTGAATACCCGGTCCCAAAATCGTCCAGCGACAGCGACACGCCCAGCGCCGTAATCTGGTCCATGATGTCGATCACCCGCTCGATGTCGTGCATCAGCGTGCTCTCGGTGATCTCCAGCTCCAGCCAGTGCGGCTCCAGGCCGTGGCGCGCCAGCGTGGCCGCCACGCGCGCCGGCAGGCTGGCGATGAATTCGCGCGCCGACACATTCACGGCCAGCCGGAAGGGCGCAATGCCCGCTTCGCGCCACAGCGCGGCCTGCGCGCATGCCGCTTCCAACACCCATTCGCCGACCTGCAAAATCAGGCCGGTGGTCTCGGCCAGGGGAATGAAGTCGGCCGGCGGGACCATGCCGCGCACCGGATGCAGCCAGCGCACCAGCGCTTCGGCGCCGACAATGCGCCCGCTGCCGATCTCGAACTTGGGCTGGTAGTGCAGCAGCAGTTCGTCGTGCAACAGCGCATGGCGCAAGTCGCTTTCAAGGCGCATGCGCTCCTGCATGCCCAGGTTCATTTCGTGGCAGTAGAAGGCCACGCTTTCATCGTCGCCGTGCCCGCCCTGCTTGGCGCGCGCCATCGCGATGTCGGCGTGGCGCAGCAGCGATTCGGCGTCGCCTCCGTCCTGCGGATAGACGCTGATGCCGATACTCGCGCCCACGCGCAGGTCGTGCCCTTCGATCAAAAACGGTTCCAGCAGCGCCGTTTGCAGCTTGCGCGCCACCGTGGTCGCCTCAAAGTGCTGGCGCAGATCGAACAGGCCCACCGCAAATTCGTCGCCCGACAGACGCGCCACTACGTCCTGGTCGCGCAGCGCGGTGCGAAAGCGCTGTCCCACTTCGCGCAGCAGCGCGTCGCCGATGCGCCGCCCGAGCGCGTTGTTGATCGCCTTGAAGCGGTTCAGGTCGATGTACAGCACGCAGCCGCTCGAGCCGTTGCGCAGCGCCACGGCGATTGCCTGGTCGAGCAGCTTGGTCATCAGGGTGCGGTTGGGCAGCTTGGTCAGCGCGTCGTGGTAGGCCAGCTGGTGCAGCCGCTCTTCGGTGCGCTTGCGCTCGGTGATGTCGCTCAGGTAGGCGATCAGGCCGGCCGGATTGCCGCCCATGTCCTTGAGCGGCGAGAGCGACATGCTGGCCCAGAAAACTTCACCCGATTTTTTCCGGCGCCGCACTTCCATCACCTTGCCGCCCTGCTCCACAAAGGCGTCGTGAAAGCCGACCTCCTCGGACACGTACAAAAACAGGATATTGCGCCCCACCGCTTCCAGCGCGCTGTAGCCGAACAGCCGTTCGGCGCCCTTGTTCCAGCTGGTGATGTAGCCAGTCTGGTCCATCGTCAGCACCGACTCGTTGATGCGGTCCAGGATCTGGCTTTGCTGCGACAGCTGGCGTTCGATTTCGGCGTAGGCGTGGGTCGAACGCAGCGCCAGCGAGTGCAACTGCAAGAGGTTGGCGGTCAGTTTGGCCAGGCTGGCCAGGTGCTGGCGGTCGCCTTCGTCGTACATGGCGCGGCCCCACACGGCAAAACGCCCGAAACGGCGCCCGTTGCACGCGATCTCCTGCACCAGGCCCTGCATGGTGTGCGGGAACAGGGCGCCATCATCAGCGTCTTCGCCCGCCTGCTCGCACGGCGCGAACACGCCGCACGGGCTGCCCAGCAAGGCGCCCGCGATGCGGCCCATTTCGTCGGCCAGCATGTCGCCGCGCATGTGCATCACCGCCTCGCATAGCGCGGCGCTGCTGCTCAAGATGTCGGATGCGGGGCGCAGGAACATCTTATAGATTCCGGCTCACTTGAATCGCCCAATGGTAGGCGTGCAGTTGGCTGCCCAGCCATTGGCGTGGCGTGAGCGCGGCGTGTTCGAGCATGGCCGCGCTGACCTGGCGCGCTTCGGTCATGGCCAGCAGTTCACCCAGTGGCCCGCTGCGCGCCAGCAGCGCGTTTGCCGCGTTGGGCGGCAAATTGAGCTCGCCGACGATCTCCGCCATCGGCATGCCGAGCAGCAGATCGAGCAGCGAGAACACGCCGGTCATGAAAGCCAGGTCTTGTTCGTCGCGCCCGCCGCCGTTCAGTTTGCACAGCGCTTCCAGATGCGCGGCGCGCAGGGCGGCGATCGGCAGCAGCGGGTTGGGCAGGCCGTCGGCCTGCTGGCGCGCGTACAGCAGCAGTTGCAGCCAGCGCTGCAGCTGGCGCCGTCCCAGCACGCTGATGGCCTGGCCAAAGCTGGTGATGGCGGTGCTGTGTGCAAAGGCGGCCGAATTGGCCAGCTTGAGCAAGTGGTACGAGAGCGCCGGATCCTGCTTGAGCAGCGCTTCGAGCTCGCGCGTTTCGGCGTCGCGGGCGAGCAGGCCCAAAAGCGTCATCAGGCGCTTGCGCGAGCTGCCGTCGTGCGGCGCCGGGTTGGGCGCCGGGTGCAGCGCATAGGCGCCGCTAAACCATTCGTAGCCCACGCGCGCGCATTGCGCGTGGCGCGCGGCGCTGTCGACGCCATGCGCCAGGTGCGGCCCGAACACCAGCGGCAGCACCCGGCTTTGCGGTTCGCTGTCGGTAAAGTCGCAGGCCACTGCAGTCACGCCGACCGGCGCGCTCACGCCCGGCGCCAGCGCTCCGTCGACCAGGATGCGGTAGCCGCTTTCGTGCAGCGCGGCGACGCGCTTGCGCCCGTCATCGTCCTGCAGCGCGCCAGCTTCAAAGGCGAACGAGACGCGCGCGACGGGCATGCGGGCCAGCAGCGCCGCGTCGAGCACGGCGGGCGAGGCGAGCATCAGGATGCAATTGAGCGGCGCGATGGCAGCTAGCAAGTCGGGCTCGCCAAACAAGCTGTGCAGCGCGGCGCCGGTGTCGCCATCGGCAGCTTGCACGCGCAGGCAGAGGGCGACCCATGCATTTTGCATGTTCGCCACCGCGTCCATATTTACCAGTGGAAACAACAGGGAATCGTTCGAAGCCATCGGGTTTCCGCAATCAGTGATACCGCCATGGTAGTAGAGATATTAACCAAATGCAATCCATAAAGTTGCCGTGCGGATATTTGTTAAAATTTTTCTATTCAATATGTTACATCCTGGGTAAATTTGTCGAAAAAGCGTATCAGTTTGACCATCACTAACATCAGCACTTTTGACTACCGCTTTGCGCCAGCCCAAGGTATGCGACGCTGGCGCGGAATCCTCGGCGCGTTTTTCGGTCCAACCGAAAAGCCACAGGAGGGTTAACCATGAAACGTCTCACAAGCCAGGCCGGCTGGGCGGCGCTCTCGCTGGGCGGCGCCTTTGCGCTCGCTTACATCGCCCTCAAGCGCGGCGAAGCGATCAACGCGATCTGGGTAGTGGCCGCCGCGGTGTGCGTCTATCTGATCGCCTACCGTTTCTACAGCAAGTTCATCGCCAGCAAGGTGCTCTCGCTCGACGCAACGCGCCAGACGCCCGCCTACAAGTTCAACGACGCTCTCGACTACGTCCCCACCAACCGCTATGTGCTGTTCGGCCACCATTTCGCCGCCATCGCCGGCGCCGGGCCCCTGGTCGGTCCCGTGCTGGCCGCGCAAATGGGCTATCTGCCCGGCATGATGTGGATTTTGGCGGGCGTCGTCTTCGCCGGCGCCGTGCAAGACTTCATGATCCTGTTCATTTCCACCCGCCGCGACGGGCGCTCGCTCGGCGAACTGATCAAATCTGAACTGGGCCCCATTCCGGGCGTCATCGCGCTGCTCGGCACCTTCATGATCATGGTCATCATTTTGGCAGTGCTCGCGCTCATCGTCGTCAAGGCGCTGACCGGTTCGCCCTGGGGCAGCTTTACCGTCATGGCCACCATTCCCATCGCGCTGTTCATGGGCGTGTATGCGCGTTTTTTGCGCGTCGGGAGGGTGGGCGAAATTTCCCTGATCGGCTTCGTGCTGCTGATGCTCGCCATTCTGGGCGGCCAGATGGTGCAGGCGCATCCCGTGCTCGGCCCCATGTTCACCTTCACCGGCGTCGAACTGACGTGGATGCTGGTCGGTTACGGCTTCATTGCGTCCGTCATTCCCGTGTGGCTGCTGCTGGCGCCGCGCGACTACCTGTCAACGTTCCTCAAAATCGGCACCATCCTGGCGCTGGCCGTGGGCATCGTGTTCGTCGCGCCCGAACTCAAAATGCCGGCCGTGACCAGGTTTATCGACGGCTCCGGCCCGGTCTGGTCGGGCAGCCTGTTCCCCTTCCTGTTCATCACCATCGCGTGCGGATCGGTATCCGGTTTCCACGCGCTCATTGCGTCCGGCACCACGCCCAAGATGCTCGAGAACGAGCAGCATGCGCGCTTCATCGGCTACGGCGCCATGCTGATGGAATCGTTCGTCGCGATCATGGCGCTGGTAGCCGCTTCCACCATCGAGCCCGGCATTTACTTTGCCATGAACAGCCCGGGCGCCTTGCTCGGCAGCACCGCGCAGTCGGCCGCGGCGGCAGTCGGCCAGCTGGGCTTTGTCATCACGCCCGAGATGCTCACGCAAACGGCTGCCGATGTCGGCGAGACCACCATCATTTCGCGCGCGGGCGGCGCCCCCACGCTGGCCGTGGGCATGGCCAATATTTTGTCCAGCGCGCTGGGCGGCAAGGCGCTGATGGCGTTCTGGTACCACTTTGCGATCCTGTTCGAGGCGCTGTTCATCCTCACCGCCGTCGATGCGGGCACCCGCTCGGGGCGCTTCATGCTGCAAGACCTGTTGGGTGTGGTGTCGCCTTCGCTCAAGCGCACCGAATCGCTGCCGGCCAACCTGATCGCCACCTCGCTGTGCGTGGCGGCCTGGGGCTACTTCCTGTACCAGGGCGTGGTCGATCCGCTGGGTGGCATCAATACGCTGTGGCCGCTGTTTGGCATCGCCAACCAGATGCTTGCCGGTATCGCGCTGATCCTCGCCACCTGCGTGCTGTTCAAGATGAAGCGCGCCCGCTATGCGTGGGTCACGATCGCGCCCACGGTCTGGCTGCTGGTGTGCACGCTTACCGCCGGCTGGCAAAAAATGTTCCACGAAGACGTGCGCATTGGCTTCGTCTCGCACGCGCGCAAATTCCAGGCTGCCATGGACCAGGGCTTGGTGCTGGCGCCGGCCAAGAGCATGGGGCAAATGGGGCGCATTGTCTTTAATGATTATGTCGACGCGGCGCTGGCGGGGTTTTTCATGCTGGTGGTGCTGGCCGTGCTGGTGTACGGCGTGCGTACAGTGCTGGCGGCGCGCAACAGCGGTACGCCAAGCGCGCAAGAGTCGCCCTTTGTCGCCATGCCGGTGCCGCAGGCTTGACCATGTTTGGCGAACTCAAACAGGCGGGCCGCTACCTCGGGCAAAGCATGCGCCTGATGGTGGGGCTGCCCAAATACGGCAACTACGTGGCGCACATGCAGGCCACGCACCCGGAGCAGCCGGTGATGACTTACGAACAATTTTTCCGCGAACGCCAGCAGGCGCGCTACGGCGGGGCCGGCAAGCAGGGCGGTTGCTGCTGACGCCAAGGCACCTTTCACGGTGCTTGTACCAGTGAAACCGGCGCTGAACCCTAATGCCCCCCCGCTATTCTCGTCACGGCATAGAACGCCAATGCGGAAAAGCCGATAACAGCGACCATCGATAGCACGCAGGCCACGCAGGCAACGATCACGCCCGTGCTGTTTTTGCACGGCGGCCGTCCGTAGTTATTCGCATTGCCGTCGCCGGGGCCAAACAGCAGCCACAATCCCAGGCCGAGATTGACGATGGGAACAAGCCCCAGCAGCAACATCCAGCCGCTCCGGTTCATGTCGTTCAGGCGCCGCACCGCGACAACCGCCCACGCGGCCACCATGGACACGGTGCTCGGCAAGGTCAAAAAAGGGAGGAGAGGAGAATCGCGCGCTAACATGCTCGCCACGGCGGTGACGACCACGCCCGTGGCGAGCGAAGCCAATAGCATGCTGCCGGTCATATAAGCAACATAGCGCAAGCGGCCCAGTCGCCCGTGCACCGCGAAAAACGCGGGAACGTACGGTGCGCCAATGGCCTGCGCTTGCGACAAATCCGCACTCGGTGCGTGGTAAGGATTATGCACAGCGTCTGCCTCTGTCTTTCAACGAAAACGGACGCCTCGGCGTCCGTTTTCAAGCCTGCAATCGAATCGAATTAAATCGAACGAAGCAATTATTCCGGTACAGCCTGGGTTTCCGCCGGCGCGGCGGACTGCTCCAGTGCCGCCCTGGCCTTGTTCGTGTAGGCCTGGTAGGCCGGAATGGCGATGGCGGCCAGAATGCCGATCACAACGGCAAACAGGAATGGCGAAAAAGCAGCGAGGATCACGCCCGTGCTGTTTTTGACGGGCGCCGGACCGTATTCATTGGTGCCCGGCGTGCCAGGGGCGAACAGCAGCCACAAGTTGAGCAGCGGGACCACGATGATCAGCGACATCCAGCCCGACTGTCCCATATCGTTGACGCGGCGGATCGCCATGATGAATGACACGGCGATGAGGGGAATAATCACCAAGAAGCCGAGCGCAATGAGTGCGCCCTGTTTTCCACCCGTCAGTGCCATCAGGATGCCGCCGAAAATCGCGGCGGCAAAATAAATCGCCATCGATACACCCACGGAATAGGCGATATAGCGCACGCGGCCGATCCGGCCCTTCATCGCAAACACCTGCGGCTGATAGGTATCGACATTGTTGCCTTGTACCGACATGTCGGCGGCCGGCGCGTTATAAGGATTGTTCAAGAGTGGCTCCAGTGGAAGTTTGCGAAATTGACAACGACCGATCATACAAGCAACAAAGCGGCCTGTGTGAAAAAAATACCAGCCCGATGTTTACCGACGCGCCAATCCCACAACTTCATCGGCAACACGCGCCGCAGCGCGCACGCAGCGGCTTCACATGTCGCTTCGGGGCAACGTTGTGCCTCATCAAAACTGTCAGGAAACTTTACACGTATATTTTTCCTGGAAGAACCGAATTTCCACACCCACACAAAGATGCCTGCCATGTTGAACTTCGAGCGCTCCAGCCTCAACAAGAAGTTGACCATCATTTCCTTCCTTTCCACTGGCACCGCCCTGCTCTTCGTGTTCGTCGCCTTTACCGTCACGTCGGTGCTCAACCACCGCAAGGATGAAGGCATGCAACTGTCCTCCTTCGCCGGCGTGATCGGCACCAACAGCGTCGACGCGCTGATGTTCAACGACCGCACCCAGGCCCAGAACACGCTGTCGGCCTTGAAGGCCAAGGATGAAATTTCGATCGCGGTACTGTTCGACCGCACCGGCAAGCCCTTTGCCCAGTATGTCTCACCGGGCCGCACCGAAGCCGAACCGAGCGTGCCCGCCGTCAGCCTGGACGAAGACGCGCTGGCCGCCGCCAACCGCCAGGGCAGCACCTTTTGGTCGACCCGCATGCGCCTGTACCGGCCCGTCACGGGCAACAATTACCAGATCGGGATCGTGATGATCGAAGCCGATCTGACCAATATGTGGCTCGATATCCTCAAAAGCCTGGGCGTGATCGCCGCCGCCATGGGCGGCTCGCTGATTGTTGCGCTGATCCTGGCCAGCCGCTTCAAGGGCAGCATTGCCGACCCGGTCACCAAGCTCATCAACGCGGCCCAAAAAGTGTCGGCCAGCCAGAACTACAACCTGCGCATTGCCCACGAACGCACCGACGAACTGGGCACGCTGATCGACAGCTTCAACGTCATGCTGGCCCAGATCGAAGGCCGCGGCGCCGCCCTCACCCACCACCGCGACGAACTCGAGCGCCAGGTCGGCGTGCGCACCGAGCAGCTTGAAAAAGCCAAGAACGCGGCCGAAGCGGCCAGCCGCGCCAAGAGTGCCTTCCTGGCTACGATGAGCCATGAAATCCGCACCCCCATGAACGGCGTGCTCGGCATGACCGAAATGCTGCTTGGCACGGCGCTGACCGATACCCAGCGCAACTTCACCAAGCTGGTCAAGCGTTCCGGCGAACATTTATTGGTGATCATTAACGACATCCTCGACTTTTCCAAGATCGAGGCCGGCAAGCTGTCGATCGAGTACATCAATTTCAACCTGTGGGACTTGCTCGACGACATCAACAATATTTATACCCCGCAAGCGCACGCCAAAGGCATCGCGCTCGACTTCGACATCGCCAACGATATCCCGATTGCCGTCTGCGGCGACCCGAACCGCGTGCGCCAGATCATCGCCAACCTGCTTGGCAACGCCATCAAGTTCACCGATCACGGCCAGATCCTGGCCAAGGTCCAAGTCACCAGCGAAGACGGCCCCAGCGTGGGGCTGCGCTTCGAAGTGCACGACACGGGCATTGGGGTCTCGCGCGACGCCCGCACCCGCATCTTTGATGCCTTTTCCCAAGCCGACGATTCGACCACCCGCAAATACGGCGGCACCGGCCTGGGTTTGGCCATTTCGCGCCAGTTGGTCGAGTTGATGGGCGGCACTATTGGTGTGGATAATGCTCCAACGCAAGGTTCCATCTTTTGGTTCACGGTAAGTTTCGACAAGCGCCGGGTGGAATCGGACGAACCCGGGACGTCCCTCAAGGCCATCGAAGGATTGCGTGTGTTAATCGTCGACGAACAGCAAGACAGCCGTGAAGTGCTCGAAAAGCAACTAACTGGCTGGCAAGTGGCCAGCGACAGCGCCTTGTCGGCGCTGGACGCGGTCGAGCGCCTGGTGGCCGC
The DNA here is from genome assembly GCF_049897805.1 of Massilia sp. TWP1-3-3. Lineage (NCBI taxonomy): Bacteria > Pseudomonadati > Pseudomonadota > Betaproteobacteria > Burkholderiales > Oxalobacteraceae > Massilia > Massilia sp. TWP1-3-3. Next base: position 23,068 of record NZ_JAFCWX010000032.1, read on the forward strand.
CGCCACCGCCGGCAAGCCTTACGACGTGGCCATCATCGACATGGACTTGCAGCGCACCAGCGGCCTGTCGCTCGCCTCGGTCATCAAGGGCTTGCCCGTCACCAGCGCCACCCGCATCCTGCTGGTGAGCGACAACCGCCTGGCGGCCGATCCGGTGCAGCGGCGCGAAGCGGGCGTGGCCTACCAGCTGATCAAGCCGGCGCGCGCGGGCGACCTGTTCGAATGCATCATGACGCGCCCGCGCGGCAAGCGCCTGGAAGCGCCGGTGGCCGTCGACAGCGGGGCCGCACCGCGCCACAATGCGCCGGACGCGGGGTCCGGCTTGAAACCGGCGCGCGTGCGCCGCGTGCTGCTGGCCGAAGACAATCCGGTCAATGTCGAAGTGGCCAAGGCCATGCTCGACAGCCTGGGCCTGGCCGTGCACTGCGCCCGCAACGGCGAAGAAGCGCTGCAGGCGGCGCGCGCCGGCGGCTACGACATCGTGCTGATGGATTGCCAGATGCCGGTCATGGACGGCTTTGCCGCCACCGCCGAAATCCGCCGCCACGAGCAGGCGGCCGGGCGCGCTCGCACGCTGCCGATCATCGCCATCACGGCCAACGCGCTGCAGGGCGACCGCGAAGCGTGCCTGGCCGCCGGCATGGACGACTACCTGAGCAAACCGTTCTCGCAGCAGCAGCTGGCCGCCGTCATCGGGCGCTGGATCGGCATGCCGATCGCCGCCAGCGTGCACCACGACGACGAAATGCCGGTGCTGCCGCCGGAGGTGCGCGCAGTGATCCAGCGCGACGTGATCAACCGCCATGCGCTGGCCAACATCCGGGCCTTGAGCCGCGAGCGTGGCGACGCGCTGGTGCAAAAGGTCATCGCCGCCTATGTCGACGACACGCCGGCCCATCTGCAGACACTGCGCCGCGCGATCGCCGGCCAGGACGCCGGCAGCGTGCGCAAGGTCGCGCACAGCCTGAAATCGAGCAGCGCCAACGTCGGCGCCGAAACGCTGGCGCAGATGTGCAAGGAAATGGAAACACTGGGACGGGCCGACACCACCGAAGGCGCAGCCGTCATCCTCATCAACATGGAGCAGGAATTCCAGGCCGTCCGGCATTCGCTCAGTGCCATTCTAGAGAAGGAAATCTGACATGCCAGCACTGACCAACAAACGCGGTACCGTCCTGGTGGCCGACGACGATCCTGTGATGCGCCTCTTGATGATCGAAATGCTCGGCCAGGTGGGCCTGGACGGCATCGAGGCCGAAGACGGGCGCCAGGCGCTGGCCTGCTTTCAGAGCATGGCGCCGGACCTGATCCTGATGGACGTGGACATGCCCAACATGGACGGTTTTTCGGCCTGCCGCGAAATCCGGCGCCTCGAAACCGGCGCCGCGGTGCCGATCATCATGGTCACCGGCGGCGACGACATCGAGGCCGTCACCAACGCCTACGAAGTGGGCGCGACCGACTTTGTCTCCAAGCCGATCAACTGGCCGATCCTGGGCCACCGCGTGCTGTACGTGCTGCGCGCCAGCGACGCCATTGTCCGCCTGCGCATCGCCGACGCCCACAACCGCGCCGTGCTGGCCGCCATCCCCGACACCTTTTTCAGGCTCAGCAAGGAAGGCTACTACCTCGACTACGAGCAAGGCCACGACGCCACGGCCGCGCTGCCGGTCGACAAATGCGTCGGCAAGCACATCGCCGAAGTGCTGCCCCAGGAAATCGCCGACCGCCTGCTCGAACAAATGCACGTGGTGCTTGAAACGCAGCAGATTCGCTCGGTGGACTACGAACTGATTCGCTTTGGCGCCATCGAGCATTACGAAGCGCGCCTGGTGGCCACGGGTCCCGACGAAGTGCTCGGCCTGGTGCGCGACATTAGCGAGCGCAAACGCACCGAAGACCAGATCCGCCGCCTGGCCTACTGCGACAGCCTGACCGGCATTCCCAACCGCCAGGCATTTCTGGAAACGCTGGAGCGCGAACTGCACCGTTCGAAAGTGGGCAGCAAGAAGTTTGCGGTGCTGTTCATGGACCTGGACGCCTTCAAGCGCATCAACGACACGCTTGGCCACAACGTGGGCGACCATCTGCTCAAGATCGTCTCGGAGCGCCTGCGCGAAACGATCCGCCCGAGCGACCTGGTCTCGCGCGGCGACCAGTCGCACAACCTGGCGCGCCTGGGCGGCGACGAGTTCACGATCCTGATCCCGGATTTGGAGCGGGTGGAAAATGCGCTCAATGTCGCGCACCGGGTAAAAGATGCGATGCGCCGGCCGTTCCTGATCGACGGCCACGAGATTTTCGTCACCGCCAGCATCGGCATTTCGCTGTTCCCGGAAGACGGCGACGACTGCGACTCGCTGCTCAAGTACGCCGACACCGCCATGTACCACGCCAAAAACTGCGGCAAAAACAACGCCAAGCTGTACAGCTCATCGCTGACGATGCAGATCATGAGCCACGTCAAACTTGAAGTGGGCCTGCGCAAGGCGCTCAAGAACGACGAACTGTACCTGCTGTACCAGCCGCAGATCGACGTGCGCACCTCCGAAATCGTCGGCGTTGAAGCGCTGGTGCGCTGGCGCCATCCGGAACGCGGCATCATCTCTCCCACCGAATTCATTCCGCTGGCCGAAGAGACGGGGCTGATCGTGCCGATTGGCGAATGGGTGCTGCGCACCGCCTGCATCCAGGCGCGCCAGTGGCAAAAAGCGACCCAGCGCTCGCTGCGCATGGCAGTCAATTTGTCGGCCAAGCAGTTCAAGGACGAGAACCTGACCCAGATCGTGCTCTCGGCGCTGCACGACACCGGGCTCGACCCGCGCTACCTGGAGCTGGAACTGACCGAAGGCACGCTGATGGACGACGCGCGCGCCACCATGTCGACCCTGGAGCAGTTGCGCGCGATCGGCGTGTACCTGTCGATCGACGATTTCGGCACCGGCTACTCGTCGATGAACTACCTCAAGCGCTTCGATGTGCGCGCGCTGAAGATCGACAAGAGCTTCATTTGCGGCCTGCCCCAGGACACCGAAAACGCGGCCATCACGCGCGCCATCATCGCCATGGCGCACGGCTTGAAGATGGTGGTCGTGGCCGAAGGCGTGGAGACCGATGAACAGCTGGTGCTGCTCGAAGAATATGGCTGCGACATGGTGCAGGGCTTCTACCTGGGGCATCCATCGCCCCAAGAATCGATCACGCTGATGCTACAAAAAGCGTGCGCGCAAGCGCTGGCGAACTGCAAGTGAGCGCTGCAGCCGAGCCGACAATCAATCCGGCATCGTCCTTGCGAATTTTCATGATCGTAACGGTTTCCAGCTGCGGACAGCGCCCTTCCACCCCGTGGTCCTCGGGCATATGGCTGTCGCAAAAGAGGCAACGGTGCAACAGAGTTACATCGTCCTCGCGCACGCGGGGACCCATGGAACAATTGCTCAGTTGAACCGTTCTATCGGTCCCGGCGTACGCGAGGACGATGTTGATTCAGATACTGGTCAATAAACAGCGCGGCACCTTGGAGGAGCGCCATCGGGGCTAAAAGTTCCCACCGAGTGGCACCTCGGCAAGAAGACGATAGCAACTTTCAAAAAATTTTCGCGAAGGCACCGTCGCCGACCTACCGCGAAAACAGCAGCGTATGCTGCGCCGCCCCCGGCAACAGCGGCAACATCTTCCCCTGCACCCAAGCCTGGTGCCCCGCCAGAAAATACGGCGACAGCGGATGCCCGCTCTGCCCTCCCGGCATGTTGAACACCCCCTGCTCTTCCTTCCCCGGCGTGACCGTCATTCGCTCGGACTGCCCCAGCCTGTTCCCCGCCACGCGCGGCATGTTGGCGTCGCCCGGCAGCCGGTCCTGCGGCGCGGCCAGCCAAAATCTCAACCAGGGCGCCGCAGCGCTGATCGGATGCGCGATCGCGGCCTTGTTGCGCCTGCCCCAGGTGGCGTCGGCCAGCGCCGTCCCGTCGCGCGTCACCTCCTCGATTGCCCTGTCCACCGCCGCCAGCTGCAACGCGCGCCAGTTCGCATACCCGGGCGGCAGCCAGGCTGCGGGCTGCTCGTCGAGCAGGCGCGCCACCACCACCGGCCAGCGCGAACTGGCCAGCGCCATCGTCGCCTTGTCGTCGAGCCTGGCCACCTCACTGTCGGCGCGCCCATACAGCAGGTCATGGAGCGAGAACATGAACTGGCGCGCCAGCAGGTATCCGGCCGAATCGGCGCTCGCGTGCCCCGTCCAGCCGCGCTGCAGCAGCGCCAAAAATTGCGCGCGCTGCGGCTTGCCTTTAATGGCGGGCGCATCGAGCACCCCGAGCGCGCGCTCCCGCCACTGCGCGATGAACAGCGCGCGGTCGTCGAGCGCCACGCCATATGCCGCGGCCACGTCGACCTGCGCACCCAGCGCCAGCAAGCCCTCGCGCACTTGCCGATGCCGCGCGCCGAGGTCGAAGCCGCCGTCGCCGATCAGCCGTGCACCGTCGCCCTGCAGCTGGCGGCTGTTCGCGCTTGACAGTTGGCCCGCCGCCGGGTTGACCAGGCGCGGATAGGCGTGCGGCGCCAGCGCGCCGTCAAACGACGCCTGCGCACCATTAAGCGCAAGCGGAAATGTGGCCGCCACGCCAGGTTGTGCGCGGAGCGCCAGCACGCCGGCGATGGTCCAGCCGATATTGCCGCGGTCGTCCCCGGCGATAAAATTTTGCGCCGGGATGCCCAGCGTGTTGGCAATCGCCAGCGCGTCGCCCACGGTATCGACCGTCTCCAGTTGCCGGGGCTTGAGGTTCAGTGCACCGGCGCCATGGGCCATCCAGTGCACCGCATACGTCTTGTCGCCCACCACGCGAATCGGTCCCAGGGAGCTGTCGCGCACGGCCATCTTCTCGCTTGCCGCGCCCTTGACGAGGATGGTCTCGGCATGCACGGCCGGCGTTTCCCATCCGCCTGGCGTTCGCACCTGACCCGGCCGGGTGCCATCGACGCCCAGTTCGACCAGGTCGAGGTAGTCGCCATAACTGTTCGAAAAGCCCCACGCCACGCGCCCATTGCTGCCCACCACCACGACCGGCGGCGCACCAGGCAGCGTCACGCCCACCACGCGCCGCGCCTTGCCCTGCGCATCCGGGAACCGCAAAGCGAGCCGGTACCAGATGTTGGGCAGCTGCAGGCCAAGGTGCATGTCGTCGGCAACGATGGCCGCGCCATCTTTGCTGCGCGCGCCGGCGATCGCCCAGTTGTTGCTGCCGACCGCGTCGATCGCCTCGGCTGCCGCGATGGTCGCCACGCCGGGCTGCTTCGGTTTGCCCCACCACGCGGGCGCAGTGGGAGGAATGGGCACGATGGGGGCGGCACTGCCGTCGCCATCGAGCAGCGCGTCCCAGGCGCTCGATTCCGGCAGCAGGAACGCGCGCTGCGCGGCGCTGCTGTGCTGCGCCACCCAGCCGCGCGCCAGTTCGCGCGGCTCCAGGTTGCCTTGCAAGTCAAAATACATGGCACATACCACCAGCAGCGAGTCGGCCGCCTGCCACGCGCGCGGCTGAACGCCAATGAGCCGGTACTCGAAAGGATGGGCGGCCAGCCTGGCCAGGCCGTCATTCACGCCGGCCACATAGCGGTCCAGGAAGCGCCGGTCGTGGGCGTTCATGGCCGCCAGCGCCAGCTCGGCACGGGCGCGAAAGCGATGCAGCCGGTGTGCCCGGTCAACCTTGATGGCCCTGGCGCCGAACAGCTCGGCCAGCTCGCCGGCGCCCACGCGCCGCAGCAAATCCATCTGGAAGTAGCGCTCCTGCGCGTGCACGAAACCGGTGGCGTAAGCAACGTCAATGCGATCGGCGCCGCTGATAAGCGGCACGCCATAGTCGTCGCGCGCCACGCTGACGGGCGCGGCGAGGCCGCTCGCGTGCACGGCGCCGTCGAGCAACGGCAGGCTGGCGCGCAGATACAGCCAGGCCGCCATCAGCGCCACGGCTAACAGCACGGCCAGCATGCCGGCGATGCGCAGGGGCCAGCGCATCATCGAACGCATGTGCATCCTCGCTTATGCATCACGTTTCCTGCAATTGAACGAGCCTGCATCTTGCCACGAAAATATCAAAAACGCCCCCGCAAAAAGTTCGCCGAACCAGATTGAGCCAGATCAGAAATGAACATCACCCAGCTTCTAAGCTAGACCATGGCTGGCCCCTTGCTGGCGCTTGACTACGGAACAAGGAGATTGCAATGCGAAAACTCATCATGGCGGGCCTGGGCGCCCTGTTGCTGGCCGGGTGCACCACGCCGCAGCAAAGGGCGGCCAACATGCAGGCCGAAATGAACGAGATGATGGTGGTGTATGGGCCTGCCTGCGCGCAGCTGGGCTACCCCGCTAACTCGGACCAATGGCGCAATTGCGTTTTGCAGCTGAGTACAAAAGAGGAAATTGAGCGCACTGGCTATCCCAGCTACTCGGCTGCTTACGGCCGGGGCCACTGGGGCCTGAGCGGGCGCTGGGGTTCGTACTGGTAGTCGTACCGGTAGTCGTGCCGGCAGTCGTGCTTGTAGTCGTGCTTGCAGTCGCACTGGTAGTCGTACTGGCAGTCGTACTGGCAGTCGTACTATTGGTGTTAAGGTCAGGCAAGCCGGCCCAGGCGCGTGCAAAAGCGCCCTTGGTCACGGCTTGGCGCGACACCAGCAAGCGCTCGATCAGGCGCTGGGCGTGCGCCACCAGCGCCGGGTGATACGCGTCGCGCGGGTGCAGCGCCAGCCGCACCAGCGGCGCCTTGCGCTGGGTGCGTTCGGCCAGGCTGACGAGCGGGGGCGACAGCGCCCTTCCCGCGCGATTGCGTGCGGCATACACCAGCGCCGGGGCGAGCAGCTTGCGCGCGGGGTGCAGCACATGGAAATGCGTGTAGGTGGTGGTGTAAGTGAACCGGTACTCGGCCACTGCCGCCCACGCCTGCTCGCCCAGCAGCCAGGCCGGCGCCACGAACCCGTCCACCGGCCAGCCGCGCTGCGCGAACCACGCCAGCCCCAGCTCGATGCGGCGGCGCGCGTCGGCGCTGTCGATGTCGGCGAACTCTCCCTCGCGCTCCGTATACACGGTGCGCAACAGGCGCCGCGGCAAGCGCCCGCTCAGCGGCGCGTCGTCGCGATGCGTATAGCCATGCAGCGCCAGCTCATGCCCCTGCGCCAGCAATGCTTCAAGCATCAGCTCATACGAGCGCGAGCGCAGCGCGCTGGCGTGATAATTGGGCACCACCAGCCATGTCAGGGGAATGTCGGCCACCTCGCGCACCGCGCGCAGCAAGTGCAGGCATTCGGCCCAGGTGGATGGCGCTACGTCGTGGATCGACACGCACAGCGCGCCGTTTTCACTGTCATTCAGGAACACAGAACCCCTCCGTTTGAAGATCGGCCCGCTCGCGCGAGGCCAGCAAGCCGGCGTAGCGGCTCATAAGCTGCGGCATGATGGCATTCCAGTCGTAATGGTCATGCGCCCTGGCGGCGGCCGCGAGCGACAATTGTTCCAGGTCGCACTGATAAATCGCCTCGATGCCCGCGCACAGCCCCGCCACGCTATTGGGCGGCACCAGGATGCCGGTGTGCTCGTCGACCAGCTCGGCAATGCCGCCACTGGTGGTGGCGACCACCGGCAAACCGCAGGCCATGGCCTCAAGGACGATCAGGCCGAACGTTTCGCAGTCGCCCGGATGCACCATGACATCGCAGCTTGCCAGCAGGCGCGCCAGCGAGCGCTGGTCGCGCTTGAACGGAATGAAGCTCGTTTGCGGATAGTGCGGCAAGGTAATGCAGCCGCCGCCCACCAGCAGCAGGTGATACGGCCGTCCCAGTTTGCGCACCGCATCGATCAACAGGCCGAGTTTTTTCTCGTGCGTGAAGCGGCCCGCGTAGACCAGCAGGCGGGCGTCGGGCGCCAGGCGCAAGTGCTGGCGCAGTGTGCCCACGCGCCGGCGCGGCGAAAACGTGCCCACGTCAATGCCCAGCGGCTGGTGAATGGCGCCCGCCACGCCCATGCTGCCGAGCTGCTGCACCATCAGCCGGCTGGGCGCGAGCACCATGTCGAACTGGCTGTAGAGTTCAATGAGATAGCGCCGCGCCACACCCATGCCGGCCCGCCCGAAGCGGCGGTACATCAGTTGGTGCAGGTCGGAATGGTAATACGCGACGGCGGGCACCCCGAGCCGGCGCTTGGCGCGCAGCGCCGCCCAGGCGCCCGGCCCGGCGTCGCCCGCCTCGATCAGGTCCGGCTGCAGGCGCGCGATGATGCGCGCCGTGCCGCCCACCGACAGCGGCCAGCGGTAGCCGTGCATGCCCGGCAGGCGCAGGCCCGGCACACCCACTAGCGCCGGCGCTTGTCCGACGCTGGCAACGTTGGGGCTGAGAATGCTGTGCCGCACGCGGTCGCGCTGCGCCAGCCAGCGTCCTTTAGCGTTCAGGTAGGTGCTCACGCCGCCCCCTTCGGCGGCATAGAACATGGTGATGTCGACCAGGTGCATCCGTATGGCTCCCGCGCCCGCGTGGCGCCGTGGCGCCGTGGCGCCGATAAGTGAGCCAACGATACCAGCCGAGTCCTGACCGCGTTTGCGCACACGCAAACGGCGCGGGGCCACTTACAGCACGCCGTCCTTGCGCATGGCCGCAATATCGGCATTGGAATAACCGAGCTCGCGCAGCACGCCATCGGTATGCTCGCCCAGCGCCGGGCCCAGCCAACGCGTACCGCCCGGCGTGGCCGACAGCTTGGGCGACACCGCCGGCATCTTGACCGGCGTGCCGTCGGCAAACTGGTGCTGCTCGAACATGCCGCGCGCCAGGTATTGCGGGTCGCTCATCATGTCGCGTACTGAATAGATTTTGCCTGCCGGTACATCGGCCGCCTGCAGGGTGGCCAGGGCACTATCGATGGTGTGCGTGGCGCACCATTGCCCGATGGCTGCATCGATCTCGGCGCTGCGCGGCACCCGGCCATCGTTGCGCGCCAGTTGGGGGTCGCCCGCCAGGTCGATGCGGCCCATCGCCAGCATCAGGCGCTTGAAGATGGCGTCGCCATTGCCGGCGATGACGATGTTTTCACCGTCGCCCGTGGTGTAGGTATTCGATGGCACGATGCCCGGCAGCGCGCCGCCGGTGCGTTCGCGCACCACGCCGGCCACGTCGAACTCGGGCACCAGCGACTCCATCAGGTTGAACACCGATTCGTACAAGGCCACGTCCACCATCTGGCCTTCGCCTGCCGCGCGCCCGCCGGTCGCGTCGCGGTGGCGCAGCGCAACCAGCGCGCCGATCACGCCGTGCAGCGCCGCCACCGAGTCGCCGATCGACACGCCCACCCGCACCGGCGGACGGTCCGGATGGCCCGACACGTAGCGCAGACCACCCATCGATTCGCCGATCGCGCCAAAGCCCGGCTGGTCTTTCATCGGTCCGGTCTGGCCAAAGCCGGACAGGCGCACCATGATGACTGCGGGGTTCTCGCGTTTGAGCTGCTCGTAGCCGATGCCCCATTTTTCGAGCACGCCGGGACGGTAATTTTCAACGATGATGTCCGCCTCAAGCGCCAGCTGCCTGGCGATCGCGCGGCCGCGTTCATCCTTGAGGTTGAGCGTGATGCTCTTCTTGTTGCGCGACTGGACCGACCACCACAGCGACGTGCCATCCTTCAGGATGCGCCACTGGCGGATCGGGTCGCCCCCATCGGGCGCTTCGACCTTGATCACGTCGGCGCCAAATTCGCCCAGCATGCGCGCGCAAAACGGGCCGGCGATCAGCGTGCCCAGTTCCAGCACCTTGATGCCCGCCAGCGCGCCCGGGCGCAGCGTGGACGTCATCAGGTGGCGCGCCGGTCGAGCATGGCGCGCGCGATGGTGCCCGCGTCCACGTATTCAAGTTCGCCGCCCACCGGCACCCCGCGCGCCAGGCGGCTCACTTTCAGTCCGCGCGCCTTGAGCATTTCGCTGATGTAGTGCGCCGTTGCTTCGCCTTCGTTGGTGAAGTTGGTGGCCAACACCACCTCGCTTACCACGCCGTCGGCGGCGCGCTCGATCAGCTTGTCGAGATGGATATCCTTCGGGCCGATGCCGTCCAGCGGCGACAAGCGCCCCATCAGCACAAAGTAGCGGCCCTTGTAGGTCAGGGTCTGCTCGATCATCAGCTGGTCGGCCGGCGTTTCGACGACGCACAGCAAGGCCGTGTCGCGCGCGTCGTCGCTGCACATGTCGCAGATGTCGGTTTCAGCAAACGTATTGCACAAGGCGCAGTGGTGCACCGAGTCGACCGCCTGGTACAGCGCGCGCGAGAGCATGGCTGCACCCTCGCGGTCGTGCTGCAGCAAATGAAACGCCATGCGCTGCGCCGACTTGGGGCCCACGCCCGGAAGCCGGCGCAACGCTTCGGTCAGGAAGTCGAGCGACTTGGACATCGATCGTCTTTAAAAAGGCATCTTGAAGCCAGGCGGCAGCTGCATGCCGGCCGACAGACCACCCATTTTTTCAGCCGATACCGCTTCGGCCTTGCGCACCGCGTCGTTGAAGGCGGCGGCCACCAGGTCTTCGAGCATGTCCTTGTCGTCGGCCAGCAGCGACGGATCGATCGTCACGCGCTTGACGTCGTTCTTGCACGTCATGACCACCTTGACCATGCCGGCGCCGGACTGGCCTTCGACTTCAACCAGCGCCAGCGCTTCCTGGGCCTTCTTCATGTTGTCCTGCATGGATTGCGCTTGTTTCATCAAGCCTGCGAGCTGGTTCTTCATCATGATAGTTCTCCGGGATGGTTAATAAGGGAATAAATAGTCAGGGTGCGGGAGCGCCGGGCGCGGGACGCACCGAGCCGGGCACGATGAACGCGCCAAGGTCGCGCATCACATCCTTGACGAAGTCATCGTTCATGACCGTCTCTTCGGCCACGCGCTGGCACTCGGCGCGCAGCGAAATCGCTTCGGCGCTGGCGGTGTACCAGACCGGCCCGATGTCGATTTCGACCTGCACCTTGGTGCCGGCAAAATGGTCCTGCAATGCGGCCTGCAGTTTTTCGGTGTTGCCGCTGGCGCGCAGCGTATCGATCGGCACGCGCAAGCGGAACGTGGTCACCAGATCGTCCACCGTGCACGACGCCAGCTCGGTCTGGAACGCCAGCTGCTGCGACACGCCGCGCAGCGGCAGCAGTGCGGCCAGTGCCGGCCAGTTGCCGTCCCACGCAAGCTCGGGGACCGGCGTGATCACGTATGGGGGCCGCGCGCGGGCCGCTGCGCGTGGCGCGGCTGGCGCCGCCGGCGCTGCGGGCGGCATGTCCTGCGCCACGGCGCTGTCATCGGAAAAATCGGTTGCCCATGATGGCGGCTCGTTTTGGGCGTCGTCGTTCTGGGCATCGTTCGGCCCGTCATCCTGGAATTGTACAGGCGAACGTTGTTCCGGTGCGCTCTGCACGGGCGCGGCCGCCTCCCACGGCGGCGGGGCTTTTGCAGCCGGCGCAGAGGGAGTTTCCGGCACCGGCACCGGCGGCGCGGTCAATGCCGCGGCGGCATCGGCCTGGTTGGTCTGTGCGGTGGAACGGCGCGGCGCGGCATGCCGACCGCCGCTGGCCGCGCGCGCAGCTTCGAGCGCGGCGTTGATGGCGGCGCGCGCCGGGCTGGACGCGGGGGCGCCGGGCGCCGCCGGCGCAGCTTGCTGCACGCTCGCCGCCTGATGCACGCTCGCCGCCTGCTGCACGCTCGCCGCCTGATGCACAGGCGCAGGCGGCGGTGGCGCCGGACGCGGTGGTGGCGGCGACGGCGACGGCAAGACGGCCGCATGGCTGGCGACAGCCGCAGCGGCGGCGCGTGCCGGCGGTGGCGCGGCGGGACGCGCCGGCGCAACGGGGCGCGCCGCTGCCGGACCGGAGGCCACGCCTTCGGCGCCCCCATTACCCGGGCGGAAAGCGAGCATGCGCAGCAGCGTCATTGTAAAGCCCGCGTATTCGTCGGGCGCCAGGCCAATCTCGTTACGGCCATGAACGACGATCTGGTAATACAGCTGCACTTCTTGCGCATCGAACGCGGCGGCCAGGCGATGGATGTCGGCCAGCTCGGGCAAGTCTTGCGGAACCGCCGTCGGCACGCTTTGCGCGAGCGCGATCCGGTGCAGCAGCGTGCCCAGGTCTTGCAGCGCGCCGTTGTACGACAGGCTGCGGCTGGCCATTTCGTCGGCCACCGCCATCAGGTCGGCGCCGTCCTGGTTGACCAGCGCGTCGAGCAGGCGGATCAGGTAGGACTGGTCGAGCGCGCCGAGCATGCCCTGCACCGCGTCGAGCGTGACTTGCCCGGCGGCGTAGGCGATGGCCTGGTCGGTCAGCGACAGCGCGTCGCGCATCGACCCATGCGCGCCTTGCGCCAGCAGCCGCAGCGCCGGCTGCTCGAAGCTGATGCCTTCCTGGCCGAGGATGTTGTCGAGGTGGCTGATGATGTGCCCGGGCGGCATTTGCTTCAGGTTGAACTGGAGGCAGCGCGAGAGCACGGTCACGGGAATTTTTTGCGGGTCGGTCGTGGCCAGGATGAACTTGACGTGCTCGGGCGGCTCTTCGAGCGTCTTGAGCATCGAGTTGAAGGCGTGGTTGGTCAGCATGTGCACTTCGTCGATCATGTAGACCTTGAAGCGCGCGTTCGACGGCGCGTACACGGCCTGTTCGAGCAGCTGGGCCATTTCATCGACGCCGCGGTTCGATGCCGCGTCCATCTCTATATAGTCGACAAAGCGGCCGGCGTCGATCGCGGTGCACGCTTCGCACACGCCGCACGGGTTGGCGGTGATGCCGCCGCTGCCGTCCGGGCCGATGCAGTTGAGCGACTTGGCCAAAATGCGCGAGAGCGTCGTCTTGCCCACGCCGCGCGTGCCCGTAAACAGGTAGGCGTGGTGCAGGCGACCCGTTTGCAAGGCGTGCGTGAGCGCGCGCACGACGTGTTCCTGGCCGACGAGCGTGTCGAAATTCTTGGGACGGTATTTGCGGGCGAGGACTTGATAGGACATGCGTGGATTTTACCGTATGTGACGCACCGGACGGGGCGAAAAGAGCCATTGTAACAAGCTATGCCGAAGCGGGGAAACGGGTTGGGGTAATGCGGATGCGGCCGCCGGAAGCGACGCGGGAATGACAAGGACTGAAAGATCGAAAGAGGCGAGCCTGATCTGCGGCACTTATGGTTAACGGCCGTGGCTGCTTCGTTCCCGACCTGACCAGGTTAGCCATGCCACAATGCGCAGGGGCCCGCCAGCTGTGATTATAACCGACCGTGGCGGTTTGTGGGGAACACTGCGCAGCGGGTGTCGTTGGGCTCGACGCTTCGTTAACCTGAGCAGTGAGCCCGCATATGTTTTAAAGCCCCAACTCCTGCCAGATCTGATCGACCTTGCTTTTCACCTCAGGCGTCATCGCAATGGTCGTCCCCCACTCCCTCGTCGTCTCCCCCGGCCACTTGTTAGTCGCATCAATCCCCATCTTGCTCCCCAGGCCGCTGACCGGCGACGCAAAATCCAGGTAATCGATCGGCGTGTTATCGACCAGCAGCGTATCGCGCATCGGATCGACCCTGGTGGTGATCGCCCAGATCACCTCTTTCCAGTCGCGGATATTGACGTCTTCATCGACCACGACAATAAACTTCGTATACATAAACTGCCGCAAGAAACTCCACACGCCGAACATCACCCGCTTGGCATGGCCGGCGTACTGCTTTTTCATCTGCACCACGGCCATCCGGTAACTGCATCCTTCCGGCGGCAAATAAAAATCCGTGATCTCGCTGAACTGCTTTTGCAGCAGTGGAATGAAAACCTCGTTCAGCGCCACTCCAAGCACCGCCGGCTCGTCCGGCGGCTTGCCTGTATACGTAGAGTGATAAATCGGATCGCGCCGCATGGTGATGCGGTCGATCGTGAACACCGGAAAACTGTCCTGCTCATTGTAATAACCCGTATGGTCGCCAAACGGGCCTTCCAGCGCGTGCTCATAGCCGGTCGGATGATTTGGATCGGCATAGATGTGCCCTTCCAGCACGATCTCGGCCGATGCCGGCACCCGCAGTTCGCTGCCGATGGCTTTGGTCAGCACCGTGCGGCTGCCGCGCAGCAAACCGGCGAACTGGTATTCCGACAAGCTGTCCGGCACCGGCGTCACCGCGCCCAAAATGGTGGCCGGATCGGCGCCCAGCGCCACGCACACGGGATACGGCTGCCCCTTGGTCGCAATCCCATGCTCCCTGAAGTCGAGCGCACCGCCGCGGTGCGCCAGCCAGCGCATGATGACCTTGTTTGGCCCCAGTACCTGCTGGCGGTAAATGCCCAGGTTCTGGCGCTTTTTGTGGGGACCCTTGGTAATCACCAGCCCCCAGGTAATCAGGGGCGCCACGTCGCCCGGCCAGCAATGCTGGATCGGCAGGCGCGACAAATCGACGTCATTGCCTTCCCACACGATTTCCTGGCAGGGCGCGCCACGCGTTTCCTTGGGCGACATGTCCCACACCGCCTTGACCAGCGAACCGAGTCCCATCAAATCCTTGAACCCTTTGGGCGGCTCCGGCTCCTTCAAGCGCGCCAGTACGTGCCCGATCTTGCGCAGTTCACCCACATCGTCCGCCCCCATCCCCAGCGCCACGCGGCGTGGTGTTCCGAACAGGTTTCCCAGCACCGGGATCGTGTGTCCGGTCGGTTTTTCGAACAGAATAGCCGGCCCGCCGGCGCGCAAAGTGCGGTCGCAGACCTCCGTCATCTCCAAATAGGGTGAAACTGGCAAGGAAATCCGCTTCAACTCGCCCATTTCTTGCAGCTGAGTAACAAAATCTCGCAAATCTGAATATTTCATCGGTTTATTTATGTTTTTTTCTGGGACACATGGTTGTTGAAATAGCCATGCCAAGTGATTGATTTAACAGGGCTTTGCTGCGTTGCACCAAAATAAGTCAGATCTAAAAGTAATAAAGATCAATCGTGTTAGTATTGACTTGATATATGCGACCTCCTACAATTCGCCCTAGTTGATGAGACAGCGCGGTCCAAGGACTTGATTTTAGCTGTTCTCAACCTTTCACGGGGTCGGGGCCCCAACGACATTTAATGGAGTGTTTTCAATAGGCGTCAGCCTAGTCCCCGAAAACAGTTGTTTTGCCACTGGTCCAATACCACAGGGAACGACCAGCTGTAGCAAGCAATGACGGCGTTTCGTTGACCGCAGCAGCGGCGACAAACGATATTTCTGATGCACGGCAATAGAAAGCCCGCTGCGCTTACCCGCGGTAATGGGACAACTTTTGTCGCGACAAAGGGGAATTCGATGATACATCGTTTCAACGGGGCGACAGCTAAGTTCGCCCAGACAATGGCCGCCCGGCCAGTGACGTGGACTTCCGTCGCCAAAACGGCACGTGGTTTTGCGACCACCATGCAACACACCTTGACCGTCGTTGGTCTTTCCGCCCTGGCGGTGGTTGGCGTCCTGTATGCCCGCCCCGATATGGCGCACCAGATGTCGCAGTTCCT
The DNA here is from genome assembly GCF_049897805.1 of Massilia sp. TWP1-3-3. NCBI lineage: Bacteria > Pseudomonadati > Pseudomonadota > Betaproteobacteria > Burkholderiales > Oxalobacteraceae > Massilia > Massilia sp. TWP1-3-3. The sequence goes on from NZ_JAFCWX010000032.1 coordinate 38,562, forward strand.
GGCGCCTGCGCAAGTGCTGGTTGCCCAAGCAGACGCACCAGACGCACCAGAAGCAGCGTCCGGCATCATGCAAGCCGAAACCACCGTACCCGCCGAAGCAACAGCCGGCGCACGGGCAGAGGCCGGCGTGCAGGCTGCACCGGCCAACAGCAAGCAGCAGAAAATGGTCACCAGCTGGCTGTCGAAGCGCTATCGGGTTGCCGGCGACGCCACCAACATGCTGGTATCGACTGCTTACACGACCGCTAACGAAGTGAAAATCGACCCACTGCTGATCCTTGCGGTGATGGCCATCGAGTCTGGTCTGAATCCCTTTGCGGAAAGCCCGGTCGGTGCGCAAGGCTTAATGCAAGTCATGTCCAAGATCCACCACGCCCGGTTCCAGAAGATGGGCGGCATCCAGACTGCCCTCAATCCGGTTGCCAATATCCGTGTTGGCGCCCAGATCCTGAAGGAATATGTCAGCCGCGGTGGTTCCGTTGAAGCCGGCCTCAAGACTTACGTCGGCGCCGCAGCGTTCGACACCGACCAGGGCTACGGCTCCAAAGTGCTGGCCGAATACAAGCGCCTGAAGCTGGTTGCCGGCGGCAAGCAAGTACCGACCTTCACCGCGCCTTCGATTGCTGCCCCTGCAGCGGTCGTGGCCGACAAGGCAGCCCCCGCAGTAACGCCAAAAGCGGAAAACGCCCCTGCCGTCATCGAAGGCGAACAGCTCGCGGTACTGCAGTAAGCAAAACCCAGTCGCAAAAGCATCAAGGCCGTTTTGCACGCATCGTGCAAACCGGCCTTTTTATTTGCTCAACTATTTCCGCCACCTCCCCCGGGGGAGATTGTGCTTGGCGGGCGTGTTGTGGTGGCGAAGGGCAAAAAAAAGCCGCGCGGCTTGGGGCGGGCGGCTCCTTTATAGTTAGCTGGCGAATCGGTCAACGACGCGTGTCGCCCGCCACTTCATCAGCGCGCAGGATCGGCGCGAGCTTGTCGAGCACGCCGTTCACATACTTGTGCCCGTCAATGCCGCCGAACGATTTGGTCAGCTCGACCGCTTCATTGATCACCACCCGGTAGGGAATATCGAGGTTGTTCTTCAACTCGTAGGCGCCAATCAGCAGCACCGCGTGCTCGATTGGCGAGAGCTCGGCCACGGTGCGGTCGATCAGTGGCGCAAACGCTTCGCGCAGCGCCACCGAACTTTTGATCGCGCCGTACAGCAGCACCGCAAAATGGTCGGCGTCGGCTTTTTCAAACCCGTGCGCGGCGCGAATATTGTTGACGACCGTGGTCGCGTCTTCGTTGTTGAGCAGCCATTGGTACAAGCCCTGCAAGGCAAACTCGCGCGCGCGGTGGCGCGGCGTGCGGTTCTTGCTCGGGTTGGCGTGCAAACTTTTATCTGTCATGGTACGTGCCTGTTCTTCTGTAATACGGGGACTTAGTCTTCTTCAGCTTGCAGTTCTTCGAGCGCGATCAGCAGGTTGGCCATTTCCACAGCCACACGCGCTGCGTCGGCGCCCTTCTCTGCCATGCGCACTTCAGCCTGCTCGTCGTTCTCGGTGGTCAAGACTGCGTTGGCGATCGCCATGCCGTAGTCCAGGCCCACGCGCGTGATGCCGGCGCCCGACTCGTTCGAGACCAGCTCAAAATGGTAGGTCTCGCCGCGAATCACCGCGCCCAGCGCAATCAAGGCGTCAAACTGCTCGGTCTCGCACATTTTTTGCAGCGCCAGCGGGATTTCCAGCGCGCCCGGCACGGTCACGTGCAACACGTCTTCGTCCGACACGCCAAGGTGCTTGAGCTCGGCCAGGCACGACGACAGCAGGCCGTGCCCGACGTCGGCGTTAAAGCGCGCCTGCACGATGCCAATGCGCAGGCCGGCGCCTGTCAGGTTGCTTTCATAGGTTCCAACGGTCATGGCGTCTCTCTTTTGTATGGGTTACGGGTAGTGTACTTCAGGCGGCCGGCTTGGCCAGGTATCCGGTGACCTCGAGGTCGAAACCGGTCATCGATGGCATCTTGCGCGGGCTGGCCAGCAATTGCATCTTGCCAACGCCCAGGTCCTTCAGGATTTGCGCGCCAATGCCGTAGGTGCGCAGGTCCATGCTGGCCGCGCGCGCCTGGGGCCGGGTTTCCGGCGCGTCGAGCGCTGAAAACTGGGCAAACATCTGGTCGGCCGATTCGCCGCAATTGAGCAGCACCAACACGCCGCGCTCGGACTCCTTGATCGCCTGCATCGCCGACGCCATGGTCCACGAATGGGTGGTGGCCTTGTTTTCCAGCAGGTCCAGGATCGACACCGGCTGGTGCACGCGCACCAGCGACTCCAGGTTGGGCGCGAGTTCGCCGTGCACCATGGCAAGGTGGGCCGAGCCGCTCGGCTTGTCGCGGAAGGCAATCAGGCGAAATTCGCCAAACACGGTACTCATCGGACGCTCGGCCACGCGTTCCACCAGGCACTCGTGCTCGCTGCGGTAGTGGATCAGGTCGGCAATAGTACCGATCTTCAATTTGTGTTCGGCCGCAAATTCGAGCAAGTCCGGCAGGCGCGCCATGCTGCCGTCATCCTTCATGATCTCGCAAATGACCGAGGCCGGCGTCAAACCGGCCATCTCGGTCAGGTCGCAACCGGCTTCGGTGTGCCCGGCACGCATCAGCACGCCACCGCGCTGGGCCTTGAGCGGGAATATATGGCCAGGCTGGACGATGTCGCTGGCCGTGGCGTTCTTGGCCACCGCTACCTGGATGGTCTTGGCCCGGTCGGCCGCCGAAATGCCGGTGGTCACGCCTTCGGCCGCTTCGATCGAGACAGTAAAATTGGTGCCGAACGAGGTGCCATTGCTGGTCGTCATCATCGGCAGCTTGAGCAGCTTGCAGCGCTCTTCGGTCAGCGTCAGGCACACCAGGCCGCGCGCGAATTTCACCATGAAATTGATCGCTTCGGGCGTGACGAAATCGGCCGCCAGCACCAGGTCGCCTTCGTTTTCGCGGTCTTCCTCGTCAACAAGGATGACCATGCGCCCGGCGCGCAGTTCGGCAACAATTTCTTGGGTGCTAGAGATAGACATGCGGTATTTCCTTCGGTACGGGCTGCATTTGCGCAATCCGCTATTTTAAAGGATTTACCAGAGTTCAACTGAGCTAAGATACAGAGGATGCCGCGACGCCGCTTCAGCAACTGCCTGAATGAAAAATTCGTTGCATCAGGACAACGATATTGTCATACAGTAGGAAAATTGTGAACTTTTTCGAATTCCAATGCAACATAGTGATTGCCTGCTTTATGATCGGGTGACGACGTCGCCGCGGTATCCGCCGTGCGCGCTTCCTGGAGTGCCTAATGCTTGTTGCCTTGCCCGCCCTGACCCGCCGTCCCCGCCCCGCGAATCCCTGTCCCGCACGCGCGGAGCACGCCTGATGTCCGACGACCTGTCCGGCTTCCAGACCATCCTGTGCGGGCTGACCCCGCTCGGGCTGGAGGCGGCCGCGCACAGCCCCATCAGCTATGCGCTGGGCGCGGCCGAGCACGACATCGGCGCGCTGCTGGTGGCCCAGACGGTGGCACCGGCGCTGGCCGGCGCCATCCGCGCCCTGGTGGCCGAGCGCATGGCCGGCCTGCGCGACATTGCCGCGCGCCTGGCCACGGTGGAAGACCTGGGCCTGCGTTTGATCGGCGAGCGCGATTCCGAGCAAATGATCGCCCGGTTCCTGGAATCGGCCACCCGCATCATGAAAGCCGACCACCTGGCCGTCTGCCTGCTCGACGCCAAGTCGCACCAGACGTGCCACTTGAGCGCGCACGGCTTCGACCCGGAAATCCTGGCCCCGCACGCGAACACCCGCGAGCGCTTGCCCGGCTCGCTCCTGAACGCGGCCAACGCCGTGCTCATGCACAGCCTGGATGCGACCGGCATCAAGGGCTTGCCCGACAAGCACCCGCCGGCCGGCACCTTCCTCGGCCTGCCGGTGCTCGAACACAACCGCCTGCACGGCTGGCTCTACTTTACGCGCGCGCCGCTCGCCGCCCCGTTCGACAGCGAGGACGAGCGCTTCGCCGCAACGCTGGCCGCGCAGCTCGCCGTCGCCTACGAAAACCTGACGCTGTACCAGTCGGTGCAGCGCCACGCGGCGCAACTGCAGCTCGAAGCGGCCGCGCGCCAACAGTCCGACCTGGCGCTGCGCGAAAGCGAACAGCGGCTGCGCCTGGCCGCGCGGATTTTCGAAAGTACCCAGGAAAGCATCATGATGACGGACGCGAACGCCGACATCATCGCCGTCAACGCCGCTTTTGAACTGAGTACCGGCTACACGGAACAGGAAGTCAAGGGACGCAATCCGCGCCTGTTGATGTCGGGCCGCCACGACAGCGCCTTTTACCGCGCCATCTGGAGCGCGCTGCAAAACCACGGCCAATGGCGCGGCGAGATCTGGAACAAGCGCAAGAACGGCGAAATCTACCCCGTGCGGATCGCCATCGACACCGTGCGCGGCGACGATGGCCAGATCAGCGCCTACGTCTCGGTCTCGAGCGACGTCAGCGCGCTCAAGGAAGCGCACCACCAGGTCGACTTCTTGTCGAACCATAATCCACTCACGCTGCTGCCCAACCGTGCGGTGCTCATCGAGCGCCTGCGCACCTCGATTGCCGCCGCGCGCGACGGCGAACGTCAGATCGCGCTGCTGCTGTTTAACCTGGACCGCCTGCAGCGCATCAACGACAGCCTGGGCCACGAAACGGGCGACTCCATGCTGCGCGAAGTGGCGCGCCGCGCCGGCGTCCTGGCCGGCCCGCACGACGTGCTGGCCCACCTGGGCGGCGACGAATTCGTGCTGCTGCTGACCCAGTGCCTCGATTCGGACGACATCGTCGAACACGCCGGCGCCCTGATCGAAGCGGTGGCCCGGCCTTTCGACGTGGGCGGGCACGACCTGATCGTCACCACCAGCGTAGGCATCAGCATCTATCCACGCGACGGCGCCAACCCGAGCGAACTGTTAAAAGCGGCCGACGTGGCGCTGTCGCACATGAAGGACACGGGCCGCAACGGCTTTCGCTTCTTCAAGGGCGAAATGAACGCGCAGGCGCTGCGCTGGATGTCGCTCGAGACGCATTTGCGGCGCGCCATCGAGCGCGGCGAACTGTCGCTCAACTACCAGCCGCAGGTCTCTATGGCCGATGGCAAGATCTGCAGCATGGAAGCGCTGCTGCGCTGGCGCAGTCCCGAGCTGGGCCAGGTCGCCCCGAACGACTTTATCGCGCTGGCCGAAGACACCGGCATGATCCTGCCGATCGGGAACTGGGTGATCCGCCAGGCCTGCATCCAGAACAAGGCCTGGCAAGACGCAGGCTTGACGCGCCTGCGCGTGGCGGTCAATGTCTCGGCCCACCAGTTCATGGTTGGCACGGTGCCGCAGGTGGTGCGCGAAGCGCTGAGCGAAAGCGGCCTGGAAGCGCGCTACCTGGAAGTGGAGCTGACCGAAAGCGTGATGATGCACGACACCGAAGCGACCGCCGCGCAGCTCACCGAGCTGACCGAGATGGGCGTGTCGATTTCGCTGGACGACTTCGGCACCGGCTATTCCTCGCTCGGCTACCTGTCGCGCTTCATGCTCGACAAGCTCAAGATCGACCAGACTTTTGTCCGCAACATCACGACCGAACCGCGCAGCGCGGCCATCGCCCAGGCCACCATCGCGCTGGCGCACGGCCTGTCGCTAGTGGTGATTGCCGAAGGCGTCGAGACCGAAGGCCAGCTTGCCTTCCTGAAGGCGATCGGCTGCGACGAAGTGCAAGGCTACCTGTTCAGCCGCCCGGTCCCGGCCGACGAAATGGGGCGCCTGATGAGCGGCGCAACGCCGCTGTTGCGCCTTCCCGCAGCATAAAGCAAGACAGGAGTAGAATTCGGCTCTCCTCTTTTGACCAGACCACGCCGATGTCCAAGCACTTTGCCCGCTCCGCAGTCTCCGCCATTTTGCTGTTTAGCTGCGTCTTGGGCGTACAGGCCGCGGTCAACCTGGGCGAGGCGTTGCCGGTGTCGACGCAGGTGGTGGTCGGCAAGCTCCCCAACGGCCTGACCTACTACCTGCGCAAGAACGGCAAGCCGCAAAACAAGCTCGAACTGCGCCTGGTCGTCAAGGCCGGTTCGATCCTGGAAGACGACGACCAGCAAGGCATGGCCCACATGGTCGAGCACATGGCATTTAACGGCACCGCCAACTTCAAAAAGCACGAGCTGGTGTCCTACCTCGAATCGATCGGGGTGCGCTTTGGCGCCGACCTGAATGCCTACACCAGCTTCGACGAAACGGTCTACATCCTGCCGATACCGACCGCCAAGCCGGGCAACGTCAACCAGGGCTTTCGCGTGCTGCGCGACTGGGCGCAAGGCGTGACGATGAACGGCAGCGACATTGACCAGGAGCGTTCGGTGGTGCTGGAAGAACTGCGCCTTGGGAAAGGCGCGCGCGACCGCATGGACAAAGTTTTGATGCCCAAGATTTTCAATGGCTCGCGCTATGCGCAGCGCCTGCCGATCGGTCAGGAAGCGATCATCACCAAAGGCTCGCACGAGGCGCTGCGGCGCTTCTACAAGGATTGGTACCGGCCGGACCTGATGGCCGTGGTGGTGGTGGGCGACCTCGATACGCGCGAAGCGGAACGGCTCGTCAAGCTGCATTTCGGGAGCTTGAAAAATCCCGTACCCGAGCGCGCGCGACTTGAAGCGGAAATTTCGCCGCGCGGCGCGACCGAAGCGGTCGTCATCACCGACAAGGAAGCGAGCGGCAACTCGCTGCTGGTGCGCTACCCGGTGCGCCCCGCCAAGGAGAGCGCCACCATCGGCGGCTACCGCGACGACCTGGTGCAGTCGCTGTTTACCACCATGCTCAATGAGCGGCTGGGCGAACTGACGCAACTGGCCGACGCGCCTTTCATGAGCGCCGGCAGCGCCGTCAGTCGCCTGACGGCGCGCTACGAAGCCTACAGTGCCTCGGCCACGCTGGGCGCGGGCGGCGCCGCGCCGGCCATCGGCGCGCTGGTGCAGGAAAATGCGCGCGCCAGCAAATTCGGCTTCAGCGCCGCGGAACTGGAGCGCGCAAAAAAGAACATCTTGCGCAGCTACGAGCGCGCCTACAACGAGCGCGAGAAGACCGACTCGGCCGCCCTGGTGGGTGAATACATCCGCAATTTCCTGAACCAGGAAAGCATACCGGGGCTGGATAACGAAGTGAAGTACGCGCGCGAACTGATTCCCGGCATTTCGCTTGACGAGATCAACCGCTATGCGCGCGAGGCGGTTCCCCTGGATGCGCCCAAGCTGGTGGTGTACATGGGTGCGGCCGGCAGCGGCAGCCTTGCCACGCCCACCAGCGAACAGCTGCTGGCCTCCTTCAGCGCCGCCGAACAGGTCGCGCTCAAGCCGCGCGACGAGCGGGCCTACGCCACCAGCCTGATGGCGGCCAAGCCGGCGCCGGGCAGCATCGTCAGTGAAACGCAGGACAAGCGGCTTGGCCTGACCACGCTCACGCTGTCGAACGGCGTCAAAGTCATTGTGAAGCCTACCGATTTTCGCAACGACCAGGTGGTACTGTCGGCCACCCGGTTTGGCGGCGAATCTCTATTTGGCGAACCCGATGTGCTCAACGCGCGCTATGCGAGCACGATCGCCGCGAGCATGGGCGCGGGCGCTCATACGCCGCTGGAGCTGTCCAATATCCTGGCCGGCAAGAGCGCAAACGCGAGCGCCTCGCTTGGCAGCTACACCGACAGTGTGCGCGGCGCGAGCGGCGGCAACGATGTCGAGACCATGCTGCAGCTGGTGTACCTGAAATTTGGCCCGGTGCGGCGCGACCCGGCGCTGTTTGCCTCGCTAATGGGCAAGCAGCTCGAGTCGGCGCGCAACGCCATGGCCCAGCCCGAGGCAGTGTTCGAAGACACGCTGGCCGCCACGCTCTACAACAACCACCCCCGCGTGCCGCGCGTGCCGCGCCCCGAGGACTTCGCCAGGATCGACCTTGACCGCGCGCTGGCCATTTACCAGCAGCGCTTTGCCAGCGCGCGCGACATGACGTTCGTGATCGTCGGCAGTGTCGACATCGCCCAACTGCGCCCCTTGATCGCAACCTACCTCGCCAGCCTGCCAACGAGCCCGATTGTCGCGCTCTATCGCGACATGGGGATTGAACCGGTGCGCGGCGTGCTCAAAAAGGAAGTGCGGGTCGGCAGCGAAGCGAAAAGCACGGTGTCGATCAATTTCACCGGAGCGGCACAGTATTCGGAAGAAGAGCAGATGCGCCTGTCGGCCCTGCTCGAAGTGATGAACATCCGGATCATCGAAGTGCTGCGCGAGAAAATGGCACTCATTTATGGTGGCGGCATGAGCGGCGCGATCGGCAAGGTGCCCAAGCCGCACTACCGCATCGCGGTCAACCTGCCCACGGGGCCGGACAAGGTCGAGAAAGTCATCGCCGCCGCGTTTACTGAAATCGAGCGCATGAAAACCCAGGGACCGTCGACCTCGGACTTGAACAAGGTCAAGCAAGGCTGGCTGCAGGATCACCGCAAGGCGCTGCGCGAAAACGGCTACTGGCTGGGACGGCTGCAAACGTCACTGCTGCAAGGGAGCGACCCGGCCACGCTGCTGGCCTACGAAGCGCAGGTCCAGGCGCTCACGCCGGAAGACCTGAAACAGGCGGCGCGGCGCTACTTCAATCTGCAGAACTACGTGCAGCTGGTGCAGTACCCTGAAAAGAAGTGATACGGCTTTTAAAGCAATGGCGCCCGGAATGAATCATGTTCGGGCGCCCGGTGTGCTTATTTTGTGGCCTCCTTCGCGACCGGCTCTGAATAGTAGCCCGCCATGTCGTTCACGCCCGTGACGCGGTCCACGTCTTTTTCGGTGATGGCTGCCACGGCGTCGTCGACGGCAGGCACTTTTTTCTGCTTGTCGCGGTCGGAGCCGATAAACACGCCATCCCAGCCGTAGACTTCATTCCACTCGCACGTGGGGCAATTGCCACCGTTGAACATATTGGTGACGATATATTGGCCACCGCTCTTGGTCTTTACGCAGGTCATCTCGGCGACTTTTTCGTCGATGATGTCGGGCGCGGCGCCGTCGCCCTTGACTGGCGCGTAATTGCGCGTGCTCAGCACTTTGCCCGAGACCGTCTCGGAAATGACGAGGCTTTGTTTGGTGCAGTGGAGCAGTTGCGGGCCGGCCAGGTCCAGGCAACTCGCTTCGAGCACGATCTTGCGCTCGCCGCATTCCATGGTGGCTGCTTTCGGAATCGGCTTGAGTTTCTTGCCCGGCGCGGTTTTCTCGGCAATGGCGACGGCCGCAGCCGCCGTCGGGATGGCGGGCCCGGCCGCTGCGGCCGTGTCGGCCGCTGCCTGCACAGCCGCCGGCGCGGAGGCGTTGATCGTCTTGTCGGAACAAGCTTGCAGCAGGGACAGCACCAACAGACTGGCGGTCAAACAGATCGTATTTTTATTCATGAGGTCGCTAAAAAACGGGCGTGCTGAATTGCAACCCGATTGAATTGTTATCTTACTATCAATTCTATCAGAAGCCGCGCACAGTGCGCCACCACGGGCAACCACCTCTGCGCCAGCGTCCCCGTGCGCGACAGCATCCGCTCGACATAGCGCACGATTATGTTGAATCGCATCACAACCCTTATAGGTGCTGGCGGTACTTTGAATTACGCCCACAAATTCAAACGGTAAAACATCGACTCGGGACGTTGCATTCAAGGCAATCTTAAACTATGATTAATTTTCCCAGGTAGGGATTGGCAATCACCGATCCTTCACGTCAACACTAATTATTTTAGGAAATCATGAGCGACCTTATCTGCCCACACTGCCGTAGGAACGTTCCCCATGGAGCAACGGTTTGCCGAGGCTGCCACGCAGAAATCGAGTATGGGCCACCGCCAATGGCTTATCTGGTCGTGGCCGTTGTTTGCGCATTTCTCGGGTATCAAGTGGGAAGATGGCTTCCAGACAGTGTGGGATTTATTGCCTGGATCGTCGGCGTAGGAGGGTTTATCGCAGGGAGCTACGGAGTCAGCCGGGTGTTTGCAGACCGAGTAATATTCAAACGGATCTATCGCACCAAGTAATCAATCCCTGCCGCCGCGAACGTAGGGCTGGCATAGGCGGCCCGTGTCATTCTGGTGGGCCAACACCTTCGTCTTTGCGCGGGTGCCGGACAGAATGCGCCTAACCACGGAGGGAGGCACCCCAGCGTCTTGCATGTTGGCTCGCGCAGCTTGGCGCTCCCCGGACTGTCCTTACTGCGCTGCCGGTGCTACCGTGACTTCGAGACGGTCTTCTTCCTTGCGTCGATCGACAGGGCCTTCCACAGGTTGACCGAACTTCGGGTACCCGCCGACGCTTCCGCCCAGCCATCACAGACCTTGCCGAAGTGGTTACCCACGCCTTGCCCGCGATTTGCCAAACCGCTGTTCATCGGTTACTCGGCCGATTTTCCAGGGCATTCGGCACTTTAATGCCTCAGCGAACGGCATTTCACGCCAGCGTGGCCGACGCATTTGTCAGGTAGACCTGTAAGGCGGGCAGCATTTCCTCGTGTAGTTGCGCGAGCCGGGCATCCTTTTCGTCGTCTTCAATCGCATACTGATCCGGGCCGATTTGGTACGGATCGCCGAGCAGATTTGCCATGTCGATTTGAAAGTAACTGCAGCCTCCATACGGGTATTTCCCGTCGATGTACGGCATCGGCCAGATTGTATCCATCTCTAGCACAGCATCTATGTTGTCAGCGTCGACGGCAGTCCAGGCCGCGCCTTTTAGCAGGGTTACATGTTCGGGACGCAATGTGAACCTGCCGTCGCTTGCAACACCGCGCCATTCGGCCATCTCGCTCGGCACTGGATAGCTTCCAGGCGCAAGTTTGGCACAGAGCTCCATGTAGGATGGAAGAATACGACCGGCTTCGGCAATGGTTTGCGCCGCAAGGTATCTGTCGGTCGTACCGAGGAGTTCAAGCGCACGCTCGATCACATTGACGTCCTGGCCAAACGGAAATCCGCAATCGATCCCGGGACCACCATTTTCGATTGGTACCCAGGTTGCCCGAAAGGCGCGAATCAGTTTGACGTGGTCGCCGGTGATAGCGGGATCGTCCTTGGCGGTAAAAACCGCGCGTATTGCATCAGCGTATTCCATCCTATGAGTCCCGTAAAAGTTGATTGCAATGGTCTACCTGCCTGTGGCTGCGTGGCAGGCGGCGCACATTCCCAAGCAATTGTTTGCCGGTTAAAGAGAGCGCTGTCTGACCACTAATGGGGTGCGCTGCGCTGGAGCATCATTGCTCTTACTCTTTGATTTTTACATATTTTTAAGATTGCCCAACAACATTGGACAGCGATAACATACGCTCGACATAGCGCGCGATCAAGTCAATTTCCAGGTTGACCTTGCTGCCTGCTTTCAAATGCTTGAGTGTGGTGACCGAGATCGTGTGCGGAATCAGGTTGATGGAAAAACGGCACACCTTACCGGCGCCCTCGTCCAGGTCTTCAACCCGGTTGACCGTCAGCGATACACCGTTGATGACCACCGACCCCTTGAAGGCGAGGAACTTGGCCAGCGCGCCCGGCGCATCGATGACCAGCTCCCACGATTCGCCGATCGCGGCAAAACTGTGCACTTGCCCCAGTCCGTCCACGTGACCCGACACCAGGTGCCCGCCCAGGCGCTCGGCCAGCGTCAGCGCCTTTTCGAGATTGACTTCACCGGGCGCGTCCAGACCCGCCGTGCAATTGAGACTTTCGCGCGAAACGTCAACGCAAAATGCGGTTGCCGTCTTCTCGATGACGGTCATGCAGGCGCCGTTGATGGCGATCGAGTCGCCCAGCGCCACGTCCTGCAGCGACAGGGGGCCGGCATCGACCTCAAGGCGCACGCCGGCGAAGGTGCCGCCCACGAGCGGTGTGACGGAGCTGATTTTGCCGACAGCGGCGACGATTCCAGTAAACATGCTGCTCTATTCCTCGGGTTGGGTGAAGCGGGCCAGGACGCGGATGTCCTCGCCGATTTGTTTGATGTCGTGAAAACGCAATCGATATTGGTGATCGAGCTGCTGCAAGGCGGGCAGCGCGAACATGCCCTGCGCGTCGCCGATCAGGCATGGCGCGAGGTACAGCAGCAATTCGTCAACGCCCCCTTCGCGCACCAGCGATCCGTTCAGCTTGGCGCCGGCTTCCACATGCAGTTCATTAATCTCGCGCCGGCCCAGTTCGCGCATCAGCGCGGGCAGGTCGACCTTGCCGGCGGCGTTCGGCAGCAAGATCACCTCGTGCCCCGCCGCGCAAAGTGCCGCCTGCTTTTCAAGGTCAGGCACGGCCGCCACGATCCAGGTCCCGCCCCCGGCCAGCACGCGCGCGTCCAGCGAGATGTCAAGCTTGCTGTCGACGACGATGCGGCGCGGCTGGCGCGGCGTTTGCACCGCGCGCACGTTCAGTTGCGGGTCGTCCGCCTTGACGGTGCCGATGCCGGTCAGGATCGCGCAGGCGCGCGCGCGCCAGGCATGGCCATCGTCACGCGCCGGTGCGCCCGTGATCCACTGGCTTTCGCCGCCGTGCAGCGCCGTCATGCCATCCAGGCTGGCGGCAGCTTTCAGGCGCACCCACGGGCGACCGCGCCGCATGCGCGAAAAAAATCCGATGTTGAGTTCATAGGCCTGTTCGGCCATCAGGCCGGCGCTGGCGTCGATGCCGGCTGCCTTCAGCTTGGCCAGTCCCTGCCCGGCCACCAACGGATTCGGGTCGACCATGGCCGCAACCACGCGAGCCAGGCCCGCGTGCACCAACGCGTCCGAACACGGCGGCGTGCGCCCGAAATGATTGCACGGCTCGAGCGTGACGTAGGCGGTCGCGCCGCGCACGTCCATGCCGTGCGACTCGGCGTCGCGCAGGGCCGCGATCTCGGCATGCGCCTGCCCGGCTGGTTGAGTGTGGCCGGCGCCAATGACGACGCCATCCCTGACGATCACGCAGCCGATGCGTGGATTGGGCGCGGTCGTGTACATGCCCTTGGCTGCCCATTCGAGCGCAAGCTGCATGCCTTCCGAGTCGTTATGTATGTGCACAAAGGTCCAGGACGTTGATGACTGGCCTGAATTTTACGCCAATGCCGCCGCTTGCGCTGTCGCTTGTGCGATCGCTTGTGCTGTCGCCTGTACTCTCCGCCCATGCTGCATTTGCCGTCGCCGTTCAGCCACCGGGCTGCTTGCCGTCGCACGTCTCGTCCTGCTCCGGGCGGCACATGCGCGCGCGTCCCAGCATGTTGATCTTGATGCGCCGGATTCGCCCCTCCTGGTGCAGCGAAATGGTGCCCCAGCGCGCCGCCAGGCTGCTGGTGTCGCGGCAGCTGCGTCCGGACGCGCTGTACGCAATATAGTAAGGCAGCTTGTTGCTGGTGAAATTAAAGCTGACCACGATGCCGCCGGCCAGCGGTCCATGGCTGGAAATGATCTCTTCGTCCGGCCCCGGTCGGCGGTCGCCGTCGCGGTCGACGAACACCACCCAGCCTTCGGCCCAGTTGGCGCCCTTCGGCTCAAGGGGCACGAGCTGCACCCGGTCGCCGCGCGCCACCGCCTGCGAGCGCGCCAGGTCGATCGCGCCGTACAGGTCAACGGCAGCGGTGTCGAGCCGGCGCGCATCGAGCATGTCGCGCATGCTTGGCAAGGCAAGCGACGCGAGCACCGCCATAATCGCCAGTACGACGACCAGTTCAACCAGCGTGGCGCCGCCATGCCTCATGGCCAGCACCGCTTCTTGGGGCCGGTGGCGCCGGTCTGGCCGACGCTGTTCAGGGTCAAGGTCTGGCAGTCGGCGTCGCGGAAATTCTGGTCGACCTTGGGCGTGCCGGGAACGGCGCGCAGTTCGACGCAGCGCTGCAGCGGCACGCCGGGGCATGCGCGGGCGCTCAGTTCATACGCGCTTTGTGCAGCGCTCGCGCCCGACCACCAGTGAAAATGCGCGGCGCCCGGTCCGCTTTCCTCCGACGAAAAAGCGACATAGGTATTTTGCTGGGCATAGTAGCGCTCCTGCTTTTGCAAGGCCGCGAGCAGCGCGGTCTGCCCTTCCATGCGGCGCGCGCCTGTCATGTAGCTGGCATAGCTGGGATAGGCGACCGCTGCCAGCAGGCCCGCGATCGCCAGCACGATCATGAGTTCGATCAAGGTAAAGCCGCTGCGTTGTTTCATCAGGTCCTCGTTGGGTTATCGCTGTTTTCCGGTTGCCGCTTGATGCAGTTCCTGCCAGTTGCTCACTTCGCGCCAGCCCAGGCGCCCTGCCCGCCGGCGCACCTCGATGGCTGGCACCGGCGCCGCGCGCGTCCCCGCTTGCGGCGCGACCAGCGTGACGCGGTGCGTGGCGGTGGCGCCGCCGGTCGGGGCGCGTTCGCCCTTGGACAAGACGGAACTGATGAAGAGCAATGGCAGCGAAGGGTCAAACGGGGCTGGCATGCCGGTCGCGGCATCGGGCCGGGCGCCGCTCGCAGCGTCATAGGCAAAGCCGGTCAGCGCATCGAGCACGTACAGGCGACTGACCGGTGCCGCGTCTTCTTGTGCTGCGGCAGCCGAACTGGCGACGACGATGGCGCCGTCGATGGAAACGGGCGCGCCAGCGGCGCGCTCGCCTTCGGCGCGGGCATTGGGGAAATCGAAGCACCAGCCTTTTTTGGCATCCGGTCCAAAGTAGGTGAAGCGCCCACCTTTGACTGCATAGCCGGTGGAAGTGGCGGACAGCGTGCGGGGGGCAAGCTGCGAACGGACCACGGCGCCGTCGCGCGCCCCCGGAGCGTCCAGAATGGCATACACGGACTGCTGCGTAAATGAAGGCGGCAGCAAGTCGCTCGCCTCGATCAGTTTTCCGGTGGCGAATAAAATCAGGTAGCCACCGCCGGGGGCGAACACCACCTTGGGTGCATGGGCGATCGGCTGCGGCGCGCCACTGTCGTCGCGCGCGGTAAACAAGCGATGCGCGGCCATGGCATTGAAGTCGAAGCGCCACAGGTTGCCGTGCAGGTCGCCGGCGTAAGCACGGCTGGCGCTGCCGTCGCCGGCCAGCACCAGTGCCGGCGCCGACAAGGCATTGGGCAGAGCGCCGCCAGCACCCGCCGTGGCGATGCTGAAATAATTGACGGCTCGCTGCCATGGTTGCGACGCAGGCTTGTCCAGCGACAGCAGGAACAAGGCGCCGGCGCCGTCAGCGGCGAGGTTGTTCAAGCCACTGGAGACAAGCGCGTAGTAGCGGAGCGAAGCGTCGCTCACGCTCTTGCCGGTATTGATTTTCGCGATCAAGGGCGCCTGCCTGACGTGGCCCATCGCCGGATCATCCGCGTCGGTGAACTCCCATATGCCGCGCAAGCCCTGGGCGAATCGGGCCGGGTCGGTGACGTCGAGCGCGAACAGGCCGCGCGCGCCCATGCCCATGCCAGAAGCGAGCACCGTACGCCAGGAGCCACCCACGCGCGCGTCGCCAACGCCCGGACTGCCGTCCACGTAGGGGCGGCCCTGGTAGGCCGGGCTGCTCAAGGCCGCCAGACGGGAAGCCAGCGCCCCCGGCACATAGGCGAACAGCTCGGCCCCGGTAACGGCGGAAAACGCATGCAGCATGCCGTCGTTGGCGCCCACATACACCGCCAGCTCGCGCTCCCTGAACTGCGCGCGAAACGCTGCATGCGCGTTGTCGGGCGTGTCCGCCGGTGGCGAGCCGACGATCAGCGGGATGCTGTTGACGATGTCGCCCAGCACGCCGGTGCGCTTGCGGAACTGGCCTTGCGGTTGCCCCAGTTCACGCGCACGCTCGCCGCGCACAAAGGCGGTGCGCAGTTCGCCCAGGCCGTCGGCAGCGGCGCCAGGTTGTGGCCGGTCCAGCAGCAGGCGCGTGGATGCGGCCAGCTTGTCCCAGGTGAAGGGGACCGTCGCGCCGGACGGATCGCCCGTAAAAATATCCCTGACTGCACCGCTTGAAAGCAGCGCCGCCGCATCCCACGCCGGCTCGGCCGCATAGTGAATCGTGCCGTCACCGTTGACGGTGAACGAGCGCCTTTGCAGCGTGCCCGACGCAGAGGCGATATCGCCGCCGGCCTGGATCAGGAATGACACGCCGTCCTCGCCATGCCAGGCGGCCAAGGGCCCGGCCGTGTCGGCTTGCCCCAGCCGCCCGGGCGGCACCAGCAGTTGGGGCGCCGCGCCTGCGCCGATGGCAACGAGGAGCAGGCAAACGATGGCCCAAGCCACGGCCCATGCGCGCGCGGCGATCATGCGTTCGCCCCCGCCTTTAGGTAAAACGCCTGCAGCACGACGCGGGTCGATTCAGTGGCGCCAAAGCCAATGGCGGTGATGCGATAAAAATTTTGGGTGCGCCTGCCCGCATCGTGGCCCGCGCGCGCATACGGCATCAGTTCGATGATGTAGCGTGGCAGCCGCGCCGGCAGTGCGCCCCGGCCATACGGCATGGCCGCTCCGGTAAAGCGCCCGTATTCCACCGTCCTGATGCTGCCCGAGCCTTCCCCTTCGGCTCCGCCCGCCAACGCCACGCTCTGCCACGCCGCCGGCGCAGGTTCAAGCGAACGCAGGCAAAGCCCGAGCTCGGGATTGTCCTGCCCCGCCCCGCAGCCCTGAACGAACCCTTCGGCGCTGCCGTCCGCGAACATGGCCGCCCGCTTGGACGCGGGATCGGCGCCGCCTTCGATATCGTGTTCAGCGTCTTGCAATGCCGCCTCGGCCCCTTGCAGTGCGATTTGCCGATCACGCTCGCCGCGCGCCGAGCGTTCCGCATTGAGCGCGGTGCGCACCATGGAAGCGGCAAGCAGCATCAGCACCACCACGATGCACAGCGTGACAAACAGCGCAGCGCCTTGTTGCGCGGCGGCTGGTGAACGATGGGTGCGGAGGCGATGAGAACGCATCCTGCCCTCAGTGCGCCACATTGCGCAATTGGATAGTGGACGAGAATGTGCGCCGCTCGCGATCACGCAGCGGCAGCGCCATGTTTGCCTTTTCGACGTGCACGCCCAGGTCGCCGGGGGCGGCAGCGCTGTAGGCCGCGCCAAACAGGTCGAACACCGCAGCACTGCCCACGCCCTTGCTGCGCCGCGCGCCATGCAGCACCAGCGCCACCTTGATGCTCGCCACGCGCTTCCACCATGTGTCGGGCACGATCGTTCCCATGCTGTCGGCCTCTGGCGCCAGGTTGGCATCGTGCGCCGTAATGTCGGTGGCGCTAACGAAGCGGTTGGCTTGCCCGTCCGCGACGGCATCGGTGTCAACCCCGTACAGGACCTGGAACGAATCCACACCACCAACCACCGCCTCGGCGCTCCAGTTGTTCGCGCCGCGGTATTTGCAGCGCAATTCAGGTTCGCCCTTGGCGCTGCTGCCGACATAAAAGATGCTCCAGCCCTCCTGCCCGGCGCCGACCGTGAAGCCGGCGCACGTGAGCGCGCTGCCGTCGCCGCCGGCCTTGCCCGAACCGGCAAAGCGCAGCGCCAGCACGTCGCTGCCATTGATGGCGGCCGGCCGCGGATTGGTCAGCGCATCGCTGTCAGACGAAAGCGATGCGGCGTCCAGCCCCATGATGAAGGGCGGTGCGGCTGGGTCGGGCTCGCCGGCGGCGTCGTCGCGGTCAAGGTCGGCAAAGCCGGCCTGGCGCGCCGCCCGCTCGATGGCGGCCAGCGCAAAGCGCCCGGCGTCGTCGACCATGGCGGCCTCGGTCTGGGCCACATAACTGGCGCTGGCAGACACCAGCGTCATAGCGGCGATCAGGATGACGAAGGCGCCGACGGCCACGGCCACCAGCAGCTCGCTGATGGTAAAACCGCGCTCGCGCTTCATGAGGATGCTCCCGCGACGATGGCCACCATTGGCGCGAACTGCGCCTCGGCGCCGGCGTCCGTACTGCGCGTGCGCCAGCCCAGCTTGATGACGATGGGCGCATTGAGCCCGCCCGCGCACGGCCAGGCCAGCGTATTGGCCCCTTTGGCCCCTTTGGCCCCTTGGGCCACGATGGCGGCGTCGCGGCAAACGGTGACGCGAGCGCCGGGAAAGCCGGCGTGCAGCGCCTGCGAAATTTCGTACAGGTCAAAGGCAGCCATTTGCGCGCTGTTGCAGTCGGCGCCCGCATAGCAAGGCGCAGCAGGGGGCGCGGGCGCGCCGTCGGTCAGCGCGTCGTAATGGAGCTGCAGGTAGGCATTGAGCGCGTCGCCACCGCGCGACTGTTGCGCGTTGGCCTGCATACGGTCGGCCAGCGAGCCTGCCAGTTGCACCGCTGCCGACGTGAGCGCGGTGGCCTGGCGCGTTTGCAGCGCGGCGAGTTGCGCACCGGCGGCGCCCAGCACGCCGATGGCCAGCACCAGGATGGACACCAGCACTTCGATGAGGGTAAAGCCGCCAACCTGTTTTGCTTGCACCAGAGCCTCCGCAACGTTGAACGCGCGGCAGCCAAGCACGGTGCGGCCCCTGCATTTACACTGCAGAGTTCGCTACCTTGCATTGATCTGGGTCGCTTGGGCACCAAGTTATCAGGCGTGACAAAGCCGCCGATGAGATGGCTCAATAGTGCGAAGGGACTTATTTGCGGGGTTTGCGCTCTTGCCCGACTTCGGCAATGGCATCCTGGAATTCGGCCAGGTCCTCGAAGTTCTTGTAGACGGAGGCAAAACGGATGTAGGCAATCTTATCGAGCCGTTTGAGTTCGGCCATGACCAGTTCGCCCACGTAATTGGTGTCAACTTCGCGCTGGCCGCTGGTGAGCAGCTTTTCCTCGATCGAGGCCACGGCCAGGTCGATCGCTTCGGCCGACACGGGGCGCTTGCGCAGCGCCAGCATCAGTGAACCGCGCAGCTTGGCCGACGCAAAATCGGTGCGGCTGCCGTTCTTTTTAACGATGATCGGCATCGACAGCTCGATCCGTTCCTTGGTCGTGAAGCGCTTGTCGCACTTGGCGCAGCGGCGCCGGCGCCGGATCGAATCGCCCTCCTCGGACACGCGCGTGTCGAGGACCTGGGTATCTTCATGCTGACAGAAAGGACATTTCATGTGGGCGCCGGCGCTTCGCTTGGCTTTAAGAAGCGTAGACCGGGTACTTGTCGGTCAGCTTCTTGACTTCGGCCTTGACGCGCTCCACCACAGCCTGGTCGCCCGGGTTGTCGAGGATGTCGGCGATCAGGTTGCCGACCGTGGTGGCATCTTCTTCCTTGAAGCCGCGCGTGGTAAACGCCGGGCTGCCCAGGCGAATGCCGGAGGTGACGAACGGCTTTTGCGGGTCGTTCGGGATGCCGTTTTTATTGCACGTCATGTGCGCGGCGCCGAGCAGGGCTTCGGCTTCCTTGCCCGTCAGGTTTTTGGCGCGCAAGTCGACCAGCATCACGTGCGACTCGGTGCGGCCGGAAACAATACGCAGGCCGCGCGCGATGAGCGCCTTGGCCAGGGCGTCGGCGTTCTTGACGACCTGCTGCTGGTACTCCTTGAAGCCAGGCTCCAGCGCTTCCTTGAAGGCAACGGCTTTGCCGGCGATCACGTGCATCAGCGGGCCACCCTGGATGCCGGGGAAAATTGCCGAGTTGATCGCCTTTTCGTGCTCGGCCTTCATCAGGATGATGCCGCCGCGCGGGCCGCGCAGCGACTTGTGCGTGGTCGAGGTGACGAAGTCGGCGTGCGGCACCGGGTTCGGGTAGACACCGGCGGCGATCAGGCCGGCGTAGTGCGCCATGTCGACCATGAAGTAAGCGCCCACATCCTTGGCGACCTTGGCGAAGCGCTCGAAGTCGATTTTCAGCGAAAACGCCGAGGCGCCCGCGATGATCATCTTCGGCTTGTGCTCATGGGCCAGTTTTTCCATAGCGTCATAGTCGATGTCTTCTTCCGGCGTCAAGCCGTAGGAAACAACATTAAACCACTTGCCCGACATGTTCAGCGCCATGCCGTGGGTCAGGTGGCCGCCTTCGGCCAGCGACATGCCCATGATGGTGTCGCCCGGCTTGAGCATGGCGAAGAACACGCCCTGGTTGGCCTGGGAACCGGAATTAGGCTGCACGTTGGCCGCTTCAGCGCCAAACAATTGCTTGACGCGATCGATTGCCAACTGCTCGGCGATATCGACGAATTCGCAGCCGCCGTAGTAGCGCTTGCCTGGATAGCCTTCGGCGTATTTGTTGGTCAACTGCGAGCCCTGGGCTTGCATCACGGCAGGCGAGGTGTAGTTCTCGGAGGCGATCAGCTCAATGTGATCTTGCTGGCGGGTGTTTTCTTTTTGAACTGCGGCCCACAATTCCGGGTCAACATTGGCGAGCGTGTGATCTTTTGCAAACATGAAAAACTCCAATCGATAAGAGTGCGAGGCACCTGACTGTAAGGATCGAATGAGGAATACCGTCGGAAACAGGACAGGCAGCCTCATCGTGCGCTTCCATCGGTGGCTGCCCAGGCGAACGGCTGATGAAATCTCACGTTCCCCGGTGGAAGCCCACCTTTCGCCGACTGGCAAGGACCTCGCCGCGACTTTTCGCCAGTTACGTGAGACGTAATGGAGGCCAAATTGTAAGTTAAACCCTTGATTTGGGCAAGGAAAGGGCTTGCAAAGGTGACAGCGCGCCGGATCGAAGGACACATCGGCTACAATTTGGTGGTTACCCCACTGTAGGGATGTGAGAAATGATCGTTTTTATTACAGGCGCCTCGGCAGGTTTTGGCGCTGAAATGGCACGTACGTTCGTAAAAAATGGCCATCAGGTCGTGATTAGCGGGCGCCGCAAGGAGCGGCTCGACGCCCTGGCGGCCGAACTGGGCGACCTGGCGTTGCCGCTGGTGATGGATGTCACCTGCAAGGATTCGATCAACGAGGCGATGTCGATGCTGCCGCAGTCGTGGCGCCAGATAGATGTGCTGATCAACAATGCCGGCCTGGCGCTGGGCACCAAACCTGCGCACGAAGCGCCGCTGGAAGACTGGGAAACCATGATCGCCACCAATTGCACGGGGCTGGTGACCATGACGCGCACCCTGCTGCCGGCGATGGTCGAGCGCGGCAGCGGGCTGATTATCAACCTGGGGTCGGTTGCCGGACATTATCCCTACCCTGGGGGCAATGTGTACGGAGCAACCAAGGCATTCGTGGACCAGTTTACGCTCAATTTACGGGCCGACCTGGTGGGCACGGGCGTGCGCGCGACCAATCTGGCGCCGGGTTTGTGCGGCGGGACCGAGTTTTCGAACGTGCGCTTCAAGGGCGACGACGCGCAGGCGGCCAAGGTGTATGAAGGCACCCAGCCGTTGACGGCGACCGATATTGCCGAGACGGCGTATTGGGTGGCGACGCTGCCGCCGCATGTGAATATCAATACGATCGAGATGATGCCGGTGTGCCAGGGGTTTTCGCCGTTTACGATCAAGCGGGATGTCGTGGCATAGCGTTGTAGTGTTGCCAGGGAACCCGC
Source organism: Massilia sp. TWP1-3-3 (assembly GCF_049897805.1). Lineage (NCBI taxonomy): Bacteria > Pseudomonadati > Pseudomonadota > Betaproteobacteria > Burkholderiales > Oxalobacteraceae > Massilia > Massilia sp. TWP1-3-3. The sequence goes on from NZ_JAFCWX010000032.1 coordinate 60,022, forward strand.
TTACAGCGGCAAAACTGCTCGAATGCCAAGGACAGCGCTTTCACTACAGCGTGATTGCGCACGCGGCTCTTGCAAATCGTAGGTCGAAAAAGCGCGAAGCGCGCATTCCGACATTGCCAGCGTCAACGCGACGCATGCAGTGTCGGAATGCGCGCTTCGCGCTTGTCCGACCTACAGTCCACGACGACTCTTTTGTAACATCCTCGTAAGGACCACGACTCATTAGCATTGTATCGGTGAATTGCGTCGTCGAAAAGTAGTTGGCTCCCACCCCATGTTTAAGCCTGCCCTCCTCCCGGCTATGTACGCTTCGTTACATTTCGCCCAGATAAATCGATTAGAATGTTTCCCACCTTGACTCATGACCCTGACATGCCCTCAGCATTCACCTGGCAAGTCCGCATCTACTACGAAGATACCGACGCGGGCGGCATCGTTTTTTACGCCAATTACCTGAAATTTTTTGAGCGCGCGCGCACCGAATGGCTGCGCGCGACCGGCGTCAACCAGCAAGCGCTGGCCGAGTCGGATGGCGCCATTTTCGTCGTCAAAAACGCAAGCATTGACTACCACGCGCCAGCCAAGCTCGACGATGTAATAGACTTAACGCTAAGCATACAAAAACTTGGCGGCGCCTCCATTCAATTTTTACAGCAAGCCCGGCGCGGCGATACCCTGCTCGCCAGCGCCAGCGTCAAGGTAGGCTGCGTCGATGCGCGGACGCTGCGTCCACGCCCCCTGCCCCCTGCTACCGCTGCTAAAATGCGACCCGCCTGATTCACTCCACTCGATAGAATAGCGAACCCGATGAACGCACCCCAAGACCTTTCCTTTATCGCGCTGATCACCCATGCCCACCTGATCGTGCAATTGATCATGGCGTTGCTGCTGATTGTTTCCCTGATGAGCTGGACCTATATTTTCCGCAAAAGCTTCGCCATCAGCGCAGCCCGCGCCCAGACCGAAAAGTTCGAACGCAGCTTCTGGGCCGGCGGCAACCTGAACACCCTGCACGAAAGCGCCAGCCGCAGCCGCGAACAAAGCGGTGCACTGTCGCGCATTTTCGATGCAGGCATGGGCGAATTCATTAAAGGCAAGCAAGCATCGGACAAGCGCGACCCGCTCGACACCGGCGCGGTACTCGACGGCGCGCGCCGCGCCATGCGCGCTGCCTTCCAGCGCGAACTTGACTCGCTCGACACCCATTTGAACTTCCTGGCGTCGGTTGGTTCCGTGTCGCCCTATATTGGTTTGCTCGGCACCGTGTGGGGCATCATGAATGCCTTCCGCGGCCTTGCCAATGTGCAGCAAGCCACGCTGGCCGCCGTGGCGCCAGGCATTGCCGAAGCGCTGATCGCCACTGCCATTGGCCTGTTTGCCGCCATTCCGGCCGTCGTCGCCTACAACCGCTTTACGCACGACATCGACCGCCTCGCCATCCGCTTCGAGAGCTTCGTCGAAGAATTTTCGAACATCCTGCAGCGCCAGTCGCGCTAAGCGAAGGACACCATGGCTTCCTTTTCCAGCAGTCTGCGCGGCGGTCGCAAACGCAAGTTCAAATCTGAAATCAACGTGGTGCCCTACATCGACGTGATGCTGGTGCTGCTGATTATTTTCATGGTGGTGCCGCCCGCAAACAGCCCGAGCGTCATCAATCTGCCGAATGCGCAAAAATCCGCGCTGCCGCCGGATAACTACTTGCAGGTAATCATTCAGCCCGATGCAACGCTGTCAATCGGCATCAACGGCGCGCGCACCCAGGCGCCCGAAAAAATGCCCGACCGCACCGCCCTGCTGCGCCGCCTGCGCGACCTGCACCAGGAGCATCCCGAGTATCCGGTCATGATTGCCGGCGACAAGGACAGCAAGTACGACGACGTGATCCAGCTCATTTCGGAAGCCAAGAAAATGGGCATCACCCGGGTCGGGCTGGCCACCAAGTGACAGACACCATGGCATCCCCGACTCCCATCTCGGTCCACGGTGTGCCCTACACCATTCCGCCGGAACCGAACAAGGTGCCGGCGATCATTGTCGCGCTGCTGGTGCACGCCGGCTTGCTCGCCTTCTTGTGGGTGGGCATCAAGTGGCAGAACGTCGAGCCGACCGCCGTGGAAGCGGAAGTGTGGGACATGAAAACCGAAACGGCCGCGCCGCCGCCGCGAACGCAAGCGGTGCGCCAGCCGGACCCGGTGCCGGTGCCCAAGGTCGTGCCTCCCCTTCCTCCTCCGCCGCCGCCCAAGGTGGCCGAGCCGGTGGTGCCCAAGGTAGCCAAGGTGGCGGAGCCGGTTGCGCCCAAGACACCCGACATCGCACTCGAACGCGAAAAAGAAAAGAAAAAGCTGCTTGAAAAGAAGCTACTCGAGAAGAAGCTGGCCGACGAGAAAGTGGCCAAGGATAAGGCGCGCGAGGTAGCTGAACTTGACGCCAAGGAAAAAGCGCTGGCCGAGAAAAAAGAGAAAGAACTAGCCGCCAAAAAAGAAAAAGCGCTGGCGGACAAGCTGCTCGCAGACAAGGCCAAGGCTGAAAAAGCCGCCAAGGCCGCCCAGGACTTGTTCGACGAAAAACTGATTCAAAAAATACGCGAGATGGAGATGAAGCGCATCACCGGCGGCATGGGCAACAACGGCGGCGCCGAACGCGCCACCGCACCCAAGATCGACGCCGGCTACGTCGCCGCGATCACCAGCAAGATCAAACGTTCGACCTCCTACAACGGCGACACTGACGTAGAGGGCAATCCGCGTGCAACCTTCAAAATCGAACAATTGCCTACGGGGGAGATTATCTCCGTCCGCAAGACCAAAAGCAGCGGCATTCGAGCCTTCGACGAGGCTGTAGAACGCGGCATTAACAATTCGTCACCACTTCCAAAGAAAAAAGATGGTACGGTAGAGCGCTCTATTGAAGTCAGCATCTTGATGAAGGAGCTCGACTGAATCACCTTGCACACACCGGGAAAGACCGAATGAACAAACTGCATACCTTGATGTTTACCGTCGGCCTGCTGGCCGGCGCGTCCGCCCATGCCCAGCTCAAAATCGAGATTGCCGGCGTTGGCAGCAACCAGATTCCCATCGCCGTGGCCGCCTTTGCCGATGAATCGATGGCCCCGGCCCAGGTGTCTGCCATCATCAAAGCCGACCTTGAGCGCAGCGGCGTGTTCAAGGTCATCGATGCCGGCGCCATGTCGGAAAACGACCCGGTCAGCTACAGCCAGTGGAAGGCGCGCGGCGCCGATGCGCTGGTCGTGGGCAGCGTGCAAAAGCTGGCCGACGGCCGCTTCGAGGTGCGCTACAAGCTGCACGACACGGTCAAGACGGCCCAGCTTTCCGCCATGAACCAGGCCGCGCAGCCCAAGTACACGCGCTTGTCGGCCCACAAGATTGCCGACGATATTTACGAAAAGCTGACCGGCACCCGCGGCGCCTTTGCCACCCGTGTTGCGTACGTCAGCGAAAACCGCGGTGCGCGCGATTATCGCCTTGAAATTGCCGACGCCGACGGCGAAGCAGTCCAGGTCGCGGTGCGCTCGAACGAGCCGATCATTTCGCCATCCTGGTCGCCCGACGGCAGCAAAGTTGCCTACGTTTCGTTCGAGCAGCGCAAACCCGTGATCTATGTGCAAAACCTGGTCACGGGCGGACGCAAGGTCGTGGTCAATGAAAAAGGCAGCAATTCGGCCCCGTCATGGTCGCCCGACGGCACCAAACTGACGGTGGCGCTGTCCAAGGATGGCCACACCCAGGTCTACAGTGTGAACGCCGATGGCGGCAACGTGCGCCGCTTGTCCAACAGCAACGGCATCGATACCGAGCCACAATACTCCGCCGACGGCCAGACGATTTACTTTACCAGCGACCGCAGTGGCGGCCCGCAAATTTACAAGATGAGCAGCAGCGGCGGCAACGCCACGCGCGTGACCTTCAATGGCAGCTACAACATCAGCCCGCGCGTGTCGTCCGACGGCAAGACGCTGGCCTGGGTGTCGCAGCGCGACGGCGGCTACAGCCTGTACGCAATGAACCTGGCCAGCGGCCAGGAATTGCGGCTGGCCGACGGCGCCACGGAACCGAGTTTTTCGCCGAACGGCAAGTACATCATGTACGCCACCAAAACTGGCGGACGCACCTCACTGGCCGTGGTATCGGTCGATGGCCGCGTCAAGCAGCGCTTGACTACCCAGGCGGGCAACATTCGGGAACCCAACTGGGGCCCGTTCCAGAAGTGATTAGCAGCACCTTTAACCAGTCCAGGAGAAAAATTATGCGCAAATTCCACAGTCTTGCATTCATTGTCGCGAGCGCTGCCCTGCTGTCAGCATGCAGCTCCCCCGTCAAGCTGGCCGAAATACCGCCGGTGGTGGACCGCAGCGCCGCCGATGCGCCCAAGACCAACGTTGCCGATCCGCGCGATGTACGTCCCGTCGAGACCGGTTCTGTTGATCCCTTGAACGATCCGCAAGGCACGCTCGCCAAGCGCAGCGTGTATTTCGACTATGACAGTTTCGTGGTGCGCGACGACGGCAAGCAAGTTGTCGAAAGCCACTCCGGCTACCTGAACAAGAACAAGGGCCGCAAGATCCTGATCCAGGGAAATACCGACGAGCGCGGCGGCACCGAATACAACCTGGCGCTGGGCCAAAAGCGCGCTGAAGCGGTGCGCAAGTCGATGGCCGCCCTGGGCGTGGACGAAAACCAGATGGAAGCGGTGTCGCTGGGTGAAGAAAAGCCAAAGGCGATGGGCAGCGGCGAAGCGGCATGGGCGGAAAACCGCCGTGCAGACATCGTCTATTAATTGAATTGCTTGCGGCCACATGAGAGCGGGGAACGCGATGCGTCGCGCTCCCCGTTTGCGTCTATGCCGCAACAGGTTTTGAAAGAATCACCATGATGATCAAGCTAGCCACACCGCGTCTCGCGGCCGCCTGCCTCGCGCTTGCCGCCTGGCTCCCCCTGCAGTCGCACGCCGGCATCCTCAATGATGACGAAGCGCGCAAGGCCATCCTCGAGCTGCGCGCCAAGGTCGACGGCATCGCGCGCGACCTGAACGGGCGCATCGACACCAAGGCCGACAAGACGGTATCGCTGGAGATGGTCAACCAGCACGAGCAAACCATGGCCGAGATCGCCAAGCTGCGCGGCCAGCTCGAAGTGCTGAGCAATGAAATTGTCACCGCCCAAAAGCGCCAGAAGGATTTTTACACGGATCTCGACGCGCGCATCCGCAAGCTTGAGCCGCGCCAGGTCAGCATCGACGGCCAGGAAGCGGCCGTTGCGCCCGACGAGCAGAGCACCTACGAGGCCGCCATGGCGACCTTCAAGGAAGGCGACTACAAGACCGCAGCCACGCAGCTGGGCGCGTTCGTGCAGCGCTATCCGCAGTCGAGCTATGCGTCGAACGCGCAGTACTGGCTGGGCAACGCTTACTACGCGCAGCGCGACTGCAAGAAGGCCATCGTCGCGCAGCAAGTTGTGGCGAGCAATTATCCGGACAGCGCCAAGGCGCCGGACGCGATGCTCAACATCGGCACTTGCTACGCCGAGATGAAAGACAAGAAAGCGGCGACCAAGGCGCTCAAGGATTTGATTGCCAAGTATCCGGATTCGGCTGCTGCTCAGGCTGCACACGATCGTCTGCCGGGGCTGAAATAATCCCGCATGTAAAAATATATGGGTGTGAGCATTTGACAGAATCGCTGCCTGCCCCTATAATCTTGCTTCTTTCGGGTCGTTAGCTCAGCTGGTAGAGCAGCGGACTTTTAATCCGTTGGTCGCAGGTTCGAATCCCGCACGGCCTACCACGAATGCGCAGTAAGCAAAATGAAGCAGTTACGAGTGATCGTAGCTGCTTTTTTGTTTGTGGGTCTGATCCATTTTTCCTCGCTTGTGCCGTGCTTGTGTCTTGAGTCTCACAAGCATGGCGCCGACAACTGCGGCGTGCTTGGCCATCTGCGCGGGCGCCAAGTGTGCGTAACGCCGCACCGAGTCAGCCAACTTCCATCCGCCCATCTCATGCAGGCCGTAAAGCTGCGCGCCGTTCTGAGCCAGTCAGCTTGGCCAAGTGTGGTGCAGGTCGTGCCTGCGATAAGTAATCGACGCCGCCCCCCATCAGGATGCCCCGCCAAGCCTTGGAGTTGACGTACTTGATCGGCTTACCTGCGGCGGCCCTGCCCTCCCCCTCGGGACACTGACCCCGTGCCAGCCGCGTGCCATGCCCCGCAGCGGCCGACCGGGGCGTTCAACTCGTGTCAACCTGCAATACATTTTACAACGCACACGCTCGCTTTGAATCCCAGTATCGGATCTGTTTGCTTTCGAACTGCTCCCACAATTCACCTTCGCCATGTGCTTTTTTGTATGCACATTCGCTTGGGAATAACGGGACCAACTGCAAGAAGTCAACGTCACATCCGGGCTTTCTTAGTGGCCGAATAATCTCATCCCCGCCTTCCGTGATAAGAAAGGTGGACATCGCCGTTCCATTCCACAGTCCCCACGGTAAGGTCACCGTATCTCCAAAATGGGGCGCTTGCTTTGTTCCAGTCCCGTGCAGGGCTACTTCCGCCAACGATTCGACGACACCATCAACTTCAGGAGCTATTCCAAGAACGAACTCGCAGCGCTTCGAAGTCGCATCCAGTTCAATCGAAGCGCCGATAGTCGCATAAATGCAAACACCCTCGCCTGACACGGCTTCTGACCATTTCCAGATTTCGATGCGCTCGCCAGTCTTAGCTACTGTTACGTCCTTTGAAATCCTAGGCTCGCCGGGGCGCTAAATCCCGGGCTCTTCGAGGGCGTTCAGTAAGCTTTCACCCATGGCAGCGTGGGACGTCATGCAAAAAAGATAGGCCAGT
>NZ_JAFCWX010000033.1:0-62448 GCF_049897805.1 Massilia sp. TWP1-3-3
CTGCGCGACCTGCTGCGGCTAATTGCCGGGAAGACCTATCGCCATCGAGAGAATCGTTCGAAGCCCAGGAAGCCCGGCGTAAAACCACACAAGAAGATGACTCAGAAAAACTGTTGAAAGGTCTTAACTTGGGTGGATTGGTGCGTGCGGGCGGGTGCCCGTTAGGACTAGTGGGTGCCGGCCCGTTCGCGGGGCACGAATGCCCGACAGATCATACCCACCGGGTATGATGCAAAATCTACCCACATGATATATTCGCCCCATGAATAGAATTGACTCCTTGGACTGGCAACGCGGTCTACTTGCATTTGCGATAATGACCTACCACCTCACTGGATGGGAGTTGTTCTCACTTGACTCGTCGTCGACTCTGGGGCGGCTGGGGATCTATGGCGTCTCGATGTTCTTCGTGCTTTCCGGATTGAGCATGGCAGTGGTGTATCACAAATACATTGAAGATGCCGGTTCGTCCATGAGGTTCTTCGTCAGGCGTGTGTTCCGGATCTGGCCCTTGCTGTGGTTCGCCGTAGTTTTCGCGACAGGCGCAGCACTGTTAGCGGGACAGTCTCCAAATAAGCTGGTGATTCTGCTCAATCTCACCACCTCGTTCGGCTTTGTGCAGCCGTCAGCGTACATTAACGTTGGCGCCTGGTCTATTGGAAATGAGATGGTGTATTACGCGTTCACTCCTCTATTCATATGGGCTTACAACACGCGTGCGGCTTGTGGCAACCTCCTGACGGGGCTGGCCTGTGTGGTCGGACTTTGGTTCTCAACAAATCTACTTACGGTCGACAAGTCGCTCGCCGACCAGTGGGTACAATACATCAATCCGTTCAATAACCTGTTCCTATACTGCGCGGGAATAGCGATCTACTACAATACCAAGGACCTGGTTGTCAGCACGCGCGTCAACCTGATGTGCTTCGTGGCCGCCCTTGCGACGTTTATCTTCTATCCTGCGGTTGGCGACCAAATTCATATCGTTTCTGGCGCCGGGCGCGTGGTGTTCAGCTTGGCCTCCGTACTTTTAGTATTTGCATTTTATAAAAATACCGTTCAGATTCCGCAGATTATCGGGGTGCCACTTACCCACCTCGGTGCCATCACCTACGGCGTATATTTACTTCACCCGATCGCGTATCGCGCGATAATTTTTGTTTTGAAGAAAATTCACATGGAATTACCCCCGTACGCAATGATTAGCGGGACCATGGCATCGACTATTATCTTGGCATTGCTTTCATTTAGGCTGTTGGAAGAGCCATTTATTCGACTAGGCAAGAGAAGCACCGCTCGTTATCGCGCTGGACAACAGCCGGATTTTGATGTTCCTGCTCTCGCAACACCGGTTCACCCACCGCGGCCACCAGCATAAATAGGAGTGCCTCGATAGCGCGGTACCATCCTGCTTGCTCACCGCTCCAATGCATGGCGAAGTATTCGCCGCGACCAACAATTTGGAGTCCCGAAATCGGACAATACCGTTTTCTGCCCCCCTTGTCTGGAGGGCGCAGGTCGCAAAATCCTGTCGACCGCCTTGACCAACGCTCCGGTATCCCTCTCGACGTCTTCGCGTACCAGCCGTTGCATGAATCAAACGTCGCCGTTGCGGCGGCCGACAGCTTGGCTGGGGCGACGGGGGCAGGTCCGCAGGAACGGCGCAGACGCGCGCGCAGTCATCAAAAATTCGCTCAATGACAGGACAAGCTCGTTACATCCGGCTTTCGTGGGAATGGCGTTGATAAGTTCCAACCTGAAACCTAGGACGGGTGGACCCGCAGCCTGGCGACACCTGCCCTCGCACGGCGCCGGCTCCGCTGCCTGAGCTGCGTCGAATCCGTACTCGCCGATGGGCGGGCAAATCCTCCACCCCAATCGACTCAAAATTCCCTTCCTAGCGCTGTCATAAGCGCTGGCCAAAGGAGCATACACCCCCGCCGGCGGGTATCCCTTTGACCATCGAAGGGTGCAATGCGCTTGCGCGTACAGGAGTTCTTGCGGCAGTGCACCGGATTGGTCGAAGAGCGCGTGCAAGTGAATGACGCGAGCCACGCCCGACTAGGGGGCAAGAAAAGTATTTGGGACAGTTCGGGATTTCATGATCTACGTCAACATCGCCCGTCGGCAAGCTTCCTAGACTGAGTTTCCTTCAGAAAAAAAGGAGAGTGTCATGAGCGAGTTCGGCATACCAAGCGAGTTCAATTCTCCACCTTGGGGCGAAGGACGCGAAAGGCTTACGGCCCGTGAGCGTCAGCGCCTGATCTGGCTGCTGGGGGCATGCCTGGCGGCCGATACCACGCTGCTGCTGCTAGTGAGTCAGGCGTTTGCTTAGCAACATCTCGGACCCAAGGGAGGCGACCAGCATGCCGCCTGATCGCTTGCTGTTGCCCGCATGGCTGGTCAAGCTAGCTGCATTTGATCGGTACGCATGAATTTCGACTCGCAAGTCCGGCAGCGCGTGTGGCGCGACTAATAGGCGCCGTCTTTCTTGAAGATGACCTTGACGGTTTTCAACAGGATGACGATATCCGAGAACAGCGACCAGTTCTTGACATACCATGCGTCGAGAAATACCCGCTCGTCGTAGGAAATGTCATTGCGGCCGCTGATCTGCCAAAGGCCGGTAATGCCCGGGTTGGCTTCCAGATAGTAATCGACCTGGTTGCCGTAGCGCTCAAGTTCCGCCTCGACGACGGGACGTGGCCCGACCAGACTCATCTCTCCCTTGAGCACATTCCACAACTGCGGCAATTCGTCGAGACTGGTTTTGCGCAGGAAATGGCCGATTGACGTCACGCGCGGATCGTTCTTGAGCTTGAAGTCGCGATCCCATTCGGCTTTCGCTTCAGGATCGCGCGCCAGCAGGTCGGCAAGCAGCTGGTCCGCATTTGGCGCCATGGTGCGGAACTTGTAGCAAGGGAAGGGCTTGTTATGGCGGCCAATGCGCTGGTGGCCATAGAACACGGGCTGGCCAGAGGCGGCCACCTTGGCAGCGATCCACAGCAGCACCGGAAAACCGAGCACCAGCACCGAGAGCGAGACGACCAGGTCGAACAGGCGCTTGACCAGTTGTGGAAAACGCCGCGCCAGGTTGTTGCGTACTGTTAGCAGCAGCACTTCGTGCGCGAAAAAGTGATTTACTTCCATGCCGTACAGCGGCAACCCGCGCACCGACGGCACAATTTGCATGTTCTGGCTGTAGCGGCCCAGGCGCTGAATGATTTCCTGGTAGGTTTCAATGCCGCCCTGTTCGAGGGCCAGCACGATGTGCGGATTGCCCAGGTGGGCCAGGGTCCGTTCGGGCGCGGCGCCCAGCGTGACGCATGGAATCAGGCGCCCGCTGCGGCTCGTGTAGGAGTCGAGTTTACGTTCGCGATCGTCAGGGACCACGAACGCGGTAAGCGTATAGCCCATCATGCGTTCGTCGTCGAAGGCGCGTGCGGTCTGCAGGGCGTTGTCGCCGTAGCCGATGATGACCATGGGGCGCTGCCAGCCACCGATCCGGCGCAAGAATTTCTTCAGCAGGGCGCGATTGAGCAGCATCAGACAGGGCGCGAACAGCCAGGTGGCCACGATTTCGCCGCGCGCCATGTCCCAACGGCCGAAAAACACCAGCGCCACATCGACCAGGGCCAGCACGGTGACCGTGCTGAGCACCTCCCGCACTTCATTGGAATACGGGCGCCGCTTCGAGTAGTGGCCCTTGGCCCAGAATGCCCCGACTGTCATGATCAGCAGCGCGATCGAAGTCTTGACACCCACCTGGTCCGGGATGTTCCAGCGGTGCTGGCGCAGGGGATCGGCCAGGGCCGGGATCGACAGCGCAATCGCGGCGAGGGAAAAGGCCAGCAGCACCGCGATCACATCGGCCGCCATCAGCAACCATTTTTCCGCCTCATTCTTGCAATACCATTTTGTTTTTATCAGGAAGAATGGTTCGGTCGGTTTCATATTTTTCTCTAAAAGTAAGTGCAGCGACATGCCAGCGAGCCTGCCGGCAACGGCAGCGCGCCCAGCGAGCAAAAACGCTGTCCGTCCTGGAGATACGCGTGCTGCAACACTGGTAAGCGGCTCTGGCGCTGTTTCGATCGTGCATTTGTGTTGTAACTAAGCCAGTTTTGGGCGTCAAGCCGCACCTGCTACTTCACAAGGCAGGCATTGACTAAAGCACAATCAAGGCTTGCGCATGGCACGACCGGATTGAACCGGAACGACGACCTCAAAGTTCGCGTAGGTTGGTGCGTCTCTTCCAATGGGCGAACAATCAGTTACCATCGCCTTTATTACTTCTGGTATCGACACAGATTGGTTCAGGAAAATTTAATCTTTTTCAACCGTGGCGTAATATTATCTGAAAGTTCAGCACGGATATGTGAGCACGCCTGACTCGCTCCTGTTACTTCGCAAAGTGTGGTTCGAGCGCATCACCCAGCATAATGAACTGCCACTATTATACCCTTGGGGCGTGCTGTCCTGTCGAATCGTCAAATGCATCCGTTCGTGCCACTCTTTTAGCTGACCGTGTCTTGCCAACTTTGCGTTGCCCGCCGCGCGGTACGCCGGCGGGATTCTTTTCTGCCTGGGTAATCGGTGATAAAATCGCGAATTGCCCAAGGCCTCCGTGCATTGTCCGGGCCGCTTCTGTTTGTTCACCTTGACGTCCCCGCGTGGAAGTGTGGCGGGGCACGGCATTTTACAGGTTATCCGCCTTGTTATTCGCCTTGAAATCCATGAAATATCCCGGCCTCGGCATGCTCATTTTCGGCATGGCCAACGCGCTGGCAGCGACCCCCACCGTGCACGGCCTGTCCGGCTACGTCACCATGCCGAGCGCCGTGGTGGAGCAGGACGGCACCTTCAGCATGGGTTACAGCTACGACCAGCCCTACGGTTCGCTGTGGGTCACATCGACCGTCCTGCCATTCTTGCAAGTGAACGGTCGCTACGTGTCGGTAAGCGGGATTCCCGGCTTTACCAATCTTGAAGGCCAGTACGGTAGCAATTACGGTCGCTACAAAGACAAGGTCATCGATGTCAAACTGCGTCTGCTGGAGGAGCGCTCCTGGTGGCCGGCCGTTGCCGTGGGGGCCACTGACGTCCAAGGAACGGCACTGTTCAAGGGTCAGTTCGTCGTGGCCACCAAGACGTTTGGTGCGGCGAACAATATCGAGGCCAGCGTCGGCTACGGCAACAAGCGCCCCGACGGCGCCTTTGCGGGTCTGCGCTGGCGCTCCGTCAAGGCGCCCGGCTGGAGCGTCGTGGCGGAGTATGATGCCAATGATTACACGCGCGATTTCAGGAGTGGCGAGACGGCAGCCGGCACGCGCGGCAATGGCCCTGTGCTGGGCCTTGAATACCGCTGGGGCTGGCTCGGTGCGCAGGTGGCGCGCCACCGCGACCATTTCAGTGCCAATGTATTTGCCAGCGTTCCCCTGTCGCAGCGCGAATTCATTCCCAAGGTCGCCGAGCCGGGCTATTACAAGCCGAAAGTGGCGCCAGTGCGCCTGTCGGCCGAACAGTGGCGCGCAGACCCGCGCTCCGCAGCGCCTTTGATCAGCGCCCTCGTCAAGCAGAACTTCAAGAACGTGCGCGTGGTTCAGGACGGCACCACGATGAAAATTTCCTTGACCAATACCCGCATCTCGGAGATGGGACGCGCCGTCGGGCGCGCCAGTCGCACTGCACTTGCCTTCGCCCCGCTGGGAACACGCTCGCTGCACATCACTTACACCAGGCTCGAACAGCCGATCACGACCTACGAATTCATCGACATGGGTGTGCTGGCAGACTACCTGGGGGGACTTGGCACGCGCGACGCTTTTCTCAAGACGGTACTGGTGCGCTATGCAAATGCGGATGACAAGGTCGAGGCCGACCGCGCGGCTTTGGCAGCCGCGATCGACGAGCAGACGGGGCTGGAGGTGCATGCTGGCCGCGAGGGCAATGTGGTCCAACTCAGTTCCGAAGACCGCGAAAACAACCGGGTCCGGTTCGCGCCCAAGCTTGGCTTCTTTTTTAACGACCCCAGCGGCGCTTTGCGCTACGACCTGGCCGTGGCGGCCAACTATGATCGGCGCCTGGGTAGCGGCTTGTACCTGAGCAGCGCGTTCCGCCTGACCCTGTTGGAAAGCATTTCGGGGGTCACTCAGAACTCCAACAGTTTGCTGCCCCATGTGCGCAGCGATGTTGCAGAGTATGCGAGGGGCGGAAAACTCAAGCTCAACCGGCTGATGGTGAACCAGTATTTCAGCCCGGCCGAGCGCTGGTACGGGCGCCTCTCGGGCGGTTTTTACGAAGAAATGTACCGCGGCGTTGGCGGCCAGGTGCTGTACCTGCCACAAGATGCACGCTGGGCCGCAGACTTCGCCGTCGACGCACTGCAGCAGCGCGGCTTCAAGGGATGGCTGGACAAACGCGATTACCGTGCTGTCACGGCACTCGGCTCACTGCATTACCGCCTTCCATATAACATGGAGCTCACTGCGCGCGCCGGCCGCTTCCTTGCCAGGGATGAAGGGGTGCGGCTTGAATTCAAGCGCCGCTTCCGCTCCGGTGTCGAGGTCGGTGCGTGGTACGCCAAAACCAACGGCAATGACATCACCAGCCCCGGTACCCCTGCCAGTCCTTATCACGACAAGGGCATTTTCATGTCCATCCCTCTGCGCAGCATGTTGGCGGCCGACACGCAGTCCACAGCCAGCTTCGCCATTTCGCCGTGGACGCGCGATGTGGGCCAGATGGTCGCCTCGCCCGGTGACCTGTATTCCATGGTTGAACAGCCGCGGCGCGATATGTACAACTACGATGGCCTGGGCAATTTCGGCGAGCGGCGGGACGAACAAAACCTGCCGGCAGTGAGCCAGCCCGACCTGCCCGCGCCAAATCCGTGGCCAGCGTTCCGCATGCGCCTCGCGCAGTCCGCCGCCGGTTCCCCGCCGCTGGCCGACTGGGTCTACGGTACCGGCGCGGCCGCCGGCGCCGTGTTGGCTAGTGCGCTGCTCGATAAACCGGTCGACAAGTACGTCAGCAAGCATGCCGAGACACGCTTGGCGCGCAGTTGGGGGAATTTCGGCAAGAACATGCCGATCGCGCTGCTCGCTACCTCGGGGGTGGCCGTCGCCATGGGCGACGGGCGCATGCAAAACACGGGCATCATTTCATTGGAGGCAGTCGCGGCCTCGCTTGGCGTGGCTGCGGTAGGGAAATATGCCGTCGATCGCGCTCGCCCCTACGAGAACCGCGGGCCGTGGCAGCGCGCAGGCGAGGGCCAGTCGCGCAGCAATTCCTCGTTCCCCTCCGGGCATAGCGCAATTGCGTTCGCCGCCGTCACGCCATTCGCGCAAGAGTATGATGCCCCATGGCTGTACGGCGTCGCGGCCGTGAGCGCCATGGGCCGCGTGGCAGGCCGGCAGCACTGGGTTTCCGATACCGTGGCCGGTGGCATCATCGGCTACGCAGCCGGTACATTGCTGTGGAAGGGGCAGCGTGACAACAGCAAATCGCAGTTGTCCGTGGTTCCCGGTCCTAAGGAGATCAGCGTGTCTTATCAGGCCAGGTTTTGAGGGCCTGACCGTCAAAAAATAGAGGCAGCCAAGAAAAAGCCGCCCAGCCCGCGTTAGCGGGGTGGGCGGCTTTTCAATTAGAGGGGCGCAAGGCCCCTCTAATTAACGACGAGCGTGGTGAACTGTCGCAGCGTGCGACGCTGGCGTCTCGCTGTCGTCCGAAGCAACAGCAGCAACAGCTGCCAGCGCTACACCGATCGAAATCATTGCAGCGACCGACAGGCCTGGGGTAGCAGCAGCAGGAGCAGCCATTGGCGCTTCTGCTGGAGCTGCTGGTGCGGTTTCAGGAGTCGCCTGGGCAAAAGCCTGGCCCGACACGAAAGCCATCATGGCGATTACGGAGATAATTTTCTTCATTATGAAACCCTTTTCGTTAAAAATTGTACATCTTCAAATATAACACCATCAGTCTTTTATTATAGCAATGTATGAATTGCTTACATAATAAAATTCAAAGATGGTCATATCTTTAGCAGTAACGGGATGATAGCAACCTTTTCATTTTGGCGTCGCTGTTCGCGCCGATACGTGTTGTTTGTGGACCAAAACGCGAGCCGGACAGGGTTTTTTGCCCGTGTTGCATGAACAAGGCCGCCTTCCCACCCCTGTTCCGGAGATTGCCTGCAAGAAAATTGACCAATAATGTCTTCTGTTAACCGGAGTCGATGATGGCAGAAGACAGCGACGCAGAAAAGACCGAACCCGCGTCAGCCAAACGCCTGGAAGACGCGCGCAAGGAAGGCGATGTGCCGCGCTCGCGCGAGCTGTCGACCTTTGTCGTCCTGATGACGGCCGGGGCCGGCCTGTGGCTCACCGGCGCCGGCCTGGTTCGGCAGCTCAATGCCAGCATGGTGTCCGGCCTTTCCCTCAATCGCGAGCAAGTATTCGATACCAACGTGCTGATCATGCGGGTGGCCAGCGACGTTGGCCAGGTCATGCTGGCCTGCCTGCCGCTGGCGCTGGCCATCATGTTTGTCGCTGTCGCGTCACCGCTGTTGATCGGCGGCTTGTTGTTCACCCCCAGCGGCTTCATGCCCAAATTTTCCAAGCTCAACCCCGCCACGGGCCTGGTCAATATGTTCTCCACCAATGCGCTGGTGGAACTGGGCAAGGCAATTGCCAAGACGCTGGTCATCGGTTTCGTCGCCTATTTGGTGATCAAGAGCCAAAAGGATGAAGTCATGACGCTCGCGCTCGAGCCGCTGGGCAGCGGCGTGGCGCATACGATCAGCCTGGTCGGCAAGGCGTTTCTCTACATTGTGGGTGGCCTGGGCATCGTGGCGGCGATCGACGCGCCTTACCAGATGTGGCACTACGCGAACAAATTGAAGATGACGCGCCAGGAAATGATCCAGGAGTCGAAAGAGTCCGACGGCAATCCGCAGATCAAGGCCAAGATCCGCCAGCTGCAGCGCCAGATGGCCCAGCGCCGCATGATGGCCGACGTCCCCACGGCCGACGTGATCGTCACCAACCCAACCCACTACGCCGTCGCGCTCAAGTACACCGATGGCGCCGGCGGGGCGCCGCGCGTAGTCGCCAAAGGCGCCGACGAGGTGGCCGCCAAAATTCGCGAACTGGCCAGGGAAAACAATGTACCGCTGCTGGAGGCGCCGCCGCTGGCGCGCGCGCTGCACAAGCATACCGAGATCGGCGACGAAATTCCCGAAGCGCTGTATGCGGCCGTGGCCGAAGTGCTGGCCTACGTGTTCCAGCTGCGTGCCTACAAACAGGGTGGCGCGGCCCATCCCGAGCGGCCCACGCGCCTGGCGGTGCCCGACGAGCTTGACCCGCTAAACCCGGCTGCGCAAAAAAATCCACCTGATACGAATAACGGAGCTGCACCATGAAGATGCCAACTTGGATGGCCGGAATGAAGGGCGGCGGCAACGCCCTGGCCGCGCCGATCATCATCATCTTGCTGCTGTCGATGATGATCCTGCCGCTGCCGGCGTTCGTGCTCGACGTGTTCTTCAGCTTTAATATTGCGCTGGCGGTGATCGTCTTGCTGACCAGCCTGTATACGGTCAAGCCGCTCGACTTCATGGCCTTTCCCACCATTTTGCTGGTCTCGACCATGCTGCGCCTGTCGCTCAATGTGGCCTCGACCCGTATCGTGCTGACCGAAGGCCACACCGGCGGCGCGGCGGCGGGCAAGGTGATCGAAGCGTTCGGCCACTTCCTGATCGGCGGCAATTACACGGTAGGTATCATCGTCTTCATCATCCTGACCATCATTAACTTTACCGTCGTCACCAAGGGCGCCGGCCGGATCGCCGAAGTGGGCGCCCGTTTCGCGCTCGACGCCATGCCCGGCAAGCAGATGGCGATCGACGCCGACCTGAACGCCGGCCTGATCGCCGAAGACGAAGCGCGCCGGCGGCGCCTGGAAGTGGGCCAGGAAGCGGAATTCTACGGCGCCATGGACGGCGCCTCCAAGTACGTGCGCGGCGACGCCGTGGCCGGCATCATGATCACCGTGATTAACATCATCGGCGGCCTGCTGGTGGGCGTGCTGCAGCACGACCTGGCGTTTGGCCAGGCGCTGGAAACCTATACGCTGCTGGCCATCGGCGACGGCCTGGTGGCGCAGATTCCTTCGCTGATCATTTCCACCGCCGCCGGTATCGTAGTCTCGCGCGTGGCCTCCGACCAGGACATCGGCACCCAGCTGGTGGGCCAGCTGTTCGCCAAGCCGGACGTGCTGTACATCACCGGCGCCATCATTGGGGGCATGGGCCTGATCCCGGGCATGCCGAATTTTGTCTTCATCCTGCTGGCAAGTTCGCTCATTGGCGCCGGCTACCTGGTCAGCAAGAAGCGCAAGGCGCCCAAGGCGATTGAGGAAGCCGCGCCAACGCCGACGGCCACGCCGGAGAGCGAAGAAGCGAGCTGGCAAGACATCATGCCAGTCGATACGCTGGGGCTGGAAGTGGGCTACCGCCTCATTCCCCTGGTCGACAAGTCGCAAGGCGGCGAGCTGCTCAAGCGCATCAAGGGCATCCGCAAGAAGTTCGCGCAGGAAGTCGGTTTTTTGGCGCCGCCCGTGCACATCCGCGACAACCTCGAGCTCAAGCCTTCTTCCTACCGGATCACCCTCAAGGGCGTGGAAGTGGGCGCCGGCGAAGCGCTCAGCGGCCAGTACCTGGCGATCAATCCGGGCATGGCGAGCGGCACCTTGCCGGGCCTGGTCACCACCGATCCCGCCTTCGGCCTGCCTGCCGTGTGGATCGATGCGAGTCTGAAGGATGAAGCGCAAAACATGGGCTACACCGTGGTCGATGCGGGCACTGTGGTGGCCACCCACCTGAACCATTTGATCACGTCGCATGCATCCGAATTGCTGGGCCGCGCCGAAGTGCAGTCGCTGCTGGACCATATCGCCAAAGAAACGCCGAAGCTGGTGGAAGACCTGGTGCCGAAGATGCTGTCATTGTCGAGCCTGCAGAAGGTGTTGCAGAACCTGCTGGTTGAAGGCGTGCACATCCGCGACATGCGCAGCGTGATCGAGGCGCTGGCCGAGTACGCGCCGCAGACCCAGGACCCGGCCGAGTTGACGGCCGTGGTGCGGGTGGCGCTGGGCCGCGCGATCGTGCAGCAGCTGTTCCCGGGCACCAATGAATTGTCGGTGATGACGCTCGATAACCGGCTCGAGCGGCTTCTGATGCAAGCGTTGGGGGCAGGGGGCGAGGGCGCCGGCATTGAACCGGGCCTGGCCGACACCATCGCACAGCAAGCGGGCCATGCGGCGAACCAGCAGGAGCAGATGGGCTTGACGCCAGTGCTGCTGGTGCCGGGGCCGCTGCGCGCGATGCTCTCGCGCTTTCTGCGCCGCGCGCTGCCGCAGCTGAAGGTGTTGTCCCACAATGAGATTCCCGAGACCAAGACGATCCGCGTAACCAGCCTGGTGGGTGCGGGAATGTAGATTGATGGCTAACGTCACGCGACAAAGAGAGGTGTATTTGCATATCGGCCATCCCGGCGGCTGGTCGGTCATATTGAAGCTTGGTACGCAAGAAAAGCCCCTTTGCGTACAGCGGACGGACAAGCCGCGCATGTGGCGCAGCCTGGACCGCTGTGTGGAGTACCTGAAACGGGAACTGCGGATTGCTCGCTTTGAACTTTTAGATGCGACCAATCATAGCGACGTCGCTGTTGCCGGCGTCACATCGCGCGCCGATGCCGCCACGCGTTTGCGCAATGCGCACGAAGCAGCCGGTCATGACAAGTGGTTCCGTGAAGAGGTCGGGCAAGCCATTGCAGAGGCGGATGATCCGAGCGCCGAATGGGTGACAAATGATGAGGCGAATACGAGTTGGGCGACGAAGCAGGCCGCATTGGTCAAGAGGTTTACAGCGAACGCAGTGTGAAACTGGTATGGCTGGACCGGGCAATTCATGATCGCGACGCGCAACTCGACTACATTGCCCATGACAGTATCAAGTCGGCCGTTGAGCAGCGCGATTGCAGCGCAAAACAGGTCGGCCTGCGGGCCGACCATCCGGAGATGGGCCGCACCGGTCGCATGCGCGGAACGCGGGAACTGGTCATCAGCGGCACCCCTTTTATTGCCGTATATCGCGTGAAGCCAAAGGCCGGGCGCATCGAGCTCTTACGCCTGCTGCATGGAGCGCAACGGTGGCCCCGATCGAAGCGATAAGCCTATCGTGCAAAGTCGTGATACAGATCACGCCACTCCGGATTATTGTTCGTCACCAGCTTCGCCTTCCACGCCCGATTCCACTTCTTGAGCTGTTTTTCGCGGGCAACGGCGGTCTGCAAATCGGCATGCGGTTCAAACCACACCAGCTTCCTGCGCGGCTGCGCGACGCGCTTTTCCAAGTCGCCAGTGACGCCAATAAACAAGTGCGGCGCGCTGTCCAATATGTACACGTAGTTGAGCTTTTCCATGCGCCCATCATGCTGTTTTCTCCAAAATCCTGTCGCACAGGATTGTCATTTTTCCATCAGGAAATGACTAACGTTGAAGTGACCCCGTTTCCCCGTCCTTCTCCGCTGATGGTTTCCGTTCGGCATCGTCAATAATCCATCCTGTGAATCGGTCAATGCCTCATGTGAGCACGCCGGCCGTACCCAGGAGTCGACAATGAACGTCAAAAAATTTACCGCAGCAACGTCCCGCGAAGCGCTGCGCAAGGTGCGCGACGCGCTTGGGCCTGATGCCGTGATCCTGTCGAACCGCCCGCTCGACGGCGTGGTCGAAATTTTGGCGCTGGCCAGCGACGATGTCGCCTCGATGGCCTCGCCCGCGCATGAAACGGAAATGGCGCAGCCGCGCCCCAGCCTGTCGCTGCCGCCCGAGTCCTACGCCAACCGCTACGCGCCGGCAGCCGCGGTTCCGCTACCTGCAGTCCCTGGCCACTTCGACATGTCGCTGATGGCCAGCCAAATGTCGTCGATGATGCAGCAGGCGCTGGCCCAGGCCAAAGACACGGCGGCGGCCGAAATGAGCGGCATGATGAGCGAAATTCGCGCCATGCGCGGCCTGATGGAAACCCAGTTGGCCGAAATTTCATGGAGCACGACCGCGCAGCGCGAACCGCAAAAAACCAGCGTGCTGCGCGAGATGCTGGCGGCCGGTTTTTCGGCCAGCCTGTCGCGCTACCTGATCGAAAAACTCCCGTCGGGAAAAGATGAGGCACAGAGTCTGGCATGGATCAAGACGGTCCTGTCGCGCAACCTGACCACCATTGCCAACGAAAATGAAATCCTGGAAAAGGGCGGCGTCTTCGCCCTGGTCGGCCCCACCGGCGTGGGCAAGACCACCAGCACCGCCAAACTGGCGGCGCGCTGCGTGATGCGCCACGGCCCTGAAAAACTGGCCTTGATCACCACCGACGCGTATCGTATCGGCGGCCACGAGCAGTTGCGCATCTACGGCAAGATCCTCGGCGTGATGGTGCACTCGGTCAAGGATGAATCGGACCTGCGCATCGCCCTGAAAGAATTGCGCAACAAGCACACCGTGCTGATCGACACGGTCGGCGTGTCGCAGCGCGACCACAACGTGGCCGAGCAGGTGGCGATGCTGTCGGGCACCGGCGCGGACGTCAAGCGCCTGCTGTGCCTGAACTCGACGTCCACCAACGAAACGCTCAACGAAGTGGTGCGCGCCTACCAGGGCAGCGGTCTGGCGGGGGCAATCATGACCAAGCTGGACGAAGCGGCCTCGCTCGGCAACGTGCTCGACGTCGTGATCCGCCAGAAGCTGAACCTGTTCTACATCTCCAACGGCCAGCGCGTGCCCGAAGACTTGCACCTGGCCGACCGCGCCATGCTGATTGACCGCGCCTTCCGTCTCAAAAAGGGCGACGCCGCCACCCAGTACGCGGACGCCGAATTGCCGCTCCTGATGGCCGGCGCGACCAACGCCAACAATGACCGCAGCCTGCGCGAGGTGTTCCTTGGCTAATTTCGATTTCGACCAGGCCGAAGGCCTGCGCAGGATGCTGGCCGGGCCAAAGCCGCGCATCGTCACGTTTTTATCGGCCACCGCCCAGGACGACAAGGGCGCCATGCTGGTCAACCTGGGCGCGTCGCTGGCGCGCGCCGGCAACGACGTCGTCATCGTCGACGCCTGCGACCAGGAATACGGCGTGGCCCAGCGCCTGGGCGTGGACCGCGGTTCGAGCCTGCTGAACGTGGCGCGCCAGGAATGCGGCCTGAACCAGGTCATCAACCAGGTGCCGCAAGGCTTTGGCGTGGTCAGCATGGCGCGCACCCGGCGCGCATGCAGCGGCGCGGACGATGCGCGCCGCCTGGCCAAGACGTTCGATGTGCTGGTCAAGCAAAGCGGCATCGTCATTGTCGACGGCGAGTTCGACAGCCGCGACAGCTTTCCCGTCCCCATCATGGGCAACTGCGAAATCGTGGTCCAGGTATCCACCAGCGCCGAGTCGATCACGGCCGCCTACCGCCTCATCAAGCGCCTTTCGCAACAGTTGGGCCGCCGTCCCTACGGTATTTTGGTGACCGGGGCTTCCGAACAGGAGGCGAAGGTGGTATACGATAATATGTCCTCTGCGGCAAGTCGTTACCTTGCGGTACAACTTGTGTCGATGGGCTCGGTGCCGGCCGATGAATACCTGCAGCGCGCAGCGCGCCTCGGGCGCGCGGTGGTCGATGCGTTCCCGCTGGCGGGCGCCTCCGTCGCGTTTCGCCGGCTGGCAGGGCGGTTTGCCATGGCGGGCATGGCGCCGCTAGGCCGAGCAGGGGGAAGCACCCATTTTGGCTCATAAAACTTTACGGTAAACATGTACACGGTCAAAGGCAAAACCGACAAGAACAACTTACTGACGGAGCACATGCCGTTGGTGAAGCGGCTTGCCCACCACATGAAGGCCAAGTTGCCCGCCAGCGTGGAAGTCGACGACCTGATCCAGGCTGGCATGATCGGCCTGCTGGACGCCATTTCCCGCTACGAGGAAACCCACGGCGCCCAATTTGAAACCTATGCCGTGCTGCGCATCCGCGGCGCCATGCTCGACGAATTGCGTTCGTCCGACTGGCTGCCCCGCTCCATGCGCCAAAACATGCGCAAAATTGAAGCGGCCATGAGCGCGCTGCAGCAAAAGCTGGGCCACGCGCCGTCCGAATCGGAAGTGGCCAAGTCGCTCAAGCTCTCGCTGGCCGACTACCAAGACATGCTCTCGGACGGCGGCGGCCACCAACTGGTGTATTACGAAGACTTCCACGACAGCGAAGGCAACGACAGTTTTCTGGACCGCTATGCGGTGGACGACGCCGACCCGCTGCGCTCGCTCATGGATGGCGACTTTCGCCAGGCCGTCATCGACGCCATTGACGCCTTGCCCCCGCGCGAGAAAATCCTGATGGGGCTCTACTACGAAGAAGAATTAAATCTCAAAGAAATTGGAGCCGTCATGGGGGTGTCCGAATCACGCGTATCGCAATTGCATACGCAAGCGGTGGCGCGCCTGCGCGCGACACTACGGGAGCAGGCGTGGACTGGGCCAGCGTAGCGGGGATTGTTCTCGCGTTGGCCGCGCTGCTGCTCGGTCACGGCATGGAAGGGGGCAAGTTCGCCTCGCTGGTGCAGCCGGCCGCCTTCATCATCGTGGTCGTGGGCACCTTTGGCGCGGTGCTGCTGCAGACCGAACGGCATACCTTTCTGCGCGGCGTGCACATGCTGCGCTGGGTGTTTCGCCCGCCCGAGTCGCAGCGCACGCGCCTGGCGCGCGACATCGCGCAATGGAGCTTGCACGCGCGGCGCGACGGCTTGCTTTCGCTCGAGCCGTTCATGCTCAAGTCGCAGGACAAATTCATCCAGAAAGGCTTGCGCCTGGTGGTTGACGGGATCGCGCCCGACAAGGTGCGCGGCCTGCTGGAAACGGAAGTAACGGCCTACGAATTTTCGGAGCGCCAGGCAGCCAAGATCTGGGAGTCGGCCGCTGGCTACTCGCCCACCATCGGCATCATCGGCGCCGTGCTGGGATTGATCCACGTGATGGAGAACCTGGCCGAGCCGGCCAAGCTGGGCAGCGGCATCGCCGTCGCCTTTGTCTCCACCGTGTATGGCGTGGGACTGGCCAACCTGTTTTACTACCCGGTCGCCAACAAGCTCAAAAACATCATCGCCGAGACGGTCACGCAGTATGAAATCCTGACCGACGTCTTTCACGACATCGCCGGCGGCGACCATTCGCGCGTGATCGAAGAGCGCGTCGCCAGCCTGCTCTCGCGCGCGTAGGGAGCACGATTCATGGCGCGCAAACGGTTTGCCGAAGAGCCGGACAACCACGAGCGCTGGCTCATTTCCTACGCCGACCTGATCACGCTGATGTTCGCGTTTTTCGTCGTCATGTACGCCATCTCCGTGGTCAACGAAGGCAAGTACAAGGCCTTTGCGCTGTCGCTCGACAAAGCCTTCACCGGCAAGGAGCACGAAGCGGTCAGCGTGCCCGGCCAGGTGGCGCCGATGGCCACGCTGGCCCCGCCCGTCAATACGCCCGCCATGAGAAAGCGCAACGAAGCCT
The DNA here is from genome assembly GCF_049897805.1 of Massilia sp. TWP1-3-3. Classification (NCBI taxonomy): domain Bacteria; kingdom Pseudomonadati; phylum Pseudomonadota; class Betaproteobacteria; order Burkholderiales; family Oxalobacteraceae; genus Massilia; species Massilia sp. TWP1-3-3. Next base: position 16,583 of record NZ_JAFCWX010000033.1, read on the forward strand.
TGCGGCGCGAGGCCGAAGCGCTCAAGAAGCTGGCCAAGGACTTGTCGGCCGCCCTGGCGCCGCTGGTCAAGGAAGGCAAGGTGCGCGTGACCCAGACCGCGCTGGGCGTGACGGTGGAGATCAACGCGAGCGTGCTGTTCGACCCGGGCGAGGCGCGTCTGGCCCCCGAGTCGGCCCAGGCGCTGCGCGCCCTTGGCGTGGTGCTGCGCAACGACACCCACGCGCTGCAGGTGGAAGGGCACACCGACGACACCAAAATCGCCAATGCGCTCTACCCGTCGAACTGGGAACTGTCCGCCGTACGAGCCAGCAGCGTGGTACGCTTGTTCATCGACAGCGGCGTGGCGCCGGCGCGTTTGACGGCCGTTGGACGCGCATCGAACATGCCGGTCTCGGCCAACGATTCGCCGCAAGGCAAGGCGCGCAACCGGCGCGTCACCGTCACCATCTTGTCGGCGGTGCCCGATTCGCCGAAAGAGGTGCGCACCTATTAACCTGGGGAGAACAAGTTGATTCAATCGATGATGGCGGTGCTGCTGGCGCTGCCGCTGGTGGCCCACGCAGGAGGCGGCATGAATGGTGGCGTGAATGGTGGCATGAATAATATAAAACAGCAGTTGCAGGTTGACGCCAACGGGGGCAAGGTCGTGGTCAAGCTCACGCTGGACAACGCCAGCGGCAAGCCGGTCTACGTGCCCAAGGCCGTGTATGCAGACAAGCAGATTTTCCGGCGCGAGTTCGCCATTACCGATGCGGCCACCGGCGCCGAGGTCGATTACACCGGCCCCATGGTCAAGCGCGGCCCGTTCACCAAAGATGACTTCATCGCCGTCAAACCAGGCCACAAGATCAGTCACGCTATCGACATCACGCGCAGCTATGATTTCAAGCCCAGGCATACCTACAAGCTCAGTTATACGGGCGGCTACCTTGGCGATGCTTCCAAGATGGAGGCCCTGTCGGCGGCCGTGGTTCCCTCGGTGACCTTCACTTTCGGACCCGCGCGCTAAGCGCCCCAGCGCGCACGCGCGACGTTGCGACGACGCGCCCACATAAAAAAACGGCGCCGTTCGCACGGCGCCGCCAAAATTCCCAAGCCGGGAAAGAAGTGTGCTTCCTTAGTTCAGGAATGGCGAATTTTCGCCAAAATATTCGTGCGAGTCCGCATTGTCCAGCGCGCCGGCCGGGTTGCTGATGGCAAGGCTGGCTGCCGCCGACTGGCCATAAGCGCGGTCGTCCGTGGCGGCGACGGCGTTAAAGTGCGACAGCTCGTGCACCAGGGTGCCGCCTTTGGAATCAGTGCCGCTCGTTGGCGCCGACCAGAACGCGTTGCAGACGTAGATCTTGTATGGCTGGGTCGGGTACACGTAAGCGAAGTACGACTCTTTGCAGCTGCAATCGACGACGATCGGCTTGTTGTCGAGCGCATCCTTGATGGCGGTGAAGTGCGAACGGGCCGTCGCGTAGCGGGTCGAGCTGTAGGTCCCGAACCATTTCTTGTAGCGGGTGCCGTTGGTGCCGGCGTTCAGGTAGCTGACGCCGCCGTTGGCCATGGTCTTGGCCGCGCTGATGGCCGACGTGATCGAGCTCGATTGCGACGCGGTGCAGCCGGTGGTGGCCAGGCTCATCGCGCCCGGGGTGCCCGCGCCTTGCTTGGCCAGCTCGAACGGCGTGCCAACCACGGTGCCGCGCGGCAGGCGGCCATCGATGAACATCGATACCGGCGCCGATGCCAGGTCGTCGACGTTGGCGCCAACCGGTGCGGCGGAGATGCTTGGCAAGCCTTTGCTCGGCATGAACAGGTTGACCGATGCAACGTGGTATTTGATGGCGTAGTCGCCCGTCACGCTCATGTCGTAGACCGACGAGAGTTCAACCCGGCTGGTGTGCGACTGGCCCGGCTTGAGCAGGTAGTAATCCTTGGCCGTTGGCGCGCCGCGCTTGTAGTGGCGGCCTAGGTAGGGCACGTCCACGCCATCGCGCGTGACTTCGAAGATATGGTCTTCGATCCCGGAGAACGGGGTATGCCACTTGAGCACGTACTGCGGGCTGGCCGAGGTGTTGGTGATGGTGACGCGCATGACAACGTCGTCATCTTTTTTGAGCGAATTTTTTTCCGGTGCAATGCTGACGGTCACGCCGTTAGATGCAGCCTGTGCGGAGAAACATGCTGCGAGTGTAGCAATCGATACGCCAGCTTTTACCAATGTATTCAAGTTCATTTCTGCTCCGTGAAGTATATGTGGTTGTCGTTGTCCGCTGAGCCGTCATGCATATAAAACCGAGCTCAACAATTCATCGTCACATAAACCCGGATGCCGAGTAAACGTTGAATCATCGGTAATTGTGTCAAATAGGCGAATGTTTAATGTTTTTAACTTTTGTTGGTTCTCCAAAGAAATTTTAACGAGCCCGCTATGAAAACAAGTTGTTACTGTCACATCTGGCTTGAGCACTGTGACAATGGATTGTTAAATTTTGAACGGTTACAAGGGCAAATAAACAAATGTTTGTCGTGGACCGTTCCAGCGGTGTAACATTATTTCCACAGTTGGTTCAGCGCTGCCGGCGAGACGAAAAAAAACCGGCGCCCACAAGGACGCCGGCTTGTCGTGAAGCACGGCTGATCAGTTCTGCGCCGGCGTGTTCTCGCCAAAATACTCGTGCGAGTCCGCATTGTCGGTCGCTTTGGCAGGATCGCTGATCGCCAGGCTGGCCGCGCCCGACTGGCCGTAGACCCAGTCGTCGGTGCCGGCGGTGGCCGTGAAATGGCTCATTTCATGGACCAGCGTGCCGCCTTTGGAATCGGTGCCGCTCATCGGCGCCGTCCAGAACGCCTTGCACACGTAGATCTTGTAAGGCTGGTTCGGGTAGACATACGCGTAGTAGGTCTTCTTGCAGCCACAGTCGACCGTGATCGGCTTGCTGTCGAACGCGCCCTTGATGGCGGTGTAATTGGCCTTCACGTGTGCGATGCGGCCGGCGTCGCTGGCGCCGAACCACTTGCTGTAGCGAGCACCGAGCGCGCCGCCCATGTAGCTGGTGGCATTGTTGGCATAGCCGCTGGCCACGCCGATGGCCTGGGTGATCTCGCCCTGCTGGGCGGCGGTGCACTTGCTGAACGACAGTGCGGCGAGTGAATTGCCGGTGTCTGCCGGCGCCTTGCCAGCGATCGATTGGGCGCCGCGCGGCTGGGCGCCGTCAATCCATACCGATGCCACCGGCGAGGTGATCTCGCCAACCGTTTTCTCGTGGGTGCCGAACAGGTTCACTGACGCTGCCTTGTAAGCAATCGTGTACTGGCCCGTGATGCTCATGTCGTACATGTCCGACAGTTCAACGCGTACCGTGTGCGAGGCGCCCGGCTTTAACAGATAGTAATCGGACGCCGTTGGCGTGCCGCGCTTGTAGTGGGCGCCCAGGTAGGGAACTTTGGCGCCGTCGCGGGTCACTTCAAACAGCGACTCTTCAATCTCGGCAAACGCGGTATGCCACTTCAAGACCATTTGCGGCTGAGCCGAGGTGTTGGTGATGGTCAGGCGAACGGTGACGTTGTCGTTCTTGCCCAGCGAACTTTTCTCGGCCGCCACGGTGGCGGTCACGCCGTGCTTGGACGCTGCGTGTGCGCCGATGCATGCCACGCCTGCGACGATTGCAACACTTGCCTTGCCTACGTTATTCCAATTCATTGTTTTCCTCCGAAGATGAGTCGTGTTGTTTGCCGCATCGCGCATTGACCAGCTTGTGGCCGGCGCTGGCGTGCAGCTTTTTATAGAAGTTGCCGTGACAAAATATCACTTGTCTATACCGGAAACCCGTGACTGATACTCACGGATTCACGCGCAGAAGTAAAGTTGATTTATGAAATGTGTCAATTTAGTCACGCAAGGTGGAGGAACGTCTCCATCGCCCTTGCGAAAGTCATGCAGCAGCGTTACATCGTTCTGGTGCGCGAGCACGATGTTGTTGGGTCCTGGATACAAAAAAACCGGCGCGCGGCCGGTTTTCCTGAATGTAGCAAGTCAGTTCTATCCCACCACCAACGGCCGCTTCCCGCTGACCGGCGTCGCATGCCCGCTGGGGCCATAAAACCCCGTATCGACCGCATGCGACGGCGTGCGCATGGCTTGTATCAAATTCTGGTTGTGGGTCATTTGCTTGTTGATCAGCATGCCGTTGATGCGGTTCAGTTCTTTCGCCGCGCGCATTTTTTCCAGCACATGCTGCCAATTGGCCTGGATCGCGGGATTGTTCAGCCGCTTCACCCACGCCTGCATGCCCGCTTCGGAGCCGTCGCAGCCGTCTTGCTGCAAGCTGGCGTGACGCTGGGCGGCGAGGGTGCCGAGCTGTTCAACCAGCTCGGTCTTGCGCGGCGTGAGCGTGCCGAGGCCGTCGGTATCGGCGGCCACCAGGCATTGCTGTTCCTGTTTCATCAGGTCGATCAAGCAATTGATCAGTTTTAGTTCGTCTTGCAGCGTGGTGTGTGCACTGGCCGTGGACATGATGAAAAGCTCGCCTTCGTCGCTTCAATTAGCGTTTGCGGGAATGCAACAGGTCGCGCACTGTTTCCAGCAAGCCGTCTGCGACTTTCTCTGAATTGATACTGAACTGCCCATCGGCGATGGCCAGCTTGATGCGCTCGACCTTTTTGGTGTCGAACACGCCCGTGCTGCTCGCTGCCGCCGACATGGCTTGCCCCTGCGACGACAAGCGTACGCTGTCGGTGCTGGCCGGCCCTGCGGTGCTGGCTTTTTCGGCGTTTTTGGCGCTGTGTGCTGGCGTATTTGCTGCCGCCAATGCAGGGCCACCCTTGATTGTATCGTTGATTTTCACGGCATCATCCTTCTCTGCGCGGAGTGGAAACTCCATGGTCTGCATCTATTACGGCGCCATCCCCGTAAACTTTAGCGCGACCGGCAGCATTGTTGCGTCTACTTCCTGAAATATTCAGAAAACAACTTCCACCAATCCACCGGCCTTGGCCACGCCGCTGATAATCGCCCCGGCCGGCGTGCGCACTTGCACCACCTGGCCTTCGCTGGCGTTGCCAATCGCGCGCGCTTCGGCCGTCACCCGGAACCCGGCGCCGCCCGACACCACGCGCACTGCCTGGCCTTGCTGCACCACCGGTTTGCTGCGCAGCAGGTCGGCGCGGAGTGGCGCCCCTGACTGCACCGACATGCTGCTGGTGCGCCCGACGACCTGCGCGATATCGGTCAGCACGCCGTTGGGCAGCGCCGCAAGGTCGCCCTTGACCATCACCAGCTGCGACGCGTCAATGGTCTGGCCCTGCACCAGTGGCGTGGCGGCGGCCACGTACTCGGCCTGCACGCTTACCTGCGATTGAATATACACCGTCCAGGCAGTAGGCGCCAGACAGCGCACGCCGACCGTGGTTTTGCCCCACGCGCGCGCGCCCGGCTGCTGGAACGGCTGCGGGTCGGGGCAGGCGGCCAGGTTCATGCGCTGGTCGAGCGCGCCCACCGTGACCGTCACCTTGCCCGGCAGGCCGGCGCTCTGGGTGACCAGATATTGCTGCGCCATCTGGCGCAGCGACTCCAGGTCCTGGCGTGCCGGCGCCTGGGCCAGAGCGAACGGTGCGGCAAGGAACAGTAAGATCGTCAACAGGGTTTTCATGGTGGGCGCCTTTATCTAGTGACGCGATGATAGGCCTCGCGCGAGGGGCCCGAAGTGATGAACAGCCGCCGTTTACCCATCTTGATCGCCCGATTAGCAAGCCCCAAGCCCACGTACTATCGGTCCTGTCATATAACGAGGCGAACGCGAGGCGAACGACATGATTGGCAAACTCAACGAATACATGGGTTTTAACGAGGCGGCCCTGGGGCTGCGGGCGCAGCGCCAGCAAGTGCTCGCGTCCAACATCGCCAATGCGGACACGCCCAACTACAAGGCACGCGACATCGATTTCGCCAGCGCCTTGCAGGCGGTCGTGGCGCGCAACAGCGGCACCCCGCCGGCCGGCGTACTGGCGCAGACGGCGCCGGCCCACATGCCGATCAGCGGCGGAGGCGACTACCTGCCCAACGGCACGCCGGTGCAGTACCGCATGCCGGCCCAGGGCGCCGCCGACAATAACACGGTCGACATGGATGTCGAGCGCAATCAGTTCGCCGACAACGCCCTGCGCTACGAAGCGGGCGTCACGTTTCTTAATATGCAGATCCGCGGCATGCTGACCGCGATCCAGGGAGGTTCTTGATCATGTCGCTCTTTAATATCTTTAATGTTTCCGGTTCGGCCATGAGTGCACAGGCGCAAAGGTTAAACACCGTTGCCAGCAATCTTGCAAATGCCGATTCCGCCAGCAGCGCCACTGGCCAGGCTTACCGGGCTAAACAGGTGGTTTTCGAGGCCGTGCAGACCGAAGGCGGCGGCACCGGCGTCAAGGTTCAGCAGGTGATCGACGATCCGTCGCCTTTGAAACAGGTATACGATCCAAAACATCCGTTGGCTGACGACAAGGGTTATGTGGCGATGCCAAACGTGAACGTGGTCGATGAGATGGTCAATATGCTGTCGGCTTCCCGGTCGTACCAGACCAATGTGGAAACCATGAATGCAGCCAAGGCGCTGCTGATGAAAACGCTGACGCTCGGTCAGTAAACGACGAAGAAAATGCCATGACTACCATTCAAACTCCGCCCGGCTATGTGTCGCAAGACTTGATGAATACCGTCAATGCCAAGAAGGGAAGCACGGCCGGCGCCAGCGTGGACGCCGACAAGGACAAGTTCATGACGCTCCTGATCACCCAGATGAAAAACCAGGATCCGATGAACCCGCTCGACAATGCGCAAGTGACCAGCCAGCTGGCCCAGCTCTCGACCGTCACCGGCATCAACCAGTTAAATACCACGCTCGAGTCGCTCAAGTCGAGCTACCAGTCGTCGGAATCGCTGCAGGCGGCCACGATGATCGGCCACGGCGTGCTGGTGGCCGGCGACAAGGTGGCGCTGGCCGGCGGCAAGGGCATCATGGGCGTGGAGGTCGGCAGCGCCGCCGACAAGGTGCAAGTCATCATTACCGACCCGCGCACCGGCAAGGACGTGCAGGTGATCGACATGGGAGCGCAGCAGCCGGGCATCACGCCGATCGCGTGGGACGGCGTGCCCGATCCATCGCAAATGGGCGCGGACGGCAAGCCGGTCACTCTGCGCGACGGCAATTTTTTGATCCGCGTCGTCGCCACCCGCGGCGAAGAAGTGCTCAAGGACGCCAAGACGCTCTCGTTCGACAGCGTGGCCAGCGTCACCACCAATCCCAAGGATGGCGTCAAGCTCAACTTGCCGACGCTGGGCGTGGTCTCGATGGCCGACATCCGCCAGATTTTGTAGCGCCAGGCCGCATTCACTAACATTTCAGGAGAATCACATGTCTTTCCAACAGGGACTTAGCGGCTTGAACGGCGCTGCAAAACAGCTCGACGTCATCGGCAACAACATCGCCAACGCCAGCACGGTCGGCTTCAAGGGTTCGCAAGTCCAGTTCGCCGACGTGTACGCTAATTCGCTCAACGGCGGCGGCGGCAACCAGGCCGGGATCGGCGTGAAGGTTTCGCAGATCGCCCAGCAGTTCACCCAGGGTAACGTCGAAGCGTCGAACAATCCGCTCGACATTGCCATCAATGGCGCGGGCTTTTTCCGCACCACCGTGGCCGGCGCCACCCAGTATTCGCGCAACGGCCAGTTTTCGCTGGACAAGGAAGGCTTCATGGTCACCGCCCAGGGCGCCAAGCTGACCGGTTTTGCCGCCGGCCCGACCGGCGCCATCCTGGCCGGTTCGCCGTCGCCCATCCAGATCAATACCGCCGACCTGAAACCGGTGGCCACCTCGCGCGTGGACACCGAGATCAACCTCGATTCGGGCAGCGTGGTTCCCGTGACCGCGCCGTTCAACGCCAACGACCCGACCAGCTACAACAAGCAGACCCCGATCGACGTCTTCGACAGCCTGGGCAATCCGCACGTGATGTCGACTTACTATGTGAAAACCGACGGCGGCGAGTGGGACGTCTACAGTGCAGTCGATGGCGTGGAAATTACCAACCAGGAAGTAGCGGCTGCTGCCCAGGACGATCCGGCGTCCATGACCGCGCGCGACAACTACCAGGCCGCGGCCGCCACGCCGCCGGGCGACACCTCGGCCCAGGCCGTGTCCTACGCCCAGGCCGCCGCGACTGCCGTCAAGAACGCCGCTGCGGCGGCCGGCGCGACCCCGACCACGCTCGCTGCAATCCAGGCCGCGGCCAATAGCGCCGGCACCACCGTCGGCATTAATCCGGACGGCATCGACGCCCTGATTGCGGCGGCGGTGACGGTGCCCGCCGTGCGTTCGGGCTACCTGCGCTTTGACACCAGCGGCGCGCTGAGCGCTTCGGCGATGGCGCCGCAAACGCTGCCGCTGAAGATTGATTTGCCGATCTTTCCGTCCACCGGTTCGGCCAACACGCTCACGCTGAAACTCAATTTTGCCAACTCGACCCAGTACGGCGCGGCCACCAGCGAAAAGAAGACCACCCAGGACGGCTACACGGCCGGCCAGTTGCAGCGCTTTGCGGCCGGTCCCGACGGCATCATCCTGGGCCAGTACAGCAATGGCCAGTCGCACGCGCTGGGCCAGATCGTGCTTGCCAACTTCGCCAATCCGAACGGCTTGACGCCGCTGGGCAACAACGCCTGGGCGGAAACGTCGGCCTCGGGCAATCCGCTGGTGGGCACGCCCAACTCGGGCAGCCTGGGCGTGCTGCAGTCGTCGGCGGTGGAAAACTCGAACGTCGATCTGACCGCTGAGCTGGTTAACATGATCACGGCGCAGCGGGTGTATCAGGCCAACGCGCAGACCATCAAGACGCAGGATTCTGTGCTGCAGACGCTGGTCAATCTGCGTTAACACTGAGCATGGCGGAATGCGCCAAGGCTTTTCCGCCCTACGTTCCTTTGCGGCGCGCCGGGCGGGTGGAAAATTCGCCCCACGTGCCCTTGCGGCGCGCCGGGCGGGTGGAAAAATCGATTCGCATTGGACCGTAGGGCGGAAAAGCGTAGCGCATTCCGCCAAGCGTGTCGGGGAACCCCATGGACAAACTGATCTACACCGCCGCCAGCGGCGCCAGGCACATCCTGGACCAGCAGGCCACCGCCGCCAACAACCTGGCCAACGTGACCACCACCGGCTTTCGCGCCCAGCTTGACGTGTTTCGCGCCGTGCCCGTGGTCGGCCCGGCCGGCGCCTTGCCCACGCGCGCCTTTGTGATCAACACCGAAGCGGGCACGGACTTTAGCGCCGGCCCCTTGCAAATGACGGGGCGCGATCTCGACGTCGCCCTCAAGGGCAAAGGCTGGATCGCCGTGCAAATGCCCGACGGCAGCGAAGCCTACACCCGTCACGGCGCCTTGCAAATGAACGCCAACGGTCTGCTGCAAACGGCCCAGGGCCAGACGGTGCAGGGCGACGGCGGCCCGATCACGGTGCCGCCTGAAGTGACGGTCGCCATCGGCGGCGACGGCACCATTTCGACCATCGCGACCACCACCAAGCCGGGCGCGCCCACCGTGCTGGGACGCCTGAAACTGGTGAATCCGCCCGAAAAAGACTTGGTGCGCGGCGACGACGGCCTGTTTCGCCTGAAGGACGGGGCCGCCGCCCCGGCCGACCCGTCGGTGGTCGTGGCCGGCGGCGCCCTCGAGGGCAGCAACGCCAGCCCGATCGATTCGATGGTGCAAATGATTTCACTGGCGCGCAGCTTCGAGCTTCAGATGAGCCTGATGAAGAACGCCGAGAACAACGCCGGTAAAGCTACCCAGATCCTCGCTTTGAATTAAGTAGCACCCGCGCATAATGGTCTTCAATGATCGGTGGCCGGCAAACTTCGCCTTGCCACCGTAACTGGAGAAAACCATGATCCGTTCCCTGTACACGGCCAAGACCGGCCTCGAAGCGCAGCAGACCCAGCTTGACGTCATCACCAACAACCTGGCCAACGTCAGCACCAACGGCTTCAAGCGTTCGCGCGCGGTGTTCGAAGACTTGCTGTACCAGAATATCCGCCAGCCCGGCGCCCAGTCCTCCCAGCAAACCAACTTGCCGTCCGGCGCCCAGATCGGTTCCGGCGTGCGCACCGTCGCCATCGAACGCATTCACACGCAAGGCAATCCCCAGGCGACGGGCAACTCGAAAGACGTAATGGTCAACGGTGCCGGTTTCTTCTCGGTGCTGCTGCCCGACGGCACCGCCGCCTACACCCGCGACGGCTCGTTCCAGAGCGACGCCAACGGCCAGCTGGTCACCTCGTCCGGTTTTGTGGTGCAGCCTGCCATTACCGTGCCCGCCAATGCGCAGTCGATCACGATCGGGCGCGACGGCACCGTCTCCGTCACCGTCTCCGGCACCGCCGCGCCGTCGCAGATCGGCACCTTGCAGCTGACCACGTTCGTCAATCCGGCGGGCCTCGAATCGAAGGGCGAAAACCTGTACGTGGAAACGGGCGCCTCGGGCAGCCCGGGCACCAACACGCCGGGTACCAATGGCGCGGGCGTCTTGATGCAAGGCTACGTGGAAACGTCGAACGTCAACGTGGTCGAGGAAATGGTCAACATGATCACCACCCAGCGCGCCTACGAAATTAACAGCAAGGCTATCACGGTGTCGGACCAGATGCTGCAAAAGCTGGCCCAGCTTTAACCGGAAGAGATTCATGAAAACCCTGCTGATTCTGTCCCTGCTGGCGCTGGCCGGCTGCTCCGCCACTCCTGGCACCATTGTCGACCGTCCCACCAGCGCGCGCCCGATGTACACCGAACCCGTGGTAGCTAGCAATGGCGCCATCTACCAGAGCTCGCAGTACCGCCCGCTGTTCGAAGACCGCCGCGCGCGCCATATCGGCGACATGCTCACCATTAACATCATCGAAAAGACCGCCGCCGTGAAAGCGGGCGCCAGCTCGGGCAACAAGTCCGGTTCGGCCAGTTTTGTGGTGCCGGTGCCGGTGCGCGGCGTGTTCGGCGCGTCGGTGGCGACGGAAGCTGCCACCAAGTTTTCAGATGCCGACAACCAGAGCGCCAGCAACACCTTTACCGGCACCATGGGCGTGACGGTCACCGAAGTGCTTTCCAACGGTAACCTGATCGTCTCGGGCGAAAAGCAGATCGCCATGAACAAGGGCGTGGAATTCATCCGCTTTTCAGGGATGATCAGTCCGGACAATATTGGCGTGGGCAATACCGTCTCGTCGACCCAGGTAGCCGACGCGCGCGTCGAGTACCGCACCAACAGCCAGATCGACCGCGCTGAACTGACGGCCATGGTGTCGCGTTTCTTCCAGTCGCTCGTACCGTTCTGATCGGAACCCCCATGCGCCGTACTTTTCACTGGCTGACCCTGGCCGCCATCTGCCTTGCCACGCTCGCGCCGCAACTGGTGCGCGCTGAACGCCTCAAGGACTTGACCACCATCGCCGGCGTGCGCCAGAACCAGTTGTCCGGCTACGGCATCGTGGTCGGCCTGGACGGCAGTGGCGACCAGACCACGCAAACGCCGTTTACCGTGCAGTCGATCGTCTCGATGCTGCAAGCGAAGGGCGTCAACCTGCCGCCGGGCACCACGCTGCAGCTCAAGAACGTGGCCGCCGTCATGGTCACCGCCTCGCTGCCCGCGTTCGCCCAGCCGGGCCAGACCATCGACATCACGGTCTCGTCGATCGGCAACGCCAAGAGCTTGCGCGGCGGAACGCTGATCATGACGCCACTGCAAGGGGCCGACAACCAGGTCTACGCCATGGCGCAAGGCAATGTGCTGGTGGGCGGCGTGGGGGCGGCTGCGGCCGGCTCGCAAGTGCAAATCAACCACCTGAGCGTGGGCAAGATTTCGGGCGGCGCCACGGTCGAGCGCGCCGTCGCCTCCAGCCTGGGTGAAAACAACCAAATTCGCCTGGAAATGAATACCACCGATTTTTCCACCGTCAGCCGGGTGGTCGAAGCGATCAACAACCATTTCGGTCCCGGCATTGCCACCGCGCTCGACGGGCGCGTGATCCGGGTGCTATCGCCCTCGTCGTCCGACCAGCGCGTGGCCTTCCTCGGCATCCTGGAGTCGCTGGAAGTCAATCCTGCACGCCAGGCTGCCAAGGTGATCATGAACGCGCGCACCGGTTCGGTGGTGATGAACCAGTCCGTCACGCTGGAAACGTGCGCCATTTCGCACGGCAACCTGTCGATCACGATCGGCGCCGACAACCAGGTCAGCCAGCCCGGCCCGCTGGGAGCCGGGCAGACGGCGCCTACCCAAAACGCGTCGGTTGAAATTAAAAAAGATCCGGGCAAGGTGCTGCTGGTCAAGGGCGGCGCCTCGCTCGCCGAAGTGGTCAAGGCGATGAATGCGATCGGCGCTTCGCCGCAAGACTTGCTGTCGATCCTGCAAGCCTTGAAGGCTGCCGGCTCGCTGCGCGCCGACCTCGAAATCATTTAAGGAACCACCATGAGCGTCTCATCCATTGACTTGAGCAGCAAGTTTGCCCTCGATACCAAGGGCATGGGCGACTTGAAGCAGTCGGCCAAGGCCGGTTCCCCGGAAGCGCTGAAAGGCGCGGCCACCCAGTTTGAAGCCATGTTCATCAACATGATGATGAAAAGCATGCGCGAAGCTACCCCGCAGGACGAATTGACCGGCAGCGAACAGACCAAGATGTTTACCGGCATGCTGGACCAGCAGATGAGCCAAAACATGGCCAAGCGCGGCGTGGGCCTAGCCGACATGCTGATCCGCCAGTTGTCGTCGCAGGCTGCCGGCACGCAGGCGCTCGCCATCGGCGGCGAGCCGACCGGGCGCTCGCCGACGCCGACGCCGACGCCGACGCCGACGCTTGAAGCGATGATGAGCGCACCGGCCGCGCTGGCCGCCCCGGCCGCGGCCGGCGCGCCGTCCGGCGTCACCCACGCCGCCAGCGGGCGCATCCAGGCGCCGCACGTGCGCGCGTTCCAGGAAAAGCTGGCCGTCCATGCGCAAGAGGCCGAACGCAGCACCGGCATCCCGGCCAAGTTCATGCTCAGCCAGGCGGCGCTGGAAACCGGCTGGGGCAAGCGCGAAATCCGACACCAGGACGGCAGCAGCGCCAACAACCTGTTCGGCATCAAGGCTGGTCCTGGCTGGAAAGGCAAGGTTGCCACCGCCGTCACCACCGAATATGTCAACGGCGTGCCGCAGACCCGGGTCGAGAAATTTCGCGCCTACGATTCGTACGCCGACAGTTTCAAGGATTATGCTAAATTGATTACCAACAACCCGCGTTACGAAAAGGTGCTGGCCAACGCCAAGGATGCGGCCGGCTTCGCGCAGGGGCTGCAGCAAGCCGGTTACGCGACCGATCCCCAGTACGCCGCCAAGCTGAGCCGCATCATCAAGCACAACCTGGCATGATGGTTGAGTAACGTTTCCGCAGTGAAAGTCAAGTTTCCGGGGATTCTGCCGTAGACAGTGATATACAAAAGAAAGAAACCCTATCATGGCCGGAAATATACTCAACATTGGCAAAAGCGGACTGTTCGCGGCGCAAGCGGGACTGTCGACCACGGGCCACAATATCTCCAACGCCAATGTAGTGGGATATAGCCGCCAGGTCGTCATGCAGGGCGCCGGACCGGGCCAGAACATTGGTTCGGGCTTCATCGGTAGCGGCACCCAGGTCACCGACATCAAGCGTTACTCCGACGAATTCCTCAATGCCCAGGTGCGCACCGCGACCACCTCCAAGGCGTCGCTCGACGCGTACTACACCCAGATTGCCCAGATCGACAACGTGATGGCCGACCCGGCTTCCGGCCTGTCGCCGTCGCTGCAGGGTTTTTTCAAGGGCGTGCAGGATGTCGCCTCCAATCCCGCCTCGACTGCGTCGCGCCAGGCGCTGCTGTCGGGCGCCGATTCGCTAGCGGCGCGCTTTCAGGGCTTGAATGGCCGCCTGAGCGAGCTTCGCGAAGGGGTCAATACGCAAATCACGTCGAACGTGACGATGATTAACGCCTATGCCGACCAGATTGCCGCGCTCAACGAACAGATCGGCGGCGCCTCCGCCGGCGGGGGCAGGCCGAACGACCTGATGGACCAGCGCGACCAGCTGGTGCTGGACTTGAACAAGCAGATCAAGGCGACCGTCGTGGCCGGCTCGAACAACAGCATCACGGTATCGATTGGCAACGGCCAGCCGCTGGTGGTGGGGAAAAAATCGTACGACCTGGCCGCCATGGCGTCGCCCACCGATCCGACCCGGGTCGAGGTCGGCTACGTGGCCGGCGGCAAGGTGGTTCCGCTGGGCGACAGCGCGCTTAAAGGCGGCGAGCTGGGCGGGTTGATGGACTTTCGCAACACCGCGCTCGACCGCGCGCAAAATTCGCTCGGCCGCATCGCGATCAGCATTGCCGCCACCTTTAATGACCAGCACCACCTGGGCGTGGACGCCGAAGGCAAGCCGGGCGCCGATTTTTTCACCGAGGCCAAGCCGTCGGTGACGGCCAGCCGCGACAATTCCCTGAACAGCACCGCCGCTGTCAAGGCCGTCATCAGCGACCCGTCCAAGCTCACGCAGAGCGACTACAAGGTCGCCTATGACGGCGCCAAGTATGTCGTCACGCGCCTGTCCGACAGCCAGCAGACCGTGATCAGCCCGTATCCGCAGACCGGCGCCCAGAGCATCGACGGCATCGAGTTTTCAATCAATGGCGCCTCCGGCAGCGGCGACAATTTCCTGGTGCGCCCGACCATCAACGGCGCCGCCGGTTTTGGCGTGGCCTTGGCTGACCGCTCAAAAATTGCCGCAGGCGCGCCGATCAACACCGCCATGCCGACCACCAACACTGGCAGCGGGCGCATCAGCGAAGGCAGCGTCGACGCCGCCTACCTAACGCCGGGCAACGCGCTGACGGCGCCGGTCACGCTCAAGTACAGTTCCGCCAGCGGCACCCTGAGTGGCTTTCCTCCCGGCCAGGCAGTGACAAAAACCATGGGCGGCGTGACTACCGTCTACCCGGCCGGCACGGCGGCCGTTCCCTATCAGGACGGCGCCAGCTACAACTTTGGGGGCGTTAACATCGGCATGAGCGGCACGCCGGGCGACGCCGATACCTTTACCGTTTCCAAGAACCTGGGCGGCGCGGGCGACAACCGCAACATGCGCGCGCTGGGCAACCTGCAAACCAAAAACACCATGGAGGGCGGCAAGACCAGCTTCCAGGGGGCGTATGCGGAAATGACCAGCTTCATCGGCAACAAGACGCGCGAAGTGGAAGTGAACGCCAAGGCCAGCGACTCGCTGCTGCGCCAGGCGCACAATGCGCAGCAAAGCGTGTCCGGCGTGAACCTGGACGAAGAAGCGGCCAATCTGCTCAAGTACCAGCAAGCCTACCAGGCCGCCGGCAAGGTCATGGCGATGGCCAGCACGCTGTTCGACACCTTGCTCTCGCTCGGTCGCTAAACTCATTACGGAAAGCACATCATGCGCATCGCTTCGAGCACCATTTACGAATCCGGCACCAGCCAGCTTAACACGCTGCAAAGCAGCCTGGCCCGCACCCAGCAGCAGATCGCCGCCAACCGCCGCATTCTCACGCCCTCGGACGACCCGATCGCGTCGGCACGCGCGCTGGAAGTGACGCAGTCGCAATCGGTCAACGCCCAGTACGCCATCAACCGCCAGAATGCGCGCGCCGCGCTGACGGAAGAAGAACTGACGCTGACCAGCGCCACCAACTTGATTCACGATGTGCAGGATATCGCCGTCAAAGCGAGCAATGGCGTGCTGTCGGCGGCCGACCGCGCCTCGCTTGCGGTGGAACTCGAAGGCCATCTGGAAGACTTGTTTGGCCTGGCCAATTCGACCGATAGCGCGGGCGACTACCTGTTTGGCGGCTTCAAGAGCGACACCGCGCCATTTGCCAAGACGGGCGCCGGCGCGCAGTACCTGGGTGACCAGGGTCAGCGCCAGTTGCAGGCGTCCACGTCGCGCCAGGTGCCGACGGGCGACTCGGGCACCACCGTGTTTGAAAGCAACCGCACCGGCAACGGCACGTTTGTGCTGAGCGCGCCGGCGGGCAATACGGGCACCGGGGTCGTCTCCACGGGCGCGGTGGCCGATGCGAGCAAGCTGACCGGCCACCAGTACGAAATCAGCTTTGCCGTGTCCGGCACGCCGGCAGCCACCACTTACAGCGTGCTCGACAAAAAAACCGGCTTGCCGCCGCCCAGCCTGTCCGGCCCGCAGCCATTCCAGCCGAGCCAGCAGATCGCCTTTGAGGGCTTGTCGTTCACGGTGGCGGGCAACCCGGCCGCTGGCGACAAGGTCAACATTGATCCGAGCGCCAAGCAGTCGGTGTTCAAGACCATGACCGACATGATCGCCACCCTGCGCGCGCCCGCTTCCACGCCGGCGCAGCTGGCCGCGCTGAAAAACGGTTTGAACAAGGCTTCCGAAGGATTGACTTCGGCGCTCGATTCGGTGCTCACGGTGCGTTCGGCGGTCGGCTCGCGCCAGAAGGAACTCGACACGCTCGACAGCGCCGGCGAAGACCTGGGCATCCAGTACGCATCGACCTTGTCGAACCTGCAGGACCTGGACATGGTAGCGGCCATTACTTCATACTCGCAGCAGCAGCAGACGCTGGAAGCGGCGCAAAAGTCGTTCAAATCGCTGACGGGGCTGTCGCTGTTTAATTACATCGGTTAAACCGGGCGGGAATTTTTTCATCCGCGACTGGCGCCAGCGGCGCCAGTCGCCATGCAGCTCAGCTGAACTTTTACCTGGGCGGCGCCTTTGGCGGAGCAAGCACCGGCACCAGCGGTGCCTTTCGGTCAGCCGCCCCGCGCGCGATCCCGCGGCTGGCCTCCATCCCCTGATTGAACAGCGTTTGCAGCGGCCCGTTCAGATAAGGCATGGTCTGGCTGAGCAGCAGCAAGCCCACACCCAGCGTGATCGGAAAGCCGATACCGAAAATATTCAACTGCGGCGCGGCGCGCGTCAGGATCCCCAACGCCACCGTCGTCACCAGCAGCGCGGCCACGATCGGCAGCGACAATTGCAGCCCCGTTGAAAAAATAACGCTGCCCCATTTCACCACTTGCAAAGACAGCGTTCCCGAAATCGGCGTGGCGGAAATGGGCAGGCTGACAAAGCTTTCGGCCAGCACCTCAAGCAGCACCAGGTGACCGTTGACGGCCAAAAAAGCCATGGTCGCGATCAGCGCCACAAACTGGCTGACCGCCGACGAGCGGCCGCGCGACTGCGGATCGAACACGGTGGCAAAACCGAGACCCATGGTCAAGGACGCCACTTCGCCGGCCATCTCCACGGCGGCGAATACGATGCGCATCGCAAAGCCCATCGCCACCCCGATCAGCAGCTCCTGCAACAGGATTAACACGCCGGCCATCGACAGCGGATCGGCCGCCGGCAGGGCAGGGACCGTAGGCGCGATGATCAGGGCCAGCAGCACGCCCAGCCCCACCTTGGACGAGACGGGAAAGCTGTTGTTGCCAAACAGGGGAGCGGCAGTGACCAGGCCCAGGATGCGCGTCAAGGGCCACAGCAGCGCCGCGATCCAGGTGTTCATCTCGATACTGGTCAGTGTCAGCATGGGGTGGCGGCCAGGCGCCTAGCCGATCAGGCCGGGGATGCCGGTAAACACCTGGCGCATGTAGTCGAGCAGCACCGCCAGCATCCAGGGACCGGCCACGATCAGCGCCACAAAAATGCCGACCAGCTTGGGGATGAACGACAGCGTCGCTTCGTTGATCTGGGTGGCGGCCTGGAAGATGCTGACGATCAGACCGATGATGAGCGCCACCAGCAGCATGGGCGCGGCCACCATCAGCGTCACTTCCATGGCGTTGCGCCCGATCGTCATGACGGATTCTGGAGTCATTGTGCGCCCTTGCTAGTAAAAGCTTTGCGAGAGCGAACCGAGGATCAGTTGCCAGCCGTCGACCAGCACGAACAGCATCAGCTTGAAGGGCAGCGAGATGACGGCCGGCGACATCATCATCATCCCCATTGCCATCAGCACGCTGGCCACGACCATGTCGATGATCAGGAATGGAATAAAGATGGCAAAGCCGATCTGGAACGCGGTTTTCAGTTCGCTGGTGACAAAGGCGGGAATCAGTACGCGCAGCGCAATGTCTTCGGGCCCTTGCAGCGCCGGCGAGCGCGACATCTTGACGAACAGCGCCAGGTCGCCCTGGCGCGTCTGGCGGATCATGAAGTCCTTGAGCGGCTGCACGCCCTTGTCCATCGCTTCGCCCATCTGGATCTTGTTTTCCTGCAGCGGCACGTAGGCGTCCACGTAAATCTTGTCGAACACCGGCCCCATGATGAACAGCGTCAAAAACAGCGCGAGGCCCACCAGCACCTGGTTGGGCGGGGACGATTGCGCGCCCAGCGCCTGGCGCAGCAGCGACAGGACGATGATGATGCGTGTAAAACTGGTCATCATCAGCAGCGCGGCCGGCAGGAACGACAGCGCCGTCATCAACAGCAGCGTTTGCACCGGCAGCGAATAGGCGGTGCCGCCGCCGGGCGCCGGGGCGCTGGTAAAGGCGGGGATCCCCGGCGCGGCGGCGGCCAGCAGCGGCAGCGCCAGCGCGGCAAACGTCAAGGCGGTACGGGAAGCGGAAAGCAGCTTATTTTGCATTGCGTTTTTCGATCGTTTGTTTGAGCCACTCGGCAAAGCTGCTGGCCGATGGCGCATCGGGGTGCAGCGTGGCCGGGTGCAGCGTGGCCGGGGCCACGTCAAGCTGCTGTTTGGGCATGGTCGCCAGCGCGTTCACGCGTCCGGGCGAGGCGCCCACCACGATCCACTGGTCGCCCACTTCCACCACGATGATGCGCTCGCGTCCGCCCAGGTTCAGGGCGCCGACGATGCGCAGGCCCGCTGCGCCCGCGCCCGGGCGCGGACCGTAGCGCTTCATGGCCCAGGCGAACAGGGCAAGCGTGGCCAGCACGACGGCCAGGCCGAACACGGTTTGCAGCAGGCTGCCGGCCGATGCCGCCGCCATTGGCGCGGCCGGTTGGGGCAGCGGACGGGGCGACTGCGCGCGCGGCGTGGGAGCAGTAGCAGGAACGGACGCAGGAACGGACGCAGGAACAGACGCAGGAACAGACGCAGCCTGGACCGGGGCTGCTGCGGGGGCGGCGGCCTCTGGCATTGGCGTCTGGCGCGCCGCCACCGGGGCGCACGCCAGCACGGTGGCCAACATCAGTGCCGGAACTGCCTTCACCATCATTTGTTGAGTTTTCGAATCCGTTCGGACGGCGTAATAATGTCCGTCAGGCGAATACCGAATTTGTCGTTCACGACCACCACCTCGCCCTGGGCGATCAGGCAACCGTTGACCAGCACGTCCATCGGCTCGCCGGCCATGCCGTCCAGTTCGACCACGGAACCTTGCGCCAGCTGCAGCAAGTTCTTGATGGCGATCTTGGTGCGGCCCAGTTCGACCGTGAGCTGCACCGGAATGTCGAGGATGAAGTCGATATCGTTCGGCGTTTCGTTCTTGGTGCCCTTGTTTGAAAAGTCCTTGAACACAGCCGCGCTGGCCGGTTGGTTTGCCAGTGCGTCAGCTTCCGCCTTGGCCTGCTCGGCAATGGCCGCGCCCCAGTCGTCGTCCATGCTCGTATCATCTTGGTTGTCGGACATTATGCACTCCTGTCATTATTTAATATCGGCATTGGCGATCAATTTTTCCACTTTGAGCGCGTACTGGCCGTTCAGTATGCCGTAGGTGCAGTCCATCACGGGCACGCCGTCCACGGTAGCCTGGATCTGCTCGGCCACGTTCAAGGGAATGATGTCGCCCACTTTCATGTTCAAAATTTCGTCGAAGGTTGCGCGCCCGTGGCCCAGCGTTGCCACCAGTTCGACTTCGGCCACCTGGATCTGCTGCGTCATCAGGCGGATCCAGCGCTTGTCGATTTCCAGCGCCTCGCCCTGCAGCGACGAGGTCAGCGCGTCGCGGATCGGTTCGATCATCGAGTACGGCATGCAAAAGTGGATCTGGCCAGAGACCGAGCCCAGCTCCACCGTAAAGGTCGACGACACCACCACTTCGTTGGGCGTGGCAATGTTGGCGAACTGGGTATTCATCTCCGAACGAATATATTCGAATTCGACCGGGAACACCGGCTCCCACGACTTGGTGTAGGCCTCGAACACGATATCGAGGATGCGCAAGATGATGCGCTGCTCGGTCTGGGTAAAGTCGCGTCCCTCGACCCGGGTATGGAAGCGCCCGTCGCCACCGAACAGGTTGTCCACCAGCAGAAACACCAAGCCCGGATCGAACACCATCAGCGCGGTGCCGCGCAGCGGCTTCATGTGCACCAGGTTCAGGTTGGTGGGCACCACCAGGTTGCGGATGAATTCGCTGTACTTGGACACCCGCACCGAACCGACCGACACTTCGGCGCTGCGGCGCAGAAAGTTGAACAGGCCCACGCGCAGCAAGCGCGCGAAACGTTCGTTGATGATTTCCAGCGTCGGCATGCGGCCGCGCACGATCCGTTCCTGGGTGGCCAGGTTGTAGGTGCGAACGCCGGACGTCTCTTCCGGCGCGGCAGCGTCGTCCTGGTCGCCGTTGACGCCTTTGAGCAGCGCATCAACTTCTTCCTGGGAGAGAAAATTATCGGCCATGGAGGATCACTGGATGATGAACGAGGTGAACAGCACGTCGGTCACTTCCTGCTGCGGCGCGCCGGTGGCGAAAGGTTGCTTGATGACGGCGATGATTTCCTTCGACAACTGGTTCTTGCCTTCGACGGTAGACAGTTCGGACGCCTTCTTGGCCGACAGCAGCAGCAGCACGCGGCTGCGCACGCGCGCCATATTGGTCTTGATGATCTCGACCTGTTCCAGGCCGGCTACTTCCAGCGTGAACTGGATTTGCAGGTACTGTTCGCCGTTTTCCGGCTGCAGGTTGACGGTGAAGGCCTCGATGACGACGAATTCGGGCTTGGCGTGCTTCTTGACTTCGGCGTGGGCCGGGTCAGATTTGCCCTGGGTGAAATACCAGGCTGCGCCGCCGGAAATGGCGAGCACGACGATGCCGATGATGGCGATGACCAGCATCTTCTTTTTGGAAGATTTGGGTGCTGCCGGCTCTGCCTTCGGATCAGCCTTCATTTTGGGATTCGCTTTCAAGTTGCCTCGTTGGTGCAGTGGATGGAACGTGGTCTCATTATGTCATTATCGCGAATAGCCGAGCAGTTGGATGTGTTGAAAAGAGGGAATAAGAAGGGTCAACTCGTGGCTTGAGGCATACAGTCATTTCAAACTGCCAATCGCAGGATCAAAACCGGCCGACCCGACGATGCAGGTTTGATTTTCCGGTTCGCTGATATTTCGGTTCCCGCCCGGCCGCTCGTCCTTCGACCTTTATGCAAACGTATCCACCAGCCCCGGCAATTGCCCAGTCCGCTTAGGCCGCTCAGCCACCTTGGCCTCCGCTTGCCCGGCGCTGCCGCTGGCGTCACCCTCCAGACGCCCGCCGCCGCGCCCCATGCGCCCACTCGCGTCGTCGCGCGCCTGCTGTTGCTGCTGGGCCGAGCCGTCATTCACGCTCGCGTTGCCCAGCGCAATCCCGCTCTCGCTCATCATCTCGCGCAATTTTGGCATGGCGTCTTCCAGCGCCTGCCGCACTTCCGGCGTGGCCGACGAGAACGTGACCGTCGCATGGTCATTGGTCACGCTGAGCACCACCTGCATCGGCCCCATGTCCGGGGGATTAAGCGTGAGCGAAGCGCTTTGCTCCTTGCCCGCCACCATCCACACAATCTTTTGCCCCACCTGGTTGTCCCACGCCGGCGTGCCTACGCGCGCGGCGATCCTGTCGCCCGCGCCCGCGCCCGCGCCCACACCATTCACCACATTCGCCATCGCCAGCGATGCCTGCTGCACCGGCGCCGCCGCCGGCGCGGTGACCGGCAGTTCTTTCGGCATCTGGTCGGGCAGGGCCGCTTCGCGCCCGCGCACCTGGACCAGTTGGCCGGGGTCCGGCGCGGCCTTGCCCGGCGCCGTGTCGGCCGGACTGAGGGCTGCGGCAATGTCTTTGGCCAGCGTCGATTTTTCCGGCCCGGTCGGATTGGCGTTGTCGGCCGCTGCCGGCTTGACGCCGTCGAGCTTTGCCATCGCGTTGCCAAAGTCGGCCGGCAGCGCCGCGGGCGCAACGGCGCCGCCTTCCAGCAAGGCCGCCCCGGCCGCAATCAGCTTGTCCATGCCAGCGGTGGCTTTGGCTGCGGCGAACATGGCGTCCAGGCCCGGCGGCGCGGCGCTTGCCGCCAGTTGCGGGTTATCTGCAGAGTCGCCCGGCGCGGTGGCAATGGCTGCCGGCAGGTTCAGGCCCGCCATCAGCGCTGCCATGTCGGGCGCGATCGTTGGCACGGCGGCCGTGTCCGCAGCTGCGTCGTCCTTGCGTTCACTGGTCGCGCGCGCTGGCTCGGACGCCGCCTTCTTTGGCGCGCCGGCCTTGTCGCTGTGCTGGCCCTGCTGCGCCCTGGCCGGGCCGTTT
Organism: Massilia sp. TWP1-3-3; assembly: GCF_049897805.1. Taxonomy (NCBI): domain Bacteria; kingdom Pseudomonadati; phylum Pseudomonadota; class Betaproteobacteria; order Burkholderiales; family Oxalobacteraceae; genus Massilia; species Massilia sp. TWP1-3-3. The sequence continues at coordinate 39,143 of NZ_JAFCWX010000033.1, forward strand.
TGCTTGTTTGCTTCGGGCGCTTGCGCACGGCGCTGCGCGATCTCGCGGTTGAGCGTCTGGTTGAACTGGGCGCCCGCGTCCGGCTGTGCATTCTTGGCCCGGGCCGGCGCCGCGCTGGCGCCGCTGATCTGGATCGGGAGGAGTGGCTTTTGCATGATGGGCAGTCGGTAGTGAATCAACGTTTGTAATAAGCCTGGCGGGCGGCGTGTTCGTCCATCTGTTTCTGGTCCAGCTTGTTTTCAAGGCGCAGCGCCTCGACCGAGGCCCGTTCGCTCAAGGTCCGGTACGACAAGCGCTTGCGCTCGGCCGCCTGCCATGTGGTCTTTTCATTCGCGCTGCGGTTTTGCGCGATCTTGAGCACGTCGCGCTGGCCATTGATGGCCACTTCGAGCTTATCGATAAAGGCGATGAAATTGCCATAGGCCATGGGCGTCATGCCGGCAATTTGCGCCGCTTCGAGCTTGATGCCGTAGTCGTCCCGGAACCCCAGCAGCATGGTCAGTTTTTGCTCGGCCTCGTCCACGGCTTTCAGCGCCACCCCCAGCCGTTTGGCCGCTTCGTCGGTGTCGCGCTGGGCCAGTTCGATCAGGGTATCAAGTGCAGACTGTTTTGCCATGGGTCGAGTATAGGCCCAGGCGGACCGGATTCATCAGTCGAACAGGGTGGTAAGTTGCCCCAAGCTCTCCAGCATGCCGACCCGTTCGTGGATCTCCTGGCACAGGAACGCTTCAATCTTGTCATTTTTGGCAATCGCCTGGTCCAGGATCGGGTCGCTGCCGGCTGCGTACGCGCCCACGCTGATCAGGTCGCGCGAGCGCTCGTAGCGTGAATACAGCTGCTTGAGCTTGCGCGCGGCCAGCTGGTGCGCGTGGGTGGTAATGCCATGCATGGCGCGCGAAATCGACTGCTCAATGTCGATTGCCGGGTAGTGGCCCGATTCGGCAAGCTTGCGATTCAATACAAAGTGACCATCCAGAATTGCGCGCGCCGAGTCGGCGATTGGGTCTTGCTGGTCGTCGCCCTCGGTCAGCACGGTGTAGAACGCGGTGATCGAGCCGCCGCCTTCAAGCCCGTTGCCGGCCCGTTCCACCAGCACCGGCAGCTTGGCAAACACCGACGGCGGATAGCCCTTGGTGGCGGGCGGCTCGCCAATGGCCAGCGCAATTTCGCGCTGCGCCATCGCGTAGCGGGTGAGCGAATCCATGATCATCAAGACATTCTTGCCCTGGTCGCGAAAGTACTCGGCAATGGTGGTCGTGTAGGCGGCCCCTTGCAGGCGCATTAGCGGCGGGGTGTCGGCGGGCGCGGCCACCACGACCGAGCGCGCCAAGCCTTCAGGACCCAGAATCTGTTCGATGAATTCCTTGACCTCGCGGCCGCGCTCGCCGATCAGGCCCACCACGATCACGTCGGCGGTGGTGTAGCGCGCCATCATCCCCAGCAGCACCGACTTGCCCACGCCGGAACCGGCGAACAGGCCCAGGCGCTGGCCGCGCCCGACCGTGAGCATGGCATTGATGGCGCGCACGCCCACGTCGAGCGTGTCGACAATCGGCGCGCGGTCCAGTGGATTGGCGGGGCGCACGTTGAGCGGCGCGCTTTCGCTCGAGTCGAGCGGACCCAGATTGTCCAGCGGCCTTCCGGCGCCGTCGAGCACGCGCCCGATCAAGCCCCAGCCCACCGGCAGGTGGCGCGCGCGGTCGCTGGGCCGGCGCCGCGGGTGCGCCACCGAACCCGGCTTGGGCACCGAGGGCTCGATGGGAAACACGCGGGTGCCGGGCACGATGCCTTCCACGTCCGACTGCGGCATCAGGAACAGGCGCTCGCCGTCGAAACCGACCACTTCCGCCTCGACCCGCTGGCCGCTGGGCATGGGAATGGTGCAGGCGCTGCCAACGGCGAGGCGCAAGCCCACGCATTCCATGACCAGCCCGGCCACGCGCGTAACGCGCCCGGACACCAGCATCGGCTCGACAAAGCTCGATAGCGCCGTGCAGTCGCGGATGTACGACTTCCAGCGCGCGGTATGACGATCGGGCGTGATCTGACGATCGGGCGTGATCTGACGATCGGGCGTGATCTGGCGATCGGGGGTGATGTGGCGGTCGGGCAGGGTGCTCACCGCTCCAGCCACTCCACATTGTTCTTGCCAAGCGCGGCAGTCAGGCGTGCCCAGCGGGCAGGGGACTGGGCGTCGATCTGGTTGCTGGCGGTATCGATCTTGCAGCCGCCGCGCGCGATGGTGTCGTCTTCGGCCACGCGCCAGCCGCCTTTTTCAAGTTCCTCGCCCATGGCGCCGCGCACGATGACCGCGTCGGCCGGGTTCAGCTGCAAAATGGCGGGCTGCTGCAAAATGGGCAAATAGCCAATGGCTTCGCGCACCAGCGGGATGATCAGTTCGGGCTTGACGTCGAGCGCCGTGCGCAGCATGCCGCGCGCCAGCTGCAGGGCGAGTTCGAGCATGTCGCCGGCGATGGTTTCATCGGCTTCGGCCAGCGCCGTGCCGAAGGTGGCGGCAATCGACTGCAGGTGTTCCAGTTCCTGGGCCGCCTCGGCGCGGCCGATCGCCAGGCCGTCCGCGTAGCCGGCCGCGTGGCCTTCGTCGTAGCCGATCAGGCGCGCTTCCTCCTGCATGCCGGCGATTACATCCAGATTCGGCGGCTCGGGCGGGGGCGCTCGCTTGGCCACCACGCTGGGCCGCTCGTCGCCGAACGAATTCATTTCCCAGCGCTGGTAGGCGCTTTGCAGTTCTTTTGGGGTATCAGACAAACGAATCTTCTCCTTTTCCACCCAGTACTATCTGCCCTTCATCCGACAAGCGGCGCACGATCTGCAAAATCTGCTTTTGCTGCGCTTCCACTTCGGACAGCCGTACCGGGCCTTTCGATTCCAGGTCTTCGCGCATCATTTCACCGGCGCGCTGGGACATGTTCTTGAAAATCTTTTCGCGCAAGTCCTGCGAGGCGCCTTTCAAGGCAATGATCAGCATTTCGGACTGCACTTCGCGCAGCAGCAGCTGGATGCCGCGGTCGTCGATGTCGATCACGTTATCGAACACGAACATCTCGTCCATGATCTTTTGCGCCATGTCGTTGTCGTAGTTCTTGATGTTGTCCATCACCGAACCCTCTTGCTCGCCGCTCATGAAGTTGAGGATTTCGGCGGCCGCGCGTACGCCGCCCAGCGACGACTTCTTGATGTTCTCGTTGCCCGACAAGAGCTTGGTGAGCACATCGTTCAATTCGCGCAGCGCGGCCGGCTGCACGCCGTCGAGCGTGGCGATGCGCAGCACCACGTCGTTGCGCAAGCGGTCAGTAAAATTGCCCAGGATTTCGCACGCCTGGTCGCGTTCCAGGTGGACCAGGATGGTGGCGATGATCTGCGGGTGCTCGTTGCGGATCAGCTCCGAGACCGACGAGGCGTCCATCCACTTCAGGCTTTCAATGCCCGAGGCGTCCTTGCCGCCCAAAATGCGCGACAGCAGTACCGCCGCCTTGTCGTCACCCAGTGCCTTGGTCAGCACCTGGCGGATGTATTCGTCCGAGTCCAAACCCACCGTCGAGTTAAGCTCGGTCTGGGCGCGGAACGCTTCCAGCACGTCGACCACCTGGCCGTGCTGCACCGCCTTCATGGTGGCCATCGCCGCGCCCAGCTTCAATACTTCGCGCGGGCCGAGAAACTTCATCACTTCGGCCGCCTCGGACTCGCCCAGGGCGAGCATCAGGATGGCCGCTTTTTGTATGCCGTTATCATTCATTCGCGCCTACCCATGCCTTTACGACGTTTGCCACGACCCGCGGGTCTTCCCTGGCCAAGTTTTTTGCCATCTGCAGGTTTTCGCGGTAGCCCTGCGCCTGGCCTGCCTCCATGTGCTCCAGTTCGGTGCTTGCAAGGGCGGCTTGAACGTCTTCTTCAGGCGAGAGCACGCGCCGCGGCGGCGGCGGGGGCACGTCGGAAATCTCGTCGAGCTTGCGCAGCACGGGGCGCAGCATGGGGCGCAGGATGCGGAAAAACAGGTAGGCGATGATGACGGCGGCCAGTACGAACTTGGCCACCTTCATCACCAGCGCCCAGGTATCCGGATCGCGCCACCAGGCCAGCGCCTCGGGCGCGTCGACCGCCTTGCCCACGCCGTCGAACGGGGCGTTGGTCACGGTCAGGGTGTCGCCGCGCTCCTTGGAGTAGCCCATCGCTTCCTTGACCAGCTCGTTGATCTGGGCCACTTCAGCCGCCGCCAAGGGCTGCACGGTGACCTTGCCGGTCTTGGCGTCGATAATGCGGCGGTGGTTCACCAGCACGCCCACGGTCAGGCGCTTGATGCCGCCCATCGGCTTTTGCTCGTAGCGGACCGTCTTGTCGACTTCATAATTGGTGGTCGAATCCTTGCGCGTAGGGCCGGCGCTGGCCGTGCCGGGGGTGGGTGTGGCGCCGGCAATCGGGGCGGTGGCCGCGCCCGGCGGCTGGTTCGACAGCGCGCCGGGAATACCCACTGCCGGCGTGGCCGGGGTGCCCGCCTCGCTGGTTTGCTGGCTGCGGATCGACGAGGGCTCGGGCGGCGAATTGGGCTTGAAGGTTTCGGCGGCCGTGTCGACCTGGGCAAAATCGATGTCGGCGGTCGCTTCCGCGCGCACATTGCCCTGGCCAACCAGCGGCGTGATCAGGGACTCCACCTGGCGGATGATGTTTTGCTGGATCTGCGCCACGTACTTGAGCTGGTTCGGGTCCAGCATCTTGGCGCCGGTCTGCTTGGTGGTGTCCGACAGCAGGTTGCCGGCCTGGTCGACGACGGTCACGTTTGAAGTTGGCAGTTCGGCCACGCTGGAAGCGACCAGGTGGACAATGGCCGATACTTGCGACTGGTCGAGCGTGCGCCCGGTCTGCAGGTTCAGCAGTACCGATGCGGTGGGCTTTTGCTGTTCGCGCACGAATACGGTAGGTTTTGGCAGCGCCAAATGCACGCGCGCCGAACTGACGGCGGCCAGCGACTCGATCGAGCGCGCCAGTTCGCCTTCCAGCGAGCGCTGGTAATTGATCTGTTCATGGAACTGCGACACACCCAGTTTCTGGTTTTCCATCAGCTCGTAGCCGACGTTGCCGCCCTTGGGCAAGCCTTGCGCGGCGAGCTTCAGGCGCGCGTCGTGCACCTTGTCGGCCGCCACCAGAATGGCGCCGCCGCCTTCGGAAAACTTGTAGGGAATGGCCATCTGGTCGAGCGAAGCGGTGATCGCGCCGCCATCCTTGTCGCTGATATTGGCAAACAGGATGCGGTATTCCGGCTGCTGGCTCCACATCCAGGCGCCGGCCATAATGGCCAGCACGATCGCAATGCCGATGCCGAGCACAAAGTTGCGCCCCATGGCCGTCTGGAAGAACGTGGCCCTGGTGTTGATGTCGACGAGTTCTTCGGTTGCTGCTGCCATGATTGTTTTTTTCCGACAGGCGGTTCCGCCCTACGCGTCAAATGTTCCCACAAACTACAAAGTGGGGCTCAGGCACAATTATGGCGGCCCGCCCCGGCAATCAAAGGCCCAAACAGAGCGCTCTTTTGCCCCCTGCTTGTGACGACACCGTGCGCACGCGCTGGTATTCTGACAGCCTGACTTCGCTTGTGCATGCATTGTACTCGCGTGGCAGGTGCCCGTTGCCGCGCCTGCCTTGCCACCTCACCGGAGAACCACATGAACATAGGCGCTATCGACGGCGGCCGTATCGAGGCCATGATTGCCCAGCTCAAGGCGGCATCGACCAAGCCGGCCGCACCTGCCGTCAGCCCCCTTGCCGGGGTGGGCGAGACGCCGGCCGCCAAGGTCAACTTCGCCGACGCCTTGCAAAATTCGCTGTCGGAAGTGAGCGCGGCGCAAAAGGGCGCCGGCGAAATGAGCAAGAAGTTCACCATGGGCGATGATTCAGTCAGCCTGTCGGACGTGATGGTGTCGATGCAAAAGGCGAGCATTGGGTTTCAGGCCACGGTCCAGGTACGCAACAAGCTGGTGTCGGCTTACCATGAAATCATGAACATGCAAGTGTAAATTGCCCGGTATGTAGACCGGCGCAGGGGCAAGTGATATGGTTGTGCGGATCCTTGCTTTGATAAGGCGAATATGCAAGACAAACTGCATGCGAATGAACTGGACGGCGCCTGGCTGGCCGGATATGAGGGCTTGAAGGTCTTGTCGCTGGACTGTTTCGATACGCTGCTGTGGCGTAAAGTGGCCAGTCCGAGCGACGTATTTTTTGCCCTCGCGCGCAGCGCGGCATTTGCGAAAATGGGCTTGACGGCGCCGCTGCGCGCCCGGGCCGAAACCATGGCGCGGCGCATCAAATGGGTGACGACCCAGTGCAGCGAAGTAACGCTGGACGACATCTATCGCCAGGCGGCGCCCCGGGCAAGCGACGCGGAACGTGCCGAACTGGCCGACGCCGAATTGGCGTGCGAAATTGACCATTGCTTCGTCTTTCAGCCCGTTTTCACGCTGATCGAACAAGCCAGGGCGCGCGGCCTGAAGGTCGTTGTCGTCAGCGACACATACCTGTCCGAAGCACAGCTCAGAGGCCTGCTGTTTTCCGCCTTGCCCGCGCTCGAAGGCTTGATCGACGCCGTCTACTGCTCGAACGTGCAGCTTGTCTCGAAATCGGAAGGCATGTGGCCACAGCTGCTGGCGCAGCTAGCGGTCAAGCCGGAGCAGGTCCTGCACCTGGGCGACAATATCGAGGCTGACTACCATAGCCCGCTGCGCTTTGGTATGCGCGCCACCCATTTCATCCAGCAGCACGAAGCGACGCGGCGCATCTTCGCCGCACGCGCGCAGGTGGCGCCGCAGGTGCTGCCGGAACTGGGCTACCGGCTGCCCGTGCCCAGCTATTACCATGCACAGGTTGCGCGCATGCCGCAGGGCGACCAGTTGGCCACCTTCGGCTACGCCTGCATGGGGCCGCTTTTGTACAGCTTTGCCGACTATGTGCTGCGCGAAGCGGCCGCCGTGCGTGCCCAGGGTGCGCCAGGTTCACGGCTGAAGGTCGCGTTCCTGATGCGCGACGGCTTTTTGCCTGGCCGCGCCTGCGCAGAACTGGCCGGCGAGCAGTTCGGCAGCCAGCTCAATATCAGCCGCTTTACCGCGCTCGCCGCGTCGCTCGACAGCCGCGAGCGGGTAGTGGCGCTGCTCACGCGCGTGCTCTCGCGCGAAGCGCTCGAACCTTTGACGCGCCAATTGCTGCTGCCGGCGGCAGCGGCGGCGCGCATCCTGAAGGCCGCCGCCGCCTCCGGCGCGAGCGAAGCGGAGTTTGCGCGCCAGGTCTTGCAGCCGGAGACCGTGAAAGTGATCCTGGCCGCCTCGCGCGCGTTTCGCCAGCGCCTGGTCAGCCACGTGCGCCTGATGACGGGCGTCGAACGTGGCGACACCTTGATGCTGGTTGACCTGGGCTACAGCGGCACCGCGCAAAGCCTGCTCACCGACGTGCTCAACGATGAGCTGGGCGTCAGCTTGACGGGACGCTACCTGATCGTCGACCAGGTGGCGCCGCATCAGGACGACCGCAAGGGCCTGATCGACGCGACCGTCATGGACGGGCGCATCACCACCACGCTCACTGGCGACTACATTGCCAGCTTCGAGATGCTGTGCACCCAGCCGGCGCCGAGCACCGTGGACTATACCGAACAGGGCGCGCCAGTGTTTTCCGGCACGGCGGTGAGCGCGGCCCAGGACCGCGTGGTGGGCGCCATCCAGGACGCCTGCCTGCGCTTTATCGCCGACACGCGCGACACGCCGCTGTGTTTTCGGCCCAAGGTGCTGGCGCACGAGGTGGCGCAGGGCGTGGCGATCGACCTGGCGCGCCAACTGTATTTTCCCACGCCGCTGGAACTCGATTGCATGCACAGCTTCCAGTTCGATTTCAACCTGGGCACCGACAAGACGATCGCCATGTTCGACGCCCAGGCCGGCCTGGCCGCCATGCGCACGCAGGGATTTAGCTACATGAATGCGGGCCTGGACCACAAGCGCACCAGCTACGCGCTGGAGCTGCGCACGCTCGATTTGTCGCTGTCGGTGCTGCTGTTCGCGCAAAACCGCTTTGGCTTCGACATGCAGCCGGCCAGTTCCTCGTATCGCAGCCAAAGCGTGCAGGTGCTGGTGACGAACCAGAGTGGCCATGCGGTGCACGAACTTGTTGCCAGCGCCACCTACGACGGCTACTTCTCGCTGTCGGTGCCGCTCTCGCCCAACTTCGATGTCGGCGTCTTGTTCGGAAAACAGTACAGTTGGCTGCAGATCGACAGCGTCGAGCGCATCAGCGACGGCGACTACGCCCATCCGGCCGCGATGGCCCCGGGGAGCGCACTGTTCGACCAGATGGCGCACCAGCAGGACGGCCTGTACCAGGTGGACGCTGGCGGCATGCTGTACCTGCCGGCCGTGGCTGCGGCTACGGTCGGCACGCAGCTGTGCCGCGTGATTTTTCGCCCGTTGGCACGGGTCGATCCATGACCGGCGCGTTGTCAGACGCCGAAGCGCTGGTCAGGCTGTTCGGCGCAGGACTGGTGCTGTGCGTCGGCGGCGACGACAGCCTGGCGCGCTGCCTGCGCCAAAAGGGGGCGCAGGTGCACAGCGCCGCCACGCTGGCCGACCTGGACGCCTGGGATGAAGCCGGCGGGGCGCGTTACGCGTGCCTGGTGGTAGAGGGCGGCGCCATGCTGGAGTCAAGCACGCTCGCTTCCAGTTTCGCGGCGCTGCGCCGGCTGGGCGCGCGCTGGGCGGTGCTGCGCTTTTCCCAGCAGCGCGACATGATCCGCGCTTCGCGCGAAGTAGGGTTGCGCCAGGTATGGGAAGCGGCCGCCGTCACGGCGCACTTCCGGCGCGCCCCGCAAGCGGTGTCGATCGGCAGCTACCAGCTTGAGTGCCAGGATCCCTTCGTGCCCCAACTGCTGGCCTTTGAAGCCATTCCGGTAGCGGGACAGGCGCCGTTTGGCGGCACGCTTGCCGACAGCACGCGCCAGAGCGGCGCGCAGGCCGACGCCTATATGGCGCGCTACGCGCTGGCCGCGGCCATGGTGCGCGGCGGCGACACGGTGCTCGACTGCGGCTGCGCGCTGGGCGCGGGCACGGCGATCCTGGCTGCCCAGTCCTACGGCGCGCGTTATATCGGGGTGGCGGCCAGCGCGCAGGCAGCAGTCTACGCGGCGGCCAATTTCGGGCAGCAGTACGGCGTCGAGTACGTCGTGGCAAACCTGGCAAACTTGGCCGACCTGTCTTGCATGGGAAACGACAGCGTCGACCTGGTGGTGGCACTGGACGTGCTTGCACAGGCGCCGGACAGCGCGGCGTTTCTGGCCGAAGCGCAGCGCGTGCTGCGGCCCGACGGCAGGATCATTGTCAGCGTGCCTAACCGCGCCGCGCCCAACATGGCCGGCCGCAGCGACGTGTCCGATTTCGCTACGCTGCGCGCTGCGCTGGGGGCTTGCTTCCTGGTGGAGGAGCGTTTCGTGCAGGGCGCCGGCGGCGAAAAGCTCAAGGACGCCCGGCGCACGCTCGACAAGCTGGCGCTCGCCGCGCCGGATGACGCCAGCGAATGGCTGATCCTGGTCGGATCGAGCGACCCGCTGCGCAAGCAGGCGTCGGGCCCCTACCGCCATCCCGAGTTCGCCGCGGCCGCGCTGCCGGGCGCCTGGGTGACGCAGTTCGGCGACTATTACGACAACCCGTGGCTGTACCGCTCGATGGTGCAGATCGGCGAGCGCGTGCGCGACCCGGGTGTGCTCAACGACCTGGCTGCGCGGGTGCTGGGGACGTTGCCGATGGACAGCGCCGATTTCGGCGCCGCCTTGACCGTGCTGGCGCACTCGTTGAGCGAGGACCCGCACGCGGTCCTGGTCGACGACGTGCTGGCGCTGGTTGACGCCTACCTGGCGCAGGAGAGCGCCAATCCGCACGTGCTGCGCTGGCAAATTTCCAGCGCCTACATTGCGGGGCGGCTGGCGATGGCGCGCGGCGAGCGCGAACTGGCCGCCGGCTACCTGGAAGGGGTGGCGCAGGCCGACTTCATGGCTTTCAGTGCGCTGCTGGCCACCAAGACCATCGCCGCATCGTTCCACCTGGGCGCCATGGCGCTGGCCGGCGCCGATCCAGGCAACAGGGCGGCCCAGCACTTCGCCAACGGCGTGGCCAGCTGCCGGCGCGCGCTCAAGGCCGACGACACCAACGCCATCGGCAACCCCGCGGCGCCGCTGGCCTTCGGCTTTACCGAGCTGGCCGAGGTGGCCGACATGGGCGCGCAGTGCGCCATGGCGCTCAGGATGCTACCGCTGCACGCGCGTTTCCCCGGCCTGTTCTGGCGCCGGGTCGACACCAAGCGTTTTGGCCTGCTGACATGGGCGCTGTCGCTGGAAGAAGAAAACCTGGCGCTGCGCCGGCGCCTTGGCTGACGCCGGGCAAAGCAAGACACGAAAGACACGAAAGACACGAAAGACACGAAAGAGACGAAAGTCCACTGGAGAACAGCATGGCGCTCAAGGATGTGCAGGAAATTCTCGGAATGTTCGGCGCCGGCGCCGTGTTGTGCGTGGGAGGCAACGACCCGGCTCCCGCTGCCGAGCTACGCCTGCACGGCGCGCTGGTCGACAGCGTCAACGCGCTGGAAGAACTGGCGCCGTGGCGCGCGGATACGCACGCGCGCTACGACTGCGTGGTGGTCGAGGCGAGCGCCATGCTTGAAATCGGCACGCTCGAATCGAGCTTCGCGCAACTGTACCGGATCGAAGCGCGCTGGGTGGTGATCCGCTTTGCCGAGCACCGTGACCTGATTTGCGCCTCGCCCGAAGTGGGGCTGCGCCGCGACTGGGAAAACGCCGCCATCCGGGCCGGGTTCAGGCGTGCCCCGCAGGCCGTCTCGTGCGAGCGCTACACGGGCCAATGCAATGACCCGCTGGTGCCGGCGCTGCTCGAATTCGAGCGCATCCCCCCCGCCGCGCTGGCCGCTTTTCCTTTCGAGCAGTTGCTGGCCGATCGCAAGCTGCACATGGACATGTCGCGCGAAGCGGGCGAGCGCGCCGACGCCCACATGGTGCGCTATGCGCTGGCCGCTACGCTGGTGCGCGCGGGCGACACGGTGCTCGACTGCGCCTGCGGTCTGGGCTACGGCAGCGCCATCCTGGCGGCGCAGTCGGGCGGCGCGCGCTACATCGGCGTGGACATCGATCCTGGATCGACCGCCTACGCCACGGCCAATTTCGGCGCGCAGTACGGCGTCGAATACGTGGCTGCCAGCGCCACGGACCTGTCGTTCCTGGAAGACGACAGCATCGACCTGGTGGTGACGTTTGAAACCATCGAGCACCTGCAGGATTACCAGGGTTTTTTAAAAGAGGCGCTGCGCGTATTGCGTCCCGATGGCCGGATCATCGCCAGCGTCCCCAACTTGTGGGTCGACGAGACGGGGAACGACCCGAATCCGTATCACTTTCACGCCTTTGATTACGCCACCTTTCGCGCCACCATGGGCGCCTGCTTTTTGCTGGAAGAGCGCTATGCGCAAAGCGCGCCGGGCGGCTTCAAGCTGCGCGACTGGCCGCGCATGCTCGACCAGTTGGCGCTGGACGCACCCGACGAGCAAACCGAGTGGTTGATCCTGGTCGGAGCATGCGACCCGCTGGCCAAGGCTGCGCAGCGCGCCTACCGCGACGGCGCGCTGGCCGGCAGGGCGCCGCTGCCCGGATGCTGGGTCGCTGACATTGGCGGCCACTACGACAACCCGTGGCTGTACCGGACCATGGTCGACCGGCAAACACGCCTGCGCGAGCGCTCGCTGCTGACCGATCTGGCCGCGCGCGCGCTTGGCCAGATGCCGATGCAAAGCGCCGACTTCGGCGCGGCGCTGACGGTGCTCGGCCACGCGCTGCTGGCGCAGCCGCAGTCGCCGCACGTGGACGACCTGATGCCGCTGATCGATGCCTACCTGGGGCAGGACATGCCCAATCCGCACGCCAAGCGCTGGCAGATGTCAGCCGCTTACGTGGCCGCTCGCCTGGCGCAGGCGCGCGGCGAGCGCGCGCTGGCGAGCATGTATTTGACGGCGGTGGCGCAGGCCGACTTCATGGAGTTCGGTCCACTGCTGGCGTCCAAGGCGGTTGCTGCGGCGTTCGACCTGGGCGTGATGGCGATGGCCGAAAACGACCACGCGCGCGCGGCGCTGCATTTTGGCGGCGGCGCCCAGGCATGCCGCAGGGCGCTCAAGGCCGACGACATCAATGCGATCGGCGACCCGGCGGCGCCATTCGGGTCCGGTTTCGAGGAGCTGGGGCAGGTGGCGCAGCTTGGGGCGCAGTGCGCGCGGGCGCTCGAATTGCTCCCGCTGGCCAGGCGCAGTCCGGGGCAGTTTTGGCGTGAGGTCAACGCGAAGCGCTGAACAACCCGGCGCGCAAGCAGCAATGCGCCGGTCCGCCCCGCGTGACCGCTGCCGTCAGCTCAGGCCGGCAATGCGCGCATTGCGCTCGCGTTCAAGTTTGGTGATGTAGCGCTGCACCAGCGCCAGATTGCCGCGCGAAATGTCGATAAATTCGCAGCCCAGCCGGCGGTTGGTTTTGTTGTTAAGCAGCGTCAGTTCCATCGAATTGCGGATCCGCAGCCCGGTCGTCACCATGCCGATCTCAGGCAGGTCGAGGCGGCAGTCGGGATACTTGTTGCCGATGGTGTCGCCCAGCATCAGCTTGTTGTCGAGAATCGCGATGCCGCCGCAACTGATGTCGGCCAGCGGCACGATGGCGCTGCCGCCGCCCAGTTCCGGCGGGATCGGGATGGTGGTGCGCACCGGGTTGCTGACCGGCGTGGCCATGCGGTAGTATTCGCGCCGCTGCAGGCGGATCAGCGTGGGCGGGATCTCCACCAGCAGCGCCGGCCCGCCCTGGTAGGTCGTGGCGCGCGCCGCTTCGGTGGAAAACAGGATGCGGATTTTGTCGAGCGTGGTTTCGAACGACAAGCGCTTGGCTTCCAGGATGCGGCGGTTTTGATCGGCCTCGATCGAGCAGTCAAAGTACATGCTGTTGGTGTCGGGATCGACGTCGAGGATGGAAGTGACGCAAACGTCCGCTTCGCCGCGCACCAGCATGCGGATCAGCTGGTTTTTTTCGCCAATGGCGCGCAGCAGCGACACAATCTCGCGGCGCGAATCGACTTCATAGTCGTGCCAATTTTCCAGCAGTGAACCTTCTTGAGTGTGCATTGGCGCGGCCGTTGTTAGGTGTCGATGAATCGGGTTGCATCGGGCGGCGGCGTGCTTCTTGCCCCGTGCGCGGAGTCAATATGATATAGCCAGGCCAGCAGTTCCGCAATCGCGCGGTACAGACCGGGCGGGATCTGGCTGTCGAGGTCGACATTCATTAACAATGCCACAAGTTCCTTCGATTCGTGCACGAACACGCCCGCTTCGCCAGCCCGTGCAATGATCTGTTCGGCAATCAAGCCTTTGCCCTTGGCCACCACCTTGGGCGCGGGCGCGCCGTCCGTGTAAGCGAGCGCCACCGCGGTTTGCTGCTTGCGCTTGAGCGTGACTTTATCGGCCGCGTCAGCCATCGCCATCCTCGCGCTTGTGGCCGATCGACAGTGACGACAGCGGCGTGCCGGCCGCCTCCATCGCCCCTGTCAGTTCGGCCGCGTGCGAGCGCAGCAGGCTGCCCACGGCGCTGCTGCCGGTCTGGATCTCGATCTGGAAGGTGTCGCCGGCCATCACCACGGTGGCGGCGATTTCGCCCAGCAATGGCAAGCGGAACGTCATGCCGCTGCGCCAGGTCGGCGCTTCCTCGCCACCGGCCCCGCGTCCGCCGTGCCCGTCTGTGGCGTCCTTGTGGATGTCCCATGCCATGTGCTGGCCCGGCAACAGCTGGCCTTGCCACGCGACGCGCGCCTGTTCTTGGCTGGTCAGTTGCAGGTTAATGAACTGGGCGGTGGTGGGATCGGTCACCGGCGAGGGCAGGCGGCCGGTCTGCGGCTCGCGCATCAGTTCGCTCAAGGGGCGCGTGCCTTCGGCCCATTCGGCCAGGTGCGATTCGTAGAACAGGCCGCTCTGGCCGATGGCGTCCTGCAGGCGCGCGGCCAGTTGCGCCGGGTCCGGCGCATGGTTGGCCATCAGCGGCTGGTGCCCGGCAAGCGCCAGTGCGGCGCCCGGTGCATTCTGGGCCGCCACGATCACGCTGCTGATGACCCGCCCCGCGTCGCTGAGCACCGGCGCCGGCGGGGCGCCCGCCAGCAATGCGGCGGCGGCGCCATCCTTGGCGGGAACGGCCGCTTGCAGCGGCGCGGCGCCGCCCGTGCCGCCGGCGCCGGCGGTGGCGGCGGCACCCTTGGCCGGCAGGGCATTGGCAGTGTCGGCCAGCAATTGCGCAGCTTGCGAGGCCGGCGAGGGCGGCGTGTACAGCGTGCCGGGCAGCGCCTGGCCGTTGCCATTGGTGATCTGGAAGGTGGGGCGGGGGTCTGCCGAGAGCAGCGTGAGCGGCACTTCGCTGCCGATCCTGGTGCCAGGCGGCAGCTGCATGCGCACCGGGTCGCCTGCGACGCGGACAATGTAATTGCCGTCGACCAGGCGCGAGAGCACTTGCGAGAGCATCGATTTGCCGACCATGCCGGACATGGTGCGCTGGAAGGCTTCCTGGCGCGGGTCGGCGACGCCGTCGGCGCGGCCGGCGCGGTCGACCTTGCCGACCGTGCCGGCCGGCGTCAGGTCGGTGCGCAGCTGCATGTTGGGTTAAATAAACTAAACCGCGCGCTTCAAGCCGTGCGGTGCGCCTCGTAGGCGCGCGACAACTTGCGTTCGGTGCCGGCGCTGTGCATCAGCGCGGCCAGTTCGGCCATCCAGGGTTCGGTCAGGCAACGGATTTCGCGATCCTGGGCCATGATCTGGTGAATGATGCGAATTTTTTTCGCGCGCAGTTCGCCCGTCAATGGCAGTGCCGGCTCGGCTTGCTTGAGCGTGGCCACGTGGCTGGTGCAGTGCGATTCGAGCGCGGCCAGGTTCTCCCAGTCGCGCGTTTGGGCCGCAGCCAGCATTTGCCCTGTCAGGCTCGACACTTCTTCGTAAATCGAAATAATTTGTTCGCTGTTCATGGGTTCAAGCGCTTACATAAGAGGTGGCACGTGGCGCCAGGCCATCGTAGACGGTCGCGCGCGGGGCTGGGGCTGGGGCCGGGGCCGGTGCGGGAGGCGCTACATTGCCGATCGCGTCCCACGCTGTTTTAAGGTCGGTCAACAGGGTCAGCGCTTCGTCGAGCAGGGCCTGGTCGTTGCGCAGGTTGGCCCGCATCAGGCACTGGATGATGTAAGCGTACAGGGCGTCGAGGTTGGTCGCGATTTCGCCGCCGGCTTTCTTGTCCAGGCTGGCGCGCATGCCTTCGTCGACGATCAGGACCGCCTTGGTGATGGCCTTGCCCTTGACTTCGAATTGGCCCGCCTTCATTGCGGTCCTGGCGTTGTTGATGGCGACAATGGCGCCTTCAAACAGCATGACGATCAGTTTGTGGGGGCTGGCGGCGACGACGCCGGTTTCCAGTCCAACCTTGGCGTAGGCATTGGCACCGCTGCGCGTTGATCCAAACATGGTATGTCCTTTCAATAAACTTTAATTACAGGCGTGCCAGCGAAGCGAGCTGCTGAGTCAAGTAGCTACTGGTGGCGTTCATCTTGCTAATGGTCGTATCGAGCGTCGTGTACTGCGTGCGATAGCGCTTCTCGACGTCGGCCAGGCGATCAACTATTTTCTGGCGGTTCGCCGCCAGTTCCTTGATCGAGGTATTGATGCCGTCGGTGCGCAAGGTAAGCGGGCCGGTGGTGTCGAGCAGTTTCTTTGCAAACGTCTCGAACTGGGCTGCATAGCCCTTCGAGTAGTTGACCGTGCCGCGCGCACCGGCGCCTTCAATCGTCAAGGCCAGTCCTTCGGCATCGCCCACGCCGCCGGTGAGCGTCTTGCCGCTGCCGGTGGCGGCCACGCCGCCGATGGTGCCGGCCACATCGCGGCCGGCGTTGCTGACGGGGGTCAGACCGAGCAGGCTGTCCGCGCCGGCGCCGGCGGCCAGGCTGACACCTGAGGCAGAGCCGAATCGGTTCGAGGTGATGGTGAGCTTGCCGGCGGTGTTGGTGACGGTGACGGCCGAGCTGTCAGCGGAAAACGTGGTGCTGCCGTTGATCTTGGACTGCACTTCGGTGGCCAGTGCGTCGGCGCTGGCGTAAGTACCTTCGCCCAGGGTAATGGTGGCCGTTTTGCCGTCCAGCGTCACGTCCATGGTCTTGTTGCCGCTGCCAATGACCAGGTTGGCCGTGGCGTTGCCGGCGACGTTACCCTTGGCCGCGAGCTGGCTGATGTTGACCGCGTAGTTGCCTTCCACGGTTTTGTCGCTGGCGCTCTTGAAGGCCACCAGCGAGTCGCTCGGTTTGCCCACCGCGGCGAACAGGCCGGCGATGCTGCTGAAATTGCTGTCGATGGTTTTTTTGAGCTTGGCGTCGTCCACCGCCATCACGCCCGCCTTGACGCTCACGCCAACGGCCGAGAGCACCGAAAAGGCCGAGTCGCCGGTGGCAATCGGGGCAGTGAGCATCGTGCGCAACTGGGTCGAGATGCTGCGCGCGGTGGCGTCGCCATTCAAGACCGCACCGGTCTTGGTCGCTTCGTTGTAGGCGGTCAAGTCCTTCAATGTTTTGGTGATCGCATTGTAGGCGTTGGAAAATTCATTGACCGACTTGACCACCGCATCGGTATCTCGCGCAATGGTCAGGCTGGCCGGGGTCCCGACATTGGTCTTGGTCAGCTTGAGGGTGACCCCTTCAATGACGTCGCCGGCATTGTTGGTGGGGGTGCTGATCGCCAGGCCATCGAGCTTGAATTCCGCATTTTGCGCGCTGACCGTTTCTTTCATGCCCTGCACCCCGGCCGGGTCATGGTTCATCAGCGTTTTGAGCGCGGCGTCGCCGGCGGCGTCGACACTGATCTTCATGCTGCTCGCCTTGCCGGTGCTCGTTTCGGTCAAGACCAGACGATTGGGCGAGGCACTGCCGTCGTTGACGATGGACGCGGTGACACCGATGCCGGCCTTGTTGATGGTGTCGCGGATGCCCGACAGGGAGTTGTTGGCGGGATCGATGACCACGCTCTTGAGGCCGCCGCCGGCCGAAGTAAAGGAAGCGCCGCTGTACTTGCCCGTGGTGGCGTCGAAGGTGCCGCCGGCGACGGTGCCGAAGTCGAAATTGATGGTGCCCGATCCGATCGCCGCGCTCGCACTTGCCTGGCCGGCGGTCGCCAGTTTTTGGGCTTGCGCCAGCTTGCTCACTTCAAGCGAGTAGGTCCCGGCCGTGGCCGAGGCGCCAGCGGTCACGCCGGCCACCGCAGGGTCGCTCATGACGCCGTTCATGGCCATGAACTTGCTCAGGTTGGACAATTTGGTAACGGCGCTCTGAAAGGTCGACAGCGCACTCTTGAGCGTGCCGAGCGCGGACAGCTTGGACTGAAAGGTCGTTACTTTTTTGTCGAGCAGTGCGAGAGGCTTCTGTTCGACGGCCATCAATTGCGTGACGATACTATCGACCGGCAGATTGGAGCCAAGACCAGCTGAGGAAAGTCCCACGATTGCCTCCTACGTAAAATTAGAATATACCTGGTTATCGGCAGCAAGCAACTTTACTTTAAAGGGGGATTTACCCGTCAATTCGGCGCGGAACCGTCCGGTAGTGGTCCTTTTCGCCACCCTGGGCGGAGTGCGGCGAACAAAATGTGTTCCATAATGCGATACAGCCCGGCCGACGAATCGGTCCGGGCTGGATCATGTTGATGCCGAGGCTAAAGATTAACCGCGCAGCAGGGACAGCACGCCGTTTGGCAGCGAGTTCGCCTGGGCCAGCATGGCGGTGCCAGCTTGCTGCAGGATCTGGCCGCGGGTCAGGCTGGCCGTTTCCGAAGCGAAGTCAGTGTCCATGATGCGGCTGCGGGAAGCTGACTGCGATTCGATCGACACTTGCAAGTTGCTTACCACCGATTCGAAACGGTTTTGCGTGGCACCGTAGGTAGCGCGCTCCTTGTTCACCGTTTTCAGCGCTTCATCGATCTTGTTGACGATGTCGCCGGTTTGGGCGGCAGTGCCGGTCAGCGTCTTGCGTGCCACGGTGGCGCCGGCAGCAGCGCCTGCATCGGTTTCGTCGACGGTGGTGGTGCTCGCATCGTCGGTGACTGCGGCAATGGTGGTGCTGGTGGTGCCGCCGACAACGTTGACCAATTTTGCTTCAGATGCCATGTTCTTGGTTTTGACCGTGATGCTGTCGTTGGCCGAGGTTCCTGCGCCTACCTGGAAGGTGAAACCGGCTGAGGTAGCGCCAGCGCCGAGAATTTTTGTGCCGTTGAAATCGGTACCGCCAGCAATCCGCGTCACTTCACTGGCCAGTTCGCCAAATTCCTGATCAAGCGCCGACTTGTCATCGACGCTGTTGGTGCTGTTCATCGACTGAACCGCCAGTTCGCGCATACGCTGCAGGTTTTCGCCGATCTTGCCGAGCGAGCCTTCGGCCGTCTGGGCCAGCGAGATGCCATCGTTTGCGTTGCGCATGGCAACGGTGTTGCCGCGAATTTGCGACGTCATACGGTCGGCAATGGCCAGGCCGGCTGCATCATCCTTGGCGCTGTTGATACGCATGCCTGACGAGAGGCGCTGCAGCGACGTGGTCAGCGAAGATTGCGAAGCGTTCAGATTGCGCTGAGCGTTCATCGATGCGGTGTTGGTGTTGATAAATGCAGCCATGATAATTCTCCAGAAGGTAGTGCCGGGTCGGCGAAGGTGCCTTGTTCACCTTGGTCTGCCCCATTTTTCCGGGACAATCACACCGCAGTTATTATGGGTAACGGTGCGGTTTTCGATAACTTGAGCTTGGGAAACGAAAATGTGCAAAGCATGCGCATTGTGTTGCCGCGGTTCGCGTAAAAACTGCGCGAACCATCGCGGTAGCGCCGTCTCGACAATGACGGGGTAGCAAGTAAAACAGCCCGGCCGAAATCATTCGGACCGGGCTGCGTGGCTTGCGCTTGCTGGTAAATTAACCGCGCAGCAGTGACAGCACGCCGTTTGGCAGCGAGTTCGCCTGGGCCAGCATGGCGGTGCCGGCTTGCTGCAGGATCTGGCCGCGGGTCAGGCTAGCCGTCTCCGCAGCGAAGTCAGTATCCATGATGCGGCTGCGGGAAGCAGACTGCGATTCGATCGATATTTGCAGATTGCTCACCACCGATTCGAAGCGGTTTTGCGTAGCACCGTAGGTAGCGCGCTCCTTGTTCACGGTCTTTAACGCTTCGTCGATCTTGTTGACGACGTCTTTGGTTGCCGTTGCAGTCCCGGTAATGACCTGACGTCCATACACAGGGACTGCGGTAGCGTTGGTTTCATCAATGTTGGTCGTCGCTGCGTCGTCGACGTTGACTGTCAGCGAACCGCCCACGACCCGGACCATGTTTTGGTTGGCCGTCATGTCCTTGGTCTTGACCGTAATGCTGTCATTGGCCGAGGTTCCAGCGCCTACCTGGAAAGTGAAGCCTGCCGAGGTAGCGCCAGCGCCGAGAATTTTGGTGCCGTTAAAATCGGAGCCGCCGGCAATTCGCGTCACTTCACTGGCCAGTTCGCCAAATTCCTGGTCAAGCGCCGCTTTGTCGTCGGTGCTGTTGGTGCTGTTCATCGACTGGACCGCCAGTTCGCGCATACGCTGCAGGTTTTCGCCGATCTTGCCGAGCGAGCCTTCAGCCGTCTGGGCCAGCGAGATGCCATCGTTTGCGTTGCGCATGGCAACGGTGTTGCCGCGAATTTGCGAGGTCATGCGGTCGGCAATGGCCAGGCCGGCTGCATCATCCTTGGCGCTGTTGATGCGCATGCCCGACGACAGGCGTTGCAGCGACGTGGTCAGCGAGGATTGCGAAGCGTTCAGATTGCGCTGAGCGTTCATCGATGCGGTGTTGGTGTTGATAAATGCAGCCATGGTAATTCTCCAGAAGGTATTGCCGGGTAGGCGACTGTGCCTTGTTCACCTTGGTCTGCCCCATTTTTCCGGGACAATCACACCGCGGTTATTTTTGGTAACGGTGCAGTTTGAGATAACTTGAGTCTGGGAAATAAAAAAATCGTGAAAATATGCCCAAGCGACGTTTTATGTCATTTCGGCAATGATGGCTTGGCCAGAAAAACAGCCCGGCCGAAAGGATTCGGACCGGGCGGTCTGGTGATACGCTTGCTGGTAAATTAACCGCGCAGCAGGGACAGCACGCCGTTTGGCAGCGAGTTCGCCTGGGCCAGCATGGCGGTGCCGGCTTGCTGCAGGATCTGGCCGCGGGTCAGGCTGGCCGTTTCCGAAGCGAAGTCAGTGTCCATGATGCGGCTGCGGGAAGCTGACTGCGATTCGATCGACACTTGCAAGTTGCTTACCACCGATTCGAAACGGTTTTGCGTGGCACCGTAGGTAGCGCGCTCCTTGTTCACCGTTTTCAGCGCTTCATCGATCTTGTTGACGATGTCGCCGGTTTGGGCGGCAGTGCCGGTCAGCGTCTTGCGTGCCACGGTGGCGCCGGCAGCAGCGCCTGCATCGGTTTCGTCGACGGTGGTGGTGGTCGCATCGTCGGTGACTGCGGCAATGGTGGTGCCGGTGGTGCCGCCGACAACGTTGACCAATTTTGCTTCGGCAGCCATGTTCTTGGTTTTGACCGTGATGCTGTCGTTGGCCGAGGTTCCTGCGCCCACCTGGAAGGTGAAACCGGCTGAGGTAGCGCCAGCGCCGAGAATTTTTGTGCCGTTGAAATCGGTCCCGCCAGCAATCCGCGTCACTTCACTGGCCAGTTCGCCAAATTCCTGGTCAAGCGCCGACTTGTCATCGGCGCTGTTGGTGCTGTTCATCGACTGGACCGCCAGTTCGCGCATACGCTGCAGGTTTTCGCCGATCTTGCCGAGCGAGCCTTCGGCCGTCTGGGCCAGCGAGATGCCATCGTTTGCGTTGCGCATGGCAACGGTGTTGCCGCGAATTTGCGACGTCATACGGTCGGCGATGGCTAGGCCGGCTGCATCGTCCTTGGCGCTGTTGATACGCATGCCCGACGACAGGCGCTGCAGCGAAGTGGTCAGCGAAGATTGCGAAGCGTTCAGATTGCGCTGAGCGTTCATCGATGCGGTGTTGGTGTTGATAAATGCAGCCATGATAATTCTCCAGAAGGTATTGCCGGGTAGGCGAAGGTGCCTGTTTTCACTTTGGTCTGCCCGGTTCCGGGACACTCACACCGCAGTTATTTTTGGTAACGGTGCGGCGCAACAGAAGTTGATGGTCAGCAATGGAAATAAAGTGCGCATTGCGTGCTCACCGAAAGTGCAAAGCGCCCCGCTAAACGACCCGCACGGCGAATACTTGATAGTCAAAATAGTTTTATTTTCGCCCAGGAAGCATTGCAAGCCCACCACAAAAAAGCCCAACTTCCGGGCTTCACGGGCAATACATATGCGTTTTGATATGTTTCCCGACTAATTGGCGATTGGTTCAGCGCGCAAGACCGGCCTACCATTGCTGGTCCACCCCGGCCTGCGAACCTACCCCCATGATGAAATTATTGACCGCGCTAAGCTTTGCCGCCTGCGCGCAGCTGACGATTGCCGCCGCCGCTCCCCTTGCCATGACGGCAGCGTCGCCCCATCACCTTCCAGCGTCAAGCTGACGGTCGATATCAACCATGTCAAAGGACCCATGACGCCCATCTGGGCCTGGTTCGGCTACGACGAACCGAACTACACCACGGCCCCCAACGGCAAAAAACTGCTGAGCGACATTGCCGTCCTGAGCCCCGTTCCCGTCTACGTGCGCGCCCACAACCTGATGACCTCCGGCGACGGCAGTTACGCGCTGAAATGGGGATCGACCGGCATGTACACGGAAGACAAGGACGGCAAGCCGGTCTACAACTGGACCATCGTCGACCAGATCTTCGATACTTATGTCGAGCGCAACATGAAGCCGCTGGCGCAAATTGGTTTTATGCCGGAGGCCCTGTCGCAACATCCCCAGCCTTACCAGCATCATTGGAAGCCGGGCGTGCGCTACCAGGAAATCATGACGGGCTGGGCTACGCCGCCGAAGGACTACGACAAGTGGGCCGAACTGATCTATCAATGGGTGCGCCATTGCGTGGCGCGCTATGGCCAGCAGGAAGTGGAGAGCTGGTACTGGGAAGTGTGGAACGAGCCGGACGGCCATTACCTGATCGCACCCGACGTCAAGCGCGAGTACTTCAAGATGTATGACTACGCGGCCGATGCCGTCAAGCGCGCCTTGCCCAGCGCCCGCATCGGCGGCCCGCACACGGCGGGCGCGGGCCGCTTCATGGACGACTTCCTCAGGCACGTGCTGACGGAGCCGAACTACGCAACCGGCAAGACCGGCGCGCCCCTGGACTTTGTCGCCTTTCATGCCAAGGGCGCGCCCAAGGTTGTGGGCGGCGTGGTGCGCATGGGCATGGACGTGCACTTCCAGCGCCTTGACGACGGCTTCGCCCTGGTTGAAAAATACCCGCAACTAAAGGGCATGCCGGTGATCATCGGCGAGTCCGATCCGGAAGGCTGCGCCGCCTGCGGCATGGCCACCAAGCCCGAAAACGCCTACCGCAACGGCACTCTGTATGCCAGTTATACGGCAGCATCCATCGCGCGAGAATACGACCTGGCCGACAAGCGCGGCGTCAACCTGATTGGCGCCGTCAACTGGTCGTTCGAATTTGAAGACCAGCCGTGGTATGCCGGCTTTCGCGATCTGGCCACCAATGGCGTGAACAAGCCAGTGTTGAACGTGTTCCGCATGTTCGGCCTGATGGGCGAGGAGCGCGTGGCCGTCAGTGGCGACCTGGCCTACGACGCGGCCAGCATCAAGGCGGGCGGCGTGCGCGGCGCGCGCACCGACATCAACGCGCTGGCCACGCGCGGCAAGCGGCGCGTGGCGGTGATGGTATGGAACTATCATGACGACGACATCATCGACGCCGGCGCTCCCGTGGCGCTGCAGATTGCCGGCATTCCCGCCAGAGCGGTCAGCATGCGCCACTACCGCATCGACAGCGACAACAGCAATTCCTACACCGCCTGGAAACGCATGGGCTCGCCCGCCAGCCCCAGCCCGGCCCAAGTTCTCTAGTTGCAGCAGGCCAGCGAACTGGCCCAGTTAGTGTAGTGCGTCATAAATAATAAGACTTATTATATATATGCATGTATCCTTGTCATATGGAGGGGAAATCATGCGTGTAGCGATGAAAGTTGAGTTGACGGAAGCGCAGCGTGGGGA
>NZ_JAFCWX010000034.1:0-59030 GCF_049897805.1 Massilia sp. TWP1-3-3
CCGGGACATAGATGCCGCCGACGCTGACGAACCGTTCTGAGCGGTCGCTGCGCCATTGCGGTTGAGAAATCACGCGCTTCCAAAGCCAGATTTAGGCGGATTTACACCGCCGCTAACAGTCCAATCCCCATAGGCCCGCTTCACGCTGGCAACGCCGTGCCTGGACACTTCCGCGAGAAGCTCTTGGATGATCGACGATTGCGCGTTGTCAGCATCAATCAAAACGGCAAGCTTTTGATTGGGCGTCTTTTCACCGTTGGGAATTGCCACAAGAGTCTCCGAGTTCAAAAAAATATCGTGTTGCGCAGGATTGATAGCCCCGCGCTGTTCGGGGCATCAAGCATCCAACTTCAGTTGGCAATGCTTCACAAAGTCGTTGTAAACCGGAACAAATTCGCTGGCCTTCTGATTCAATATGCGCGCGTCTTCGCGAACGTGCTGCGGACTAGGGCCAGCCGCACGGAGGCTGTCGGAGTAGACCGATGCCATCGCTCCATTGCCAACCACCTACGTCCGGAGCGCGATTTCGCTCGCGATTGCACACGCTTCCCCAAAGAAGACTTTCATCAGGGTTTGAAGCTCTGGGTCGCTGAACTCGTTCTCTGGCTTATCCCAGCTGTCGGCAAAGGCGACAAGCGGGTTAAATGCCTCACGAAAAAAGGAACCATTGAAATCATGCTCCTTCAGCAATCGAATAACCGGCTCGAACGGCAGCGCCGCCATGAACCTTGCGAACAGGCGCTGATCGTGTGTCGGCCCAACAGACTGCCTAGGAGGCGCAACTTTCCACTCCGGGTAGTGCTGGGCGAGGTAAGTTTTGTCCTTGGTGAGGTCCCCCCAAATGTCGCCCCAAAACAGGATCAGCACCGGGAAGAGCCCGGCTGCCTTGCGCGCCTCGGACCATTCCCGAACAATTTGTTGAAGCTTAGTATCCGCCTCGGCAGTCGTGGCCACATACAGCTTGGACAAGGTGGGCTTGAAAGCCTCGGCCTTCTTCACCTCTTCAAGCATCGTCTTTTCGGTGACGCCCGTTATGGTGTTTTTGCATTGGATCCCGACGAGCTTGCCGTTTTGATCGTCCCCAAATACATCCACTCCGTCCTGGCTTTGCCCCTGGCGGCCATGGCGGGTGAAATCCGAACTCCCAAATCTGATCTTCGCTGCGGAACACACGATCTCTTCGAATTCGTCCCAGCCTTTTGGCTTTGGGCCGTATGAATTTGCTAAAGTCGGCATTCCGTCATTTCTCCATTCGTCAAACTGCCCCCGGGAACGATATTCGATAATGTCCGCCCATTCTACTCGTCCGTCCAACACCCGGAATGATGCCCTGAGCAAAAGGCAAATCTCAGGCAATCGGCCCAGCTGAGACGCGCTTCCCTTGCAGGAATTCCAAGAGCGGAGGCAGCGCCTCCCCGCGTGATTCCCTGTCTTCATAGTTCCGGACAGCGTCAATAAGCTCCTGATCCCTCGCCACGACTGCCGGCCATTGTTTGAGCTTTTGGAAATCATCTCTCCACCGCTGGGCCACTTTTTTCTCCCGCAGAAACGACAAAGTCATATCGAAGCTGGCCGACTCTTGGCTGGTGAAGATGATCTCTCGCGTCTCTAGGGCCGATTCATCTTTCTTGAAGACCTTTTAAGTATTTTTCCTTTTTGGCCGGTGCCTCTCGGCAGCCTTGGCGACGGCATCGACAGCCGCGCGCTCGGAAATAAAATAAATGTTCTCGTAGCTGCTGGCAGCATGCAATATGTTCATCTGCTGAACGTCGGCGGGCAAGGCCACCACAAGCCCCGCGTTCACCATTGGGCCGTTGGTTCTGTAAACATCTTTGTCGAATAGCGCGATGGCAAGGCCTGGCGTGACCGGGAAAAACAGCTGCAATCCTTTGTGGGCGATCCCGATCCTCGCCGCGCCGGCCCTCGGGGGGAAGAACGGATTGGCCAAGACCACAGGCGTGTCGCTCGTCAAAAACTCACTGCCGGCCGGCGCTTTGATGATTAGCCATTGAAGGTCATGAATAAGCACATACGCAGTCATCGCGTGCTTGACAGCTACATTGCTCAACCCACTCAGAGTAATCGTCATTCTCCCCAACTCTCCTTCTCCGAACTGATGCTCCAACGCGCGTTTCGCCAATGCGTCGACCATCTCGTTGAGGGCGTCTACTTGATAGCCTGTTCGAAAGCGCTGAACCATCAGATAGATGAGGATCGTCGAGAAATCGAAGTCGTTCAGTGGCGGGGCAGATTCCGCGCGAACCAGCCTTCGAAGAGCCTCAGCTGCGGCGCCTTCAATTTGCCCTAGCGCCTTCTCATGGATGCCGTCCTTGCCATAAAAATAGTCGCGATAGCACTGATTTTTCAATTGCGCACAGGCGATCGTCCGCTTGGCCTTGACGTTGAAAGGGTTGATGCTGCGTCCGTCCGCCGAGAACATCTTCAAATAGAATTTCGGGACGAAGTGGTGCTTTTTATTATCCGCCATCTACGCCGAGGCTTCCGCTTGCCCATCTGGCGGCGTCGGCCGTGGCGCCAACCTACGATTCACCTCGTCCGCAAACTCCTGAATGGCCGCGCTCAATGTCGCGACATCTGCGGCCAGCACCGCTATTGAATTGCCGTCCTTGTCGTGCCCGCTGCGGTGAACGATATCGTGCCTCTTGAGCAGGGCCGCTTCGAACGGTCGGACGCTGGGCAGCTTCACATCCAATCCATGCGTGAACAGCTGCGCCACTTTGTCCCAGCGGTGCCACACCAGATTTTGGAGATAGCCCTTCACTCGCCCTTTGAGCCCGTCGTATTGATCGAAGATGCTGCCTAGCGTCATGGGCTCATCTTTGAGGGCCGGAAGCCGAGTCACCATGTTCCGCAGCGCTGCTTCGTCGTGTTCTACCCAGTAGACGATGGTCTCCCAAAGAAACGATTCCAGCGCGGTGATCAACGAGGAATATGCCAGCAGCTGAGCCAAGGCCATCGCGTCCACCCCGCCTTGTAGATCGAGCAAACTGTTTGCCTGCGCGAGCCGGCGGGTCAAGGAGTCGATGGGTTGGTCGCGAGTGATCAGCTCTATGTCGAATCGCTCGTCGTATTCGTCCTCCTCGTAGTAGTCATCGAAGCTGCGCGGACTCCAGTCTTGACCGACCTCGGAATGGAGATCCGCGATGAGCTCTTCCAGTATGTCCTTGTCGGCGGTCTCAGAAAATCGCTCGGGTAAAACGTCCTCCGGGTCATGCGGCCCGCCGTTGACATAGATGAAGCCGCCCTCGCGGCCGTTGTATGGCAGATCTTCGGCAGGGTCGCAGTAGCGGGCCAAAAACCAGCGGCGCATCATTTCTTTCTGTTCTTCGGGCTCGGCTGCGATGAAGGACGCATCGTCCGGCTCATATGGCCCCATAAATTTCGGGAAGAATCCCTTCCTCGGCGGCTCTTTGGCCTTGTCCTCTTCAAAATCTTCGTTACTCACTTCTCATCCTTTCTTAGGCTATGCATTTAGGCGACGCTGACCTTGCCTCTGGATGCAGCCATGCTCACCACAAACAGCGTTGGGATTGTTGGCCATGAGTCAACCGCGCGCAAGGGTGTCTACCACCGCTTGTTCGAAGACATCTAGAAACTTGGCATCATATTGCTCATCGATGTGCTTCAAGTTCCAGAGACCGCTCGATGCAATCTCCGACCTCGGGCTTTGCAGGCCAAGCCAAGCTGAGCTCGGCGGATTCGATGAAGCCCCTCGATTCGACAAGAGAGCGATCGCGTTGCGCACGATGAAGGCTCGCATGCTCGCCGCGCTTGCTTCGTCCTCGGCCGCCACCCAACAAACAGGCAGCGAACCGATGATCGCCGACACGCGCTTTTCCCAAAGAGCCTCCTCAGCCATTAGGGCGGGATTCGATCTCAGTTCGACCGGGGCGACGGAACCGACGCCCCACGTGGGAATATGTCGGGACTCTTTGGCGAGAAGCGCGCGACCAACATGCAGACGGAAGATGGAGCCGCGATGATTTCCGGAGCCCGTTGAACTTCCCCGGTGTGCGCCCAGACGCGCGCGCAGGGTGGACTTTGAGCCGGCGCTCACGCCATGGGTCCCCACCCTCACAACACGAGGTTCGGCATGCCTTCGCTCGCCTTCTTCGCAGAAGAAATAAACGCCGCGGTTAGGCAGGCTCTTATTCGCGGACAGGTTTCTCAGCGGCTGAAGTTGCCCGACACCCGAAGCGAGCAGGCGAAACGTCTAGTAGAAGCGATCGATGTCCTCATCGCGGCGCGCACTCAAAGCGATGTCTCCATGATCCCCTTAGAACGTCGGCCGGCATCGTCGATCCGCCCATCCAGATCATCCAACAGGCGGAGCCCATGCTGCAACGGCGTAGTGGGCGTGCTGCCATCCACGACATGGTATTGGACCGCTTGCGCAAGCCTTCCAGCCTTGAGCAGGCCAGCGATAGCCTTCCGCGCGACCTTGAAGTAGGCGGTAGACGTTCCGAGGTAAAGAAAAATGCGGGCGATGTCGTTCTGCCGAACGTAGTCTTCGAGAAAGGGCCCGAAGGCCTCGTTCCAGATTCTGGCAGGAGCGTCCGACATCATCAAGTTGTAGTCCTGTATGGGGCTGCTGGGATGCAGCGGACCATATAGCGCGGAGAGTATGACGATCTTGGCGCCGGACGCATTCGAGGCCAACCCCGAAACTGTTTGTTTGAACCCTGGGACGCGGTAAAGCTTCCCATCGTATCGATCCAGAGCCGTGAAATACTGTCCATCCGTGCGATCTCCACCCAAGTCGGAGCCATCACGGATCAAGCCATTTTTCCCATACTTCTCGCGCATGAACCGAGAGTCGGCCCGGGTAGAAGCTAAGACGCGGGCGCGCGCGTTCAGGACCGAAGCGTAGACATCTTCGGATACGCACGCCATCAAGGGATCGGGCGCGCTAGGGAGCGGAATGCCTGACGCCTTCTTGGCCGCGCAGCACGGAATGATCAGGAGGCAGCGCGAATCAAACCTGTCGATCATGGAGCCGCCGCGGAAGGCTGTTCCATGAGCACGAGGGCAAGCTCAGTAGCCTCGACCGCAGCAAGGGCCGCGAATTTCTCGCCATCCAAGACTAGAAGGAATTCGTTGGCCATGCTCAGGTGTGGCTCCGTAGCGTTCCAACGTTCGCGCAGGGCGTCGCGTGGCGACAGCCATGCGACGCGCACGATCCCTTCGATCGCTTGCGAGAACAGCTCGGGCCACCTCTCCTCAGTTTGGTCAATGGCGGGGCCGATCACCGAACCGCTGAGATCCATCCAAAACGGCTCCACGGCGCTGACCCAGCCAAGCAGGCCCTGGCGCTTCGCCACTTCAAGATTGCTGGCCGCAGACATGGATGCCCGCCATTTTCGAAGCTCCCCCATGGCATAGGAGACGGGCTGGTTTCGCCCAATCGAATTCGCCTCGGTCGGCTTAATGAAAACCGGGCCGCCATCTTTGGCGCGGAGCTCGCCGAGCTTCTTCGCCGACATGCAAAGATAGAGGGCCGCGAGGTCCTCCTCGACCGCCGTTTCATCCTCCAAGGCCGAAAGTTCGTTTCGAGATCGAGCCATCCGCAGTCGTTCGTCCAGAGTGTCCAAGCTACGCCCTTTTGATGTCGCCGGCGTCGCGATCGGCCCCGGCCTTAGTCATGCCATTATATCCAAATGGAGCGCAACTCCTGACCAGATATTCACGGGGCTAGATTGGCCCTATTCGTGGACGGCTCGGCGCTGGCGACGGGCCGCAGCGCCGCCAGCGCGACGGGGTAGGTTCCGAGGATCGCCTCCTCCAAGCGTTCCATGCGCTCAGCTAGGCGAGGCCACGACTGCTCCGAGTAGCTGACCGTGGAGTCGGCCATCCGCACGTGGTTGAGCAGGCGTTGGATGGTCGAATAGGGGAATCCCAAGTCTTCCGCGATGCGGCCGAACGTGCGCCGCAAGTCGTGCGGCCGCAGCACGTCGATGCCCGCCTCTTCGCGCACATATTTGAGCAAGGAATTGCAGTCCGAGTAATGGCCTGTGGCGCTGCGAGACGAGCGCGCCGGGAACACCCACTTTGACACGCGTCCGGGCCCTTCCTCATCGCGCCGGCGCAGAAGCTCCAAGGCGCACGGCGCGATAGGCAGCTCATGGTCCGAGCGATTCTTGGGGTCGAAAAGATAAACCTTCCTCTTGTCCAGGTCGACCCAGGAGCTGTGAGCGGCTTCCGCCGCGTCGATGCGATGGCGCCACTTGACCTGGCTCGCCTCGGTCTTGCGCATCCCCCAAAGCAGCGTCAGGAGCAAAAAGTCGGCGCCGGTGGGGTTGGCGGCCTTCTTGTTCCACACCGCTTGGACCCACTTGCCAAGGTTGTCCATGGGGTCCATGGGATTGCGGATGCCCTTGCGCTTGTAGTCCTGCGCGAGCTGCGCGCGAGTGCGATACATCTCCTGGGTCTTGAGCGTGATGAACGGATTGTATTCGAGCGTCGGGTCGCGGCGCTGGCTCTTGGCCTGCTCCGCCTCGACCTTGATGGCGCGGTTGACCGCTGCGTTGGCCCATCGGCACGCGGCTTCGGCGGCGGTCCGCCCGGCCGGCACCAAAGCGTCGAAGCGGTCGACGATCATCTTCGACGAGAGGGAGGTCACTTTGCGGTCGTCCCAGTCCTTGAACTTCGAACGCCCCTTCGCCATCGACAGCAGCGAATTCTCCTTGGCCGGGGGATTGCGCTTGACCAGATAGCTTTTGTAATCGTCGAAGCAATCGCCCAAGGTCAGCTCGTTGGCGGCGCGCTCGCGCTCGACCTTGGTGGGCGTGACGCCGTGCTTGATGGAGATCTGGATGCCCTCGCGGGCCTTGTCGCGCGCCTCGTCGATGGTGAGGTCGCCGACCTTGCCGACGACCCATTTGGTCACCTTGCCATTGATGGCGCGCTGCACGATGTAGGACTTGCCGGTCTTGCCGACCCTGACGCCGAAGCCACGTGGAGAATTCTGGCTGGAATCGTAGGTGATGTATTCGCCCCCATCAAAGGGGCCATATACAATAGAGGTTTTCCCGCTCGCGGACGCCTTCAACTCGGGCCTCCTCGACAAGCTCATTTTCAGGACGACGTCCTGGTTCAAGGGGACCTTCATGGCGCGCTTTCGTGGTTTTAGCCGGGAAGAGCCAGTATGCTCCCTTTTTAACCAGCGCGGCTAGCCGGCGGCTAAAGCCAGAGGCACCTGAAAGGGAGCGAAACGGGACGCTTAGGATCGCTGGAGGCCGCTTGGAAGTTGGTAAGTCATTGAAAAATATACAAATTGGTTTGCCACAGGAGGCGGGCGGCAAGGTCACGCCGATGATGCAGCAATACCTGCGCATCAAGGCCGATTACCCAACCATGCTGGTGTTCTACCGCATGGGCGACTTTTACGAGCTGTTCCACGAGGACGCCGAAAAAGCGGCGCGCATCCTGGGCATCACGCTCACCGCGCGCGGCGCCTCGAACGGCAATCCGATCAAGATGTGCGGCATCCCCTTCCACTCGCTCGACCCATATTTGGCCAAGCTGGTCAAGCTGGGCGAGTCGTGCGCCATCTGCGAGCAGATCGGCGACCCGGCCACCAGCAAGGGCCCGGTCGAGCGCAAGGTCCTGCGCGTGGTCACCCCCGGCACCCTGACCGACGCCGACCTGCTGCCAGAAAAAGCCGAACGCCCCTTGCTGGCCGTGTGCATCATCAGCCAGCGCAAGGTTGCCACTGCCGGTCTGGCCTGGTTGTCGCTGGCCAGCGGCGGCCTGAAACTGATGGAGTTTTCGGGCGACAGCCGCACCGTCGGCCTGCGCCTGCAGCAGGAACTCGAACGCATTGCCCCGGCCGAAATCCTGCGCGCTGACGGCGCCGACCTGTTCGAAGACGACGCTGCGGTCCACACCCAGCGCGTGCCGGACTGGCACTTCGACGTCGTGGGCGGCCACAAGGCCCTGCTCGACCAGCTTGGCGTTGCCACCCTCACCGGCTTTGGCGCCGACGGCCTGGGCGCGGCCTTTGGCGCGGCCGGCGCGCTGCTGCGCTACGCCCAGTCAACCCAGGGCCGGGGCCTGCAGCACGTGCTCTCGCTTACCACCGAAACCGAAAACGAATTCATCGGCCTGGACGCCGCCACCCGGCGCAACCTGGAACTGACCGAAACCATCCGCGGCCAGGAGTCGCCCACACTGTTCTCCTTGCTCGACCACTGCCGCACGGCGATGGGTTCGCGCCTGCTGCGCCACTGGCTGCACCATGCGCGGCGCGACCAGGGCGTGGCGCGGTCGCGCCATGCTGCCATCGCTTCGCTGGCCCAGAGCGACGCGGCCGGCGCGCTGGCGGCCACGCTCTCGCAAGTGCCAGACATCGAACGCATCACCACCCGCATCGCCCTGCTGTCGGCGCGCCCGCGCGACCTGGCCAGCCTGCGCGACGGCTTGCAGCAGTTGCCCGCGCTGCGCAACTGCGTGCAGCGCAGCTTCATCGCGGGCGAGCCTTCGCTGCTGGCATCCATTTACGACGCCATCGCCACGCCCGGGCCATGCCTTGACCTGCTGGTGCGCGCGGTGGCGCAGGAACCTGCCGCCATGGTGCGCGACGGCGGCGTGTTCGCGCGCGGCTTTGACGCCGAACTGGACGAACTGCGCGGCCTGTCCGAGAACGCGGGCCAGTTCCTGCTCGACCTGGAAATCCGCGAGCGCGCCCGCACCGGCATTGCCAACCTGCGCGTCGAATACAACAAGGTGCACGGCTTTTATATTGAAGTCACGCACGGCCAGACCGACAAGGTGCCCGACGACTACCGCCGGCGTCAGACCCTGAAAAACGCGGAGCGCTACATCACGCCGGAACTGAAGGTGTTCGAGGACAAAGCCCTGTCGGCGCAAGACAAGGCGCTGGTGCGCGAAAAGCAGCTCTACGACGTGCTGCTGGCCGACCTGGCGCCCCACATCGCCTGCCTGCAGACCATCTCGCAAGGCTTGGCGCAGCTCGACACGCTCACCGCGCTCACGCACCACGCGCTGCAGCACAACTGGAATGCGCCGCAGCTGGTGGGCGAGCCTTGCCTGGATATCTGCGAAGGCCGCCATCCCGTGGTCGAAAACCAGATCGAGCGCTTCATCGCCAACGACTGCCAGTTCCGCGACGAGCGCCGCCTGCTGTTGATTACCGGCCCGAACATGGGCGGTAAATCGACCTTCATGCGCCAGGTGGCGCTGATTACGCTGCTGGCCTACGTGGGCAGTTACGTGCCGGCCAAAAGCGCCGTGATCGGGCCGATCGACCGTATCTTCACCCGCATCGGCGCCACCGACGACCTGGCCGGCGGGCGCTCCACCTTCATGGTCGAAATGACCGAATCGGCGGCGATCCTGAACGGCGCCACCGAGCATTCGCTGGTACTGATGGATGAAGTGGGGCGCGGCACCTCGACCTTCGACGGCCTGGCGCTGGCATGGGCAATCGCGCGCCACCTGATCGACACCAGCCGCAGCTTCACACTGTTCGCGACTCACTATTTTGAATTGACCCAGCTACCCGAAAGCCATCCGAGCGCGGCCAACGTGCACCTGTCGGCGGTCGAACACAAAGACAGCATCGTGTTCCTGCACGCGGTGCAGGCCGGACCTGCGTCGCAAAGCTACGGTCTGCAGGTGGCCCAGCTGGCCGGAGTGCCGCAAGGGGTGATCAAGGCGGCCCGCAAGCACCTGGCGCGGCTCGAATCGCAGGCGCTTGAAACCACGCCGCAGCGCGACCTGTTCGCGCTGCCGTGCGTGGAACCGGAGGAGGATGTTTCGCCGCCGCACGCGGCCAACAGCGCGCTGCTCGAGGCGCTGGCCGGCATCGATCCGGACGCCTTGAGCCCGCGTGAAGCGCTTGACCAGCTATACCAGCTCAAGCGAATGGCGTCCGAATGAAGCTGCGGCCCTGCTCCGCGCTGCTGCTGGCGGCGCTTTTCTGTGCCGGCGGCGCGCACGCCAGCAGGCAAACGCCGGCGCCGGCGTCAATCCCAACCCGCGCGCACCACTTCGGCGTGATCGGGCACACCTTTGCCGGCGGCGCATCGGAAGCGCAGCTTGAAAAGGCGCTCGCCAACATCCGCAAGGCGCCGCTTGCGTTCGTGGTCGCCACCGGCGTCAAGGGCGTCGCGGAACCGTGCACCGACGAGTTGTACATGCACCGGCGCGACATGCTCGATAGCGTCAAGCGGCCCGTGATCGTGGTTCCCGCGGCCAGCGACTGGAGCTACTGCAAGAACGCGGCCGGGCGCCTGGTCAGCATCGAGCGCCTGAACCGCCTGCGCGAGCTGCTCTACGAGGAACCGGACGCGCTTGGCACCAGGGCGCTGATGCTCGCGCGCCAGTCGGCCAACGCCAAGTTTCGCAGCTACGCCGAAAACGCGTACTGGATCATGGGCGACGTGCTGTATGCAACCGTCAATCTGCCGTCGAATAACAACAACTATCGTTCCGAGGCCGGGCGCAACAGCGAGTATGAAGACCGGACCGTGGCGGACCGTTTCTGGCTCACGCGCCTGTTCGCGCAGGCCAAGCACAAGCAGCTGACCGGCGTGGTGCTGTTCTCGGAAGGGAACGTGAATATTTTGAAGGAAGAGCCGGGACTGCTGGCGCGCCTTGGCCGCAGCAACCAGACGCCCCAGGATGGGTATGCAGCGGCGCGGCGCCAGATTGTCGCGCTGGCCAAGAAGTTTGAGGGCAAGGTGCTGTTGATCGATACGGCGCCGGTGTCGAATGGGGTCGAGCCGGCCATTGCGTGGCGCGAGAACGTGGGGCATGTCAGTGTGGGCTCGCGCGTGATGCAGGTGGACGTCACGCCGGGGGCCGAGCATATGTTCAGGATCGACGAGCGCTAACGGGGCTGTCGCAAAAGTGATGGCGCCGGAGGCGCCTGGGTGCCCCCCCCTTTTCCGACGAGCGCCGTCGAGACGCATGGCGGAATGCGGGCTAGCCCTTTTCCGCCCTACGGTCCTTGGCAGTGCAAAGTATTCTCCCACCGACCTTGTGCAACAGCCTTGTGCGCGAGGACGATGTAGTGGAAAAGCGTTTCCCTTTGCAGGCAAGCTTCCACCGCAGCGATAAAACCAACACCACGGGCACCCACCCGCAAGCGGGTACCCGTGCTGCGCTTCTATTTAATTTACTGCACCGGCTTGCCGTCAGCGTCGATCTTGACCACGTCCCCGAGCTTGAGCTCGCGAATGCCAGCTTCAACCTTGCTCATGTCGCCCACCACCACCCACGCCAGCTTGTTGGGCGTGATCGAGCGCGCGGCCATGGCGTTGGCTTGCGCCGGCGTCATCGCCATCACGGTCTGGGTAAAGGTGTTGTAGTAGTTCTCCGGCAGCTTGTACTGCAAAATGGTTTCGTACGCGCGGCCCAACTGTCCGGCAGTTTCGAACGAACCCGGCAAGCCGAGCGTCTCGTTGCTTTGCGCACTGGCCAGCTCGGCCGCGGTGATCGGCCTGCCGCCGGCGATGTCGCCATACTCGCGCACCAGTTCCTGCAGCGATTCACGCGTCTTGTCGGTTTGCACCGGCGACACGCTCATGAACAGGCGCTGGCCCACGGCCGGATGCAGGCCGGCGTTCACGCCGTACGACCAGTGCTTGTCTTCGCGCAGGTTCATGTTAATGCGCGAGCTGAACGTGCCGCCGAAGACGTCGTTGACCAGTTCCAGTGGCACCGCATCGGGCGAATTGCGCGGGGCAGCGAGCTGCACCGCATAGATCACGCTTTGCTGCGCGCCCGGACGGTCCATCAGGTACACGCTACGCTTTTCAGGCAGCTTGACTTCGACCACGTTCTTCTTCGGTACCTCGCCCGCCTTCCAGGCGCCGAACGCCTTTTCCAGCAGCGGCGTGATGTCAGCGAGCGTCGTGTCGCCCACCACCAGCAAGGTGGCGTTGTTCGGCTTGAACCAGGCCTGGTGGTACTTGACCAGGTCCTCGCGCGTCATGCGCGATACCGCCGCTTCGGTGCCGGTACCGCTGAACGGCAGCGCATAGGCGTGGCCCTTGCCATAGACGATTTCCGGAATGACGCGCAGCGCCATCATGCTTGGATTGCTTTTCTCGCGCGCGATGGCGGCCAGCCGGTCTTTCTTCAGGCGGTCTAGTTCAATCTGCGAAAACGCCGGGTTCATCACAATGTCGGCGTACACGTCCAGCGCCTTGGGCATGGTTGCCTTGAGCACGTTCATCTGCACAAAGGCGCCGTCCAGGTTGGTGCTCGCGCTGTAGTTCGCTGCCAGCGCTTCGAACTGTTCGCTGATCACCGGCGAACTGCGCTTTTGCGTGCCCTCTTCAAGCATGCGCAGCGCCAGACCGGCAACGCCCGGCAGCGCGGCGGAATCGGATGCAAAGCCGCTGTCGACCATCATCGAAAAATTCACCACCGGCGCGCTGTGGCGCTCGGCCAGCACCACCTTCAAGCCGTTCGACAGCGTGGCCCGCTGCATCGGCGGCAGGTTCAGCGTTTCCGGCTTGCCGAGCGCGGGAACTTGGCTGCGATCAAACTTGGCAGTAGTCGACAGTTCGGTCGGGAAAGGCTGCACATCGAGCACGAAGTCGCCGTCGCTGAGCCACTCGTTCATCGCCTGCTTCACTTGCGCCGGCGTGGCCGCCTTGATGCCCTTCAGGTAATCCTTGTAGCAGTCGGGGTTGCCCGTGTAGGTCTGGCATGAGGCGAGCAAGTCGCTCTTGCCGCCAAAGCCACCGACGCGCTCGACGATGCGGGTAAATTGCGCCAGGATGGCCGTCTTGGCCAGCTCGAGTTCGGCAGCGGTGGGGCCGCCTTTCATCAGGTTGCGCAATTCTTCATCGGCGCCCAGCTCCATCTTGCGCACATCGGCGCCCGGACGCGCGGTCAAGGTAAAGGAAAACTGGCCGCCGATTTCGGACGAATCGTTTTCCGCCTGCGCCGACGTGGCGAGCTGGTCCTTGTAGACCAGGCGCTTGTAGAAGCGGCTGGTCTTGCCCCCGCCCAGTACGCGCGCGGCCAGGTCGAGCAGCGGTTCGGTGGCGGTGTGCCCGCCCGGCACGTTCCAGACGCGGTAGACGCGGCTGGCCGGCACGCGGTCCTGGACCGTGCTGCGGTGGGTGCCGGTGCGCTTGGCAATCCAGGCTTCATGGCGGGCCAGCGGCGGGCCGGCGGGAATGTCGCCGTAGTACTTCTCCACTTTCGCCAGCGCCGCTTCCGGCGTGATGTCGCCGGCCAGCACGATGGTGGTGTTATTGGGGCCGTAGTTGGTCTTGAACCATTCCTGCACGTCCGGCATGGACGCCGCATCCAGGTCCTTCATGGAACCGATCACGGTCCAGGAATACGGGTGGCCGACCGGGTAGGTGTTTTCAGTGAGCAGTTGCCAGGCGACGCCGTAGGGCTGGTTTTCGCCCAGGCGCTTTTCGTTTTGGACCACGCCGCGTTGCAGGTCGAGCTTTTTCTGGTCGACCGAACCGAGCAGATGGCTCATGCGGTCGCTCTCGGCGAACAGCGCATAGTCGAGCATCGAGGTCGGCACGTTCTCGAAATAATTGGTGCGGTCGGAGTTGGTCGTGCCGTTCAGGTCGGTCGCGCCGATGCCTTCCATGGCGGTGATGTAGGTTTGGTTGAAGTTTTCGCTGCCACTGAACATCAAGTGTTCAAACAAGTGGGCAAAGCCGGTCTTGCCCAGCTTTTCATTCTTGGAGCCGACGTGAAACCAGGTGTTCACCGCCACCACGGGCGCCTTGTGGTCTTCATGGACCAGCAGCGTGAGCCCGTTCTTGAGCACGAACTTCTTGTAGGCGATATCGGGAATGGCGATGTCGACCTTGCCGGGGGCGGGGGCCGCATTCAGCGTGCCGGTCGACATCAGAGCAAGCGACGCCGCCAGCAGCGTGCGGCGAAACGTGCGGGGAACAAACGTGGTCATACAAGTTCTCCTGGAATGGCGTGCGCTATGCACAAAGGATGCGCCGCGCAGCGATACCAGGCGCGAGGCGCGCGTGACATTCTAATGCGTTTATTTGACGTTGGAAAAGATAAATTTTGACAACCCGACAACGTATGCATACGCTGGGTTGCCGGGCGCCGCCGCACAGAACAAGGCGCGGCGCCGCCCGGACAGCAAAGGACGCTGTTAATGCACGGGATGGCTGCGGAAGGCGTCGCCCTCGTCGCCGTCGCCATCTTCGTCGTCTTCGTCGCCATGGTGGTGGCCATGGGCGCCGTGCACGTGCTCGTGGGTGATTTCTTCGTCGGTGGCGGCGCGCACACCGGCGACCGACAATTCAAAGCGCAGCGCCATGCCGGCCAGCGGATGGTTGCCATCCAAAACGACCTTGTCGTCGGCGATGTCGGTCACGGTGAAGATCATCGCTTCTTCGTCGGCGTCGGCGTCGGGCATGCCTTCGAACTGCATGCCCACTTCCAGCGGCTCGGGCAGGCGGTTGCGCGGCTCGACCTTGACCAGTGCCGGATCGTAGTCGCCAAAGGCGTCGTCAGGCTCGATCTGGATGACGGACGAATAGCCCACTTCCTTGCCGTCGAGTTCTTCCTCGATCTTGGGCAGCGTGTTTTCGTAGCCGCCATGCAGGTAGACCATCGGCTGACTGCCGTCTTCGATCAGGTTGTTTTGCGCGTCGGACAATTTGTAATTGACCGTTACGACCGTATTCTTGGCAATCTTCATCATGCTTTCCTTTCAATGTGTACTGGCGGATTATACCTGCCGACGCCTTGGCCCGATACGGGACTTGGTTATAATGGGCCATGAAAAAATCTACCCTGTTAGGCAACATTACGCCCGCCGAGTTCTTGCGCGACTATTGGCATAAAAAACCCCTGCTGATTCGCCAGGCCATCCCCGGCTTCAAGCCGCTGCTCACGCTGGCCGCGCTGGCCGAGATGGCCAAGCAAAACCATATCGAGTCGCGCCTGATCACCAGCGTCGACGGCGACTGGGACATGCAGCACGGCCCGCTCGAGACGCTGCCGCCGACCACGCAAAAGCAATGGACGATGCTGGTCCAGGGCGCCAACCTGTACCACAAGGGCGCCGACGCGCTGCTGCGCCAGTTCCGCTTCATTCCCGACGCGCGCCTGGACGACTTGATGATCAGCTATGCCACCGATGGCGGCGGCGTCGGTCCCCACTTCGACTCCTACGACGTGTTCCTGCTGCAGGCGCACGGCAAGCGCCACTGGCGCATTGGCCCGCAGAAGGACCTTTCGCTGGTCGAAGGCAAGCCGCTCAAGATCCTGGCCAACTTCAAGCCGCAGGAAGAGTTTTTGCTCGAACCGGGCGACATGCTGTACCTGCCGCCCCACTACGCGCACGACGGCGTGGCCGTTGGCGAGTGCATGACCTATTCGATCGGTTTTCGCTCGCCGTCGTACCAGGAACTGGGCGAAGCGTTTCTGCAGTTCATGGCCGATTCGATCGACTTGCCGGGGCGCTACGGCGACCCGGCACTGGAAGTGTCCAAGCATCCCGCGGAAATTCCGCGCCACATGCTGGCCACCATTACCGAGGAAATCAACAAGGTGCGCTTTACCGAAGAAGACGTGACGATCTTTCTGGGCGAACACTTGTCGGAACCGAAGCATAATGTGTTTTTCACCGGGCCTGCCAAGCCCTTGACGATGGGCCGCTTTGTCCAGAGCGTGGCCAAAAAAGGCGTGGTACTGTCGCTCAAGACCCTGATGCTGTATCGCGGCAAGCACGTGTTCATCAATGGCGAATC
Organism: Massilia sp. TWP1-3-3; assembly: GCF_049897805.1. Lineage (NCBI taxonomy): Bacteria > Pseudomonadati > Pseudomonadota > Betaproteobacteria > Burkholderiales > Oxalobacteraceae > Massilia > Massilia sp. TWP1-3-3. Next base: position 15,750 of record NZ_JAFCWX010000034.1, read on the forward strand.
GTTTGCCGTGGGCCGGGCCGACAAGACCTTGCTCGACGCGCTGGCCAACGAGCGCACCCTGCCCGGCCCGCTCGTCGCTGGCGCTTCGGACGATGTGATGGAGGCGCTTTACACCTGGTACCAGGATGGCTGGCTCGAACTTCCCTGAAAGGTTTGCTATGACGGACGCCGCAGAAAACCGGTTCACCACCCGCACCGAGTTCGAAGGCCATTTTCTGGCCTGCGTTGCGCGGTCAAACGCGACGCTGTCGCTGTTCGACCCGGACTTTGCGGTTTTCCCGCTCGGCACAAGCGCCACCGATGCGGCGCTGCGCGATTTCCTCGCCCGCGGCGGCCACGTGCAGATGGCCATGCACCAAACCGGCCTCATCGAGCGTGAATACCCGCGCTTCTTGCGCCTTTTAAAAGATTACAGCCACAGAGTCGAGTGTCGGGTCACCAGCCGCGCGCTGCGCACGCTGACCGATTCGTTCTGCATCGGCGACGGCGAGCATATCGTGCGGCGCTTCCATAGCGATCACATGCGCGGAGAAGCCGTTTTCAACACGCCGTTGGCGACCGAAATCAGCGCCGAACGGTTCGCCGGCATCTGGGCGGAATCGCTGCCGGGACTGCACGCGACGACGACTGGCTTGTAGCAAAATTTCGTGCTTTTTCCAAATTTAGTTTGGCAAACTCAGAAAAAATTAGTAAAACGTCTATTCCAAGTGCCCGGATCGGGTATTTTTGCTTGCATGTTCACAAACCGCTTCCAAAAAAGCATTATTGTGCTATTGCGAAGCACCATTTTTCGCTATAATAGCGGGTTAGGAAGTTTCCGTTGTCTGTAAGCACTCATAACAGGTACGAAAGTCTACGAGATCTCCCTAACGAGCGATAATTACCGGTAATTATTCATCGCATCAAATATTGTATTTATAGTGAATTAATTAAGGAAAAACCCATGAAAAAATCTTTGCTGATCGTCTCCCTGTTGGCCGTTGCTCTGGCTGCTTGCGCTAAAAAAGAAGAGCCAGTTGTTGCTCCAGTTGCTCCAGTAGTTGAGACCGCACCTGCACCAGCAGTTGTTGAGACCCCAGCTCCTGCTGCTGACGCTGCTACCGCTGCTGCTGTTGCTGCTTCGGCCGCTTCTGTTGCTGCTGACGCTGCTGTTGCTGCTTCGGCTGCTGCATCGACCGCAGCTTCGGCTGCTGCATCGGCTGCTAAGTAATTTTCAGCACGGTTTGAAAAAAGAAAGCCGACCTTCGGGTCGGCTTTTTTTCGTCTGTCGATACCGATGCCGGGCTGGAGCGTTGCGCGGCGCTGAGGCGGGCGCTATTAAAAACACGAAAAAAAATGCCGTTCAGCGCATAGCTGAACGGCATTTTGCTGTGGACGACGCTTGATTACTTCAGTTCGTCGCCCAGCAGCTTGAGGATCTTCGCGCCGGTCGGTGTTGCTTCCGGCTTGCCTTCGTTCGACTGCACCGTCACCTGGCTCACGCTCGCGCCGGCCGCCGTCTTGACGACGACGCGGTAACGCTGCGCTTCCTTGGCCTTGTCGGCTTCGCCAAAAGTGAACAGTTTCTTGAAAAAGCCATCTTTGGCGGCGATGTCCGGGTCGACAAAGCGCACGAAGTACACGCCCTGCACGCGGTCGCGGTCTTCGACGGTAAAGCCGACGCGGTCCAGCGCCAGGCCCACACGGCGCCATGCACGATCGAAACCTTCATCGACTTCCACGGCGCTGCCCACCAGCTTGGCGTGCTGCGGCGCCACCACGGCGCTGGCCACCACCGCTTTCGAGGCGGCGGTCGGCTTGTTATCCTCGGCGCCGGACAGGCGCGCCACCAGCTTACTCAGAAATTGCGCTTCCAGGTCAGGATCGTTGCCGCGCGAGGTCCAGGTTGGAATTTCCTTGTGCGGACCGGTCAAGACTTCTTCGGCCCCGCGATGGCTGATGTAGACCTCGGTGCCGCCGGTTGCGGTGCGCTCCAGGCGCGTGCGGTACTTGTCGCGCTCGCCGGAGCCGTACAGCGAATCGACAACCTTGCCCAGCGTGCGGCGCACGATGTCTTGCGGGATCTTGGCGCGGTTTTCCGTCCATTCCGTTTCCATGGTGCCGGTGGTGGCCGACTCGGCAGCGAGCGTGAAGCCATTGTCGATCCAGAACTGCTTGATCTGCGGGAACAACTGCTCGGGCGACTGGTTAACCGCCAGCCAGCGCTGGTTGCCATTGCGTTCGACGCGCATCGCTTCGGTGTTGATCGGGCCGACGGCCTGACCGGCGGGCGCAGCGGCGGCGGCGGCGGTGCGGCCGGCCTGGTAGGTCGAGGCCGATGCGCTGCCGCGTCCTTCAGGGACGGCGTAGCGGTTGTCCTTTTCGAGCTGGGTCAGGTCAGGCGGCACGTCGAGCTTGGCGGCTTTTTTCGCACCGCGGTAGTCGAGGTGATCTTGTTCCATCACCGAGCTGATCATGCCGCAGCCGGTCAGGGTGACCAGCAGCGCGGAAGTAATAACGGTGGCCATGGCCGGAGTAAATGTGGTGCGAATAGTCATGTCGTAGCTGGATAAGGGCCAACAGCGGCCGGTGTCTGAAATGATCCCAACCCTTGCGGGTCAGGGCGTAGGGAGAACGCCGGCGTCGCGCAGCGCGCCGCGGACGGTGTCGTGGAAGTCGGCCGACAGCGCCACCAGCGGCAGGCGCAGGCCCGGCGGCATCATGCCCATTTCGGCCAGCGCCCATTTGACCGGAACCGGGTTGGGCTCGACGAACAGCTTGCCATGCAATCCCATGATCTGGTTGTTGAGGGCGACTGCCGTGGCGATCTCACCGCCCATCGCAGCCGCGCACATCTCGTGCATGGCCTTGGGTGCCACATTGGCCGTCACCGAAATATTACCAGCCCCGCCGCACAGCATCAGCGCGATGGCGGTCGGGTCGTCGCCGGAATACACGGCAAAGCTTTTCGGCACCAGTTTCAGCAGTTCCAGGCCGCGCCCGATATTGCCGGTCGCGTCCTTGATGCCAACAATGTTCGGAATGGCCGACAGGCGCACCACCGTCTCGTTGGACATGTCAGCGACCGTGCGGCCAGGGACGTTGTACAGGATGATGGGCAAATCCACCGCTTCGGCAATGGCCTTGAAGTGCTGGTACATGCCTTCCTGCGTAGGCCGGTTGTAGTACGGCACCACGCTCAGCACGGCGTCGGCGCCAAATTCCTTGGCCGACTCGGACAGCTTGATCGCTTCGGCGGTCGAATTGCCGCCCGCGCCGGCAATGATGGGAATCCTGCCCTTGGCGTGCGCGACCGTAAAACGAATCAGCTCGCAGTGTTCGGCGACGCTGACGGTGGCCGATTCGCCCGTGGTACCGACGATGACGATCCCGTCCGTGCCTTCGGCGACGTGCCAGTCGATCAGCTTTTGCAAGCCGGGATAGTCGAGACTGCCATCCGCATGCATCGGAGTGACGATTGCTACTATGCTGCCCTTGATCATATGTATGTGACGATGCTGGTAAAAGAAACTCTGATTGTAGCGGATACCCCGCCTAAAAGGTTCATTCTTGACTGGAATCGCGCTTTGCGGCGCCCTCGTGGGGCTCCAGCTGCGCCTTGCTGCGGGCAAAATCAGGTCCGACGGCGCATAGCCGCTGCACCATCGCTGCCTTGGGCGCGTCCGTGACGCCGTCCTCAAAGGCCAGCACGCGCAGGCCGTGCAAGGCGGCCAGCGCCAGCAGCTCTCCCTCGCCCAGCAAAAAGTGGGGATTCGACGGTTTGCCGAAGGCCTCATTTCCGATCGCGAATGTTTCGTAAATCAAGACGCCGTCCGGCGCCAGGCTGCGTGCAAGATGCCCGAACAGCGGACGGTGCAAGTAGTTGGTGACGACAACGCCGGCAAAGCGCCCCGGCGCAAATGGCCATTGGGAAACGCCGTCTTCCAGGTCGAAGTGCAGCGTGGTGACCTTGTCATCTGCCAAAGCCGCCAGCGCCGCCGCATCGCGGTCCAGCGCCAGCACCGCGTGCCCGAGCGCGGCGAAGTGGCGCGCGTGGCGTCCGCCGCCGCAGGCCAGGTCGAGCACGTCGCCCTGGCCCACCAGCGGCGCGAAGCGCCGAACCCAGTCCGACACGTCCGCCATCAGCTGTACGACAAGCCCATGGCCTCGCGCACGTCGCGCATGGTTTCCTGCGCCAGCTTGCGCGCCGCGTCGCAGCCGTCGGCGACGATGGCGCGCACCAGCGACGGGTCGTCCAAATACTGCTGGGCGCGTTCGTGCATCGGTTCCTGCTCGGCGATGATGGCGTCAATCACCGGTTGCTTGCATTCGATGCAGCCGATGCCGGCCGAGGTGCAACCCTTGACGACCCAGTCCCTGGTGGCGTCGTCGGAATAGACTTCATGCAGTTGCCAGACCGGGCACTTGCGCGGATCGCCCGGATCGGTGCGGCGCACGCGGGCCGGGTCGGTCGGCATGGTGCGCACTTTCTTGGTGACGGAATCCTTGTCTTCGCGCAGCGCAATCGCGTTGCCATAGCTCTTGGACATCTTGCGGCCATCCAGGCCCGGCAGGCGCGACGCCACCGTCAGCTTGGCTTGCGGCTCCACCAAAATCAGCTTGCGGCTGCCTTCCAGGTAGCCAAACAGGCGTTCGCGGTCGATCATCGACAAGCTTTGGGCGTCGTCCAGCATGGCCTTGGCTTGTGCGAGCGCATCGTCCTTGCCTTCCTGCTGGTATTCGGTACGCAGTTCCAGGTACAGCTTGGCGCGCTTGCTGCCCAGCTTTTTGACGGCGTCCATCGCTTTTTCTTCAAAGCCCTTTTCCTTGCCGTACATGTGGTTGAAGCGGCGCGCGATCTCGCGCATCATTTCAATGTGCGGCACCTGGTCGTCGCCCACCGGCACCTGGCTGGCGCGGTAGATCAGCACGTCGGCCGCCTGCAACAAGGGGTAGCCCAGGAAGCCGTAGGTGGCCAGATCCTTGCTCGTCAGGTTGTCGATCTGGTCCTTGTAGGTGGGCACGCGCTCGAGCCAGCCAAGCGGCGTGCACATCGACAGCAGCAGGTGCAGTTCGGCGTGTTCCGGCACCCGCGACTGGATGAACAGCGTCGACTGCGACGGGTCGATGCCGGCCGCGAGCCAGTCGACGACCATGTCCCAGGTGCTGCGTTCGATGATGGTCGGGTCGTCGTAATGCGTGGTCAAGGCGTGCCAGTCGGCCACGAAGAACAGGCAAGGCTGCTCGGACTGCATCCGCACCCAGTTCTTGAGTGCGCCATGGTAATGTCCAAGGTGCATGGTGCCCGTAGGGCGCATACCGGAAACGACACGATCTGGATACATGAAATGAACTCTAGAGTATAAAAATGAATGGCGCTGTCAGCTTGGCTGCCAGCTCAGGAAAAGGGGATGACGACTGCCTTGAATGCATTGCTCACATAATAAATCGACCTGGCCAGGAACCTGTCGAGCACATGGAACTTCATGAGCAGCAGGAACATCGCAAAAATACACATGTCGTACACTTCCATCCGCACCGTGCGGCGCAGCAACCAGTACGGCATCAGGCGCCGCAGCAGCCTGATCGTTTTCTTGGGCCTGGCCGGCGGCAAGCGGATCGCTTCCATTTTTGTCGCGATCCGCCGTGGTAGCAGGCTCATCAGGATTTCCCCGCCATCCAGCGGCGGGACGGGAATCATGTTGAATACAAACATTGCCGCATTCACCAGGATGCCCGCCCTGGCCATTTCCCACAGCAGCGGCTGGCGTACGCTGACAAACAGGCCCAGCAGCGCCCAGAGCGTTCCCATCGCTGCATTCGCGGCCGGGCCGGCAAAGGCCACGAATGCCGCATCGCGGCGCGGGTTGCCGAGCCGGTTAAAGTCGACCGGGACCGGTTTTGCGTAGCCGAACGGCAGCTGGATCAGCCAATACGCCACCAGCGGCAGCAAGATGGTGCCCAGCGGATCGATGTGGCGCAGCGGGTTGATGCTGACGCGACCTTCGTCGGCCGCCGTGGAGTCGCCGAAAAAACGGGCGACATAGCCATGCGCTGCTTCGTGCAGCGAAATAGCGAACACGACCGGAATCACGTACGCCATCAGCCAGAACAACTGGCCAGATACACTATTCATGCAGCGATTTTAGCAGAGCCGGTGGGCCGGCCCGTCGGCGCGCCTTCAAAGTCCGAATACGGACGGGTCGCCGCGGCCCTGACGCACCAGCGACGGGGTCTCGGTGGTAAGGTCGACCACCGTGGTCGGCTGCATCGAACAGGCGCCGCCGTCGATGATCAGGTCGAGCAGTTTTTCAAGCCGCTCGCGGATGCTGTCGGCGTCGGTCAAGGGTTCGGCCTCGCCGCTGAGAATGAGCGTGGTGCCCAGCAAGGGCTGGCCGAGTTCCGCGAGCAAGGCCTGGGCAATGGCGTTTTCCGGCACGCGCAGGCCGATGGTCTTGCGCGACGGATGCGACAGACGGCGCGGCACTTCGCGCGTGGCTTCCAGGATCACCGTGAACGGGCCCGGCGTGGCCGCCTTCAGGAAGCGGAACTGCTTGTTGTCAACGCGTGCATAGGCGCCGATTTCGGACAGGTCGCGGCACAGCAGCGTCAAGTGGTGGCGGTCATCGATGCCGCGGATGCGGCGCAGTTTTTCGACCGCCGCCTTGTCGTCCAGGTGGCACACCAGCGCGTAGCAGGAGTCGGTCGGCAGCGCGACGATCCCGCCGGCATGGATGATCTGCGCGGCCTGCTTGATCAGGCGCGCTTGCGGGTTGTCCGGGTGGATCTGGAAAAATTGGGTCATCGGTCAGGAACATTCAGCGTAAAAAATCTTAGCGTAGTTGGTCAAGCGCTGCAATGCGCTGCTCCATTGGCGGGTGGGTGGAAAACAGCGCCCCCCAACTGCGCCCGCCGCCGGCGATGCCAAAGGCCGCCATCGACGACGGCAAGGCGTCCGGCGCCATGCCGCCCAGGCGCATCAGCGCGCGCTGCATCGGCATCGGGCTGCCCAGCAATTTGGCCGAGCCGGCGTCGGCGCGAAACTCGCGCTGGCGCGAGAACCAGGCCACGATGATCGATGCCACCAGGCCGAACAGCAGTTCGCAGACGAACACCGTGACCATGTAACCGATGCCGGGGCCGCGATTGTCATTGCGCAGCAAGACCTTGTCGACCACAAAGCCGACCACCCGCGCCAGGAACACGACAAAGGTATTGACCACACCCTGGATCAGCGTGAGCGTGACCATGTCGCCGTTGGCAACGTGCGCAATTTCGTGGCCGAGCACGGCTTCGATTTCATCTTGATTCATGCTCGACAGCAGGCCCGTGGAGACGGCCACCAGGGCGGAGTTCTTGAAGGCGCCTGTTGCAAAGGCGTTCGCTTCGCCCTCATAAATGGCGACGTCGGGCATGCCGATGTGGGCGCTGTCGGCCAGCTTGCGCACGGTGGCGACCAGCCATGCTTCGTTGGCGTTGGCGGGCGTGTCGATCACCCGCGCGCCCGTGGACCACTTGGCCATGGTCTTGCTCAACAGCAGAGAAACGAAGGAACCGGTAAAACCGACGACGGCTGAAAACACCAGCAGCTGGCCGACATTGATGCCGGACGCGCTCACGCCCCGACCAATACCGAAGACGGTCAGTACCAGCGACAGCACCAGCAAGACGGCGATGTTGGTAACCAAAAAAAGAACGATGCGTTTCATGGCAAGCCTCCGGGGCTGTGGATGGTTGTCAGAGTGAATAGGTAAGGCTGGTTGGCGCGAAAAACAAGGGGCCCGCATTGCCCCGCATTGCATCGCAGCGCATCGGGATAAGCTGCAGCTCTCAAAACCAGTCGTGCCACACCGGCGTGAGGCTAGATGGCAATGGCGGCAGCGCGGCGAAATCGATGCGCGATTCACCAGGCGCATGAAAATCGGTCCCGCGCGACGCCAGGAAACCATACCTGCGCGCATGCTCCGCATACACCTGATACTGGGCGGCACTATGACTGCCCGTGACCACCTCGATCGCCGTGCCGCCCAAGTCCTTGAATTCATCGAACAAGGCGGCCTGTGCCGTAATATTGAACTTGTAGCGCCCCGGATGGGCAATCACGGCCACGCCGCCCGCGCCTTTGATCCAGCCCATGGCCTGCGTCAGGCTGGCCCAGCGGTGCGGCACATACCCCGGCTTGCCTTCGGTCAGGTATTTACGAAACACTTCCGGAATGTTCGCGCAAGCGCCGCACTCGACCAGGTAGCGCGCAAAATGGGTGCGCGACATCAGGTCGGGATTGTCGACATACTTAAGCGCACCCTCATAGGCGCCGGGAATGCCGGCCCGGGCCAGTTGCGCGGCCATCTCGCGCCCGCGCGCGTCGCGCCCGCTGCGGGTGGCGGCCAGGCCGGCCGTCAAGCCTTCGGAGGTCGGATCGATCTGCAGGCCGACGATATGCACCGTTTCGCCCGCCCACGTCACCGATATTTCCACGCCCGGCACAAAGTGCATGCCCAGCGCGGCAGCGGCGTCACGCGCGCGGCCGATGCCGCTCACTTCATCATGGTCGGTCAGGGCCCAGGCATTGACGCCGGCATCATGCGCATACTTGGCCACGGCGGCCGGCGCGAGCACCCCGTCCGACACGTTCGAGTGACAATGCAAATCTACATTCATACCTGAAAACACCGGCTGACAAAAGAAGGCTCCATTGTACGCTGCCTGCGAAAAATCCCTGTGGCGTGCTCAGCTTTCGGCCAAGAATTGCTCCAGCATCGCCGCCAGCATTTCCGGCTGGTCGTGGTGCAGCATGTGGCCGGCGTCGGGCATCATGCGCGCGCTGACGTTGGCGATATGCGCCAGGCGGCGGTCGATCTCGATGCGCGCTTCCGGCTTGGGGCCCATCCACAGCCACATATTGGTGTCGTCAGCCTCGACCCACAGCACGGGCGCGGTGATTTTTTTCCAGCAAGCGAGCACTTCTTCCACCCGGTACAGCGAAGGCGACGGCTTCTTGTGGGCCGGGTCGCCCAGGATGTCCCATTCGCCGGCCGCGTTTTCGGCCGCCCAGTGCTGCGACAGGAAGTCGGCGCGCGCGTCCAGCAGGCGCGGATTGGTTTTTTGCAAGCGCGCGGCCACCGCCTGCCGGCTCGGGTAACTGCGCAGCGTGGGCGGCTCGCGCAGTTCGGCCAGCCACTTGGCGTAGCGAATGGGCGATTGCTCGGGGAGCGTCGATTGCAGGCCGAAGCCTTCCAGGTTGATCAGGCGGCGCACCCGCTCCGGGCGCACGCCGGCATACAGGCTGACCACATTGCCGCCCATGCTGTGGCCCAGCAGATTGACCGCCTCGCCCGGCGAATAATGCTCCAGCATGACGTCCAGGTCGGCCACGTAGTCGGGGAACCAGTAGGTGTCGGAATGGGTACGCTCGGACAGCCCAAAACCGCGCCAGTCAGGCGCGATGACATGCCAGTCGCCCTTGAGGCAATCGACGACGAACTGGAACGACGCGGCCACGTCCATCCAGCCATGCACCATGAAGATCTTGGGCGCGCCCTCGCGCCCCCAGTGGCGCACGTGGGAGCGCAGGCCGCGCACGGTGATGAATTCGGATCGGGACGCTAGCATGACTTGCCTTATAGATAAAAGTACGACCGTTCTATTATACTGGACTATTGCATTGTCGCGCTTTGGCGCCATTTCAGGCAGTCGGGCCGGCAAAGCCCGGCACGGCGCCACAAGGGCGTAAAATAGCGCTTCCCTTTCCCACTCAGAACAAAGACACCATGGCTATCTACCAGTTGGGCGAGCACGCTCCCGAGATCGACGCATCGGCTTACGTGGCCGACTCTGCCACCCTGATCGGCAAGGTGACGCTGGAACAGGACACCTCGGTGTGGTCGGGCGTGACGATTCGCGGCGACAACGAGCGCATCACCATCGGCAAGGGTAGCAATGTACAGGAAGGCACGGTCATGCATACCGACATGGGCTTTCCGTTGACCATCGGCGCCAACGTCACCATCGGCCACCAGGCCATGCTGCACGGCTGCACGGTGGGCGACGGCTCGCTGATCGGCATTCAGGCCGTGATTCTGAATGGCGCCAAGATCGGCAAGGGTTGCCTGGTCGGCGCGGGTGCGCTGGTCACGGAAGGCAAGGAGTTTCCCGACTATTCGCTGATCGTCGGCGCGCCCGCCAAGGTGGTGCGCACGCTGGACGCCGAAGCGATCGGACGCCTGGAACTGAGCGCGGCCAGCTACGTGGCGCGCGGGCGACTGTTCAAGACAGAATTGAAAAAAATTGGATAAGCCATGACGACAGACACCACAGATACCCTGCAAAAATTCATCTTCGACAATGCCGCCGTGCGCGGCGAGTTTGTTGAAATTTCCGACACCTGGCGCGACATCGTCCAGCACCACGACTACCCTGTTGCGGTCAAGACCTTGCTGGGCGAAATGGTGGCTGCGGCCGCTTTGCTGTCGGCCAATCTCAAGTTCAATGGAGCGATCGTGATGCAGATTCACGGCGACGGCCCGGTGCGCTTGCTGGTCGTCGAGTGCGACTCGGCGCTGCGCCTGCGCGCCACGGCCAAGGTGATTGAAGGGGCAACGGTGGCCGAGGGCGCGACCCTGACCGACCTGCTCAACGTGAGCGGCAAGGGGCGCTTCGTCATCACGCTCGACCCGATCGACAAGATGCCGGGCCAGCAACCCTACCAGGGCATCGTACCGCTCGACGGGGACGACATGGCCACCGTGATCGAGAACTACATGCTGCGTTCCGAGCAGCTCGACACGCGCCTGTGGCTGGCCGCCGACGGGCAAGTCTCGCGCGGGCTGCTGCTGCAAAAGCTGCCGCGCCACAGCGGCAAGGAAGACCAGAGCGTCCAGGCCAGCGAAGCGGAAGACCTTGAGACGTGGAACCGCGCCGTGATGCTGGCCTCCACGCTCAAGCAGCCCGAGCTGCTCTCGACCGGCATTCAGACGCTGATGGAGCGCCTGTTCTGGGAAGAGACGATCCGCGTGTTCGAGCCGGCGCACCCGCAATTTCATTGCGGCTGTACGCGCGAAAAAGTGGGCAATATGCTCAAGATGCTGGGCCGCGACGAAGTCGATTCGGCGCTCGACGAGCTGGGCCAGCTGGGCATCAACTGCGACTTTTGCGGCAAGCACTACGCGTTCGACAAGGTCGACTGCGCGCAGCTGTTCGCCGGCGACACGCCGGTGGAAGTGTTGATTCCCGCCAGCGACAGCAAGCACTGATGCGCGACACGCCCCGCAGCGCGTTTGCGCACTTTCTTGCCATTCCCACGCGCTGGATGGATAACGATGGGTACGGGCATGTCAATAATGTCGTGTATTACTCGTATTTTGATACGGCGGTGAACCAGTTCTTGATTGAGCGGGGCGTGCTCGATATTCACAAGGGTGAGGTGGTGGGCTTTGTGGTCGACAGCGGCTGCTCGTACTTCAGTTCCGTCTCGTTCCCGGATGTGATTCATGCGGGGATACGGGTGGCAAAGCTGGGCAACTCAAGCGTGCGCTATGAGATCGCGCTGTACCGCAATGACGATCCCCTTCCGTGCGCGGCGGGCCACTTCGTGCATGTGTATGTTGAGCGCAGCAGCAATCAAGCGGTGCCGATTCCGGCGCCGGTGCGCTGTGTGCTCGACACCATTCGCGGCGAATCGCTGACGCCTTGATCGGCTGGCAGCAGGCCAAGCGAAGCTGCGCTAATTTGACTACTCGAACGACAGCAATCGCCCCAAACCAGACGTTCAAAACTTTGCGCAGTACACTCAGTATTAGGGGGCTTCTACATTGTTCGCGACGAATATTTCAACGAATTGCATTGGTGTAAGCGTTGCGCCATTTTGCTTAGCGATCTTTTGGTTCTTCTCCCACATTGCTTGAATAGCTTCGCGAATATTAGGAGGAAAGTGAAGTTGGGCCACCACGATCTCTTCCCATGTACCACCGGTTGCATAGACTTCATGCAGCTTGGGGGTCATATGTACTAGAAGCGTCTCCTGTGATGCATCAAGCTGATCAATACACTTCAATACGAATGAGTCGACAAGCTTGAGAAACGGCTTTCCGGCATAGCGGTCAACTGGCTGAGTTATTTTTTTCCAAACCCGAAGAGGCCCATTTAAAAATCCTAACGTGAAAGATGGGCGGCGCAGTTAAGCGTCCGCTCGATTGAAACTTGAGCCGCCCGAATGGCCGCTGCTGGCCGAACTCGGGCGTTCGCGTCAGCATAGCACGCTGCCAAACGGAAAAAGTCACGGACTTTACCGACAGGCCGCTATCGCCCCAAAGCAGACACCGACTTACAGCGCCTTCGCGCCGTTGTAGCTGTCATTGACGTTTAACGCAAACCTGCTGGAACCAGCTCGACAGATTCGGCCAATGTTCCGAAGTTGTCCCGTTATGAGACCATGTTCAAAGATGGCATGCCACCCGAACATGTCCCCATGATGGGACAGACCGGCAGCGCCGGCGCCACGGCCCCGCTCAGGCACTAGCGCTTCCAACGGCTGCAACAAGCAGCAAGGTGTAATGTTGCTTGCCCAGCCTCCGCGCCCCGCTGCGATCGTAAAAGCGCATTGCGGCCTCGTTCCACGCCGGCGTTTTCCATTGCATGTCGCGGCAGGAATTTTGAAGACCTCCGTCCATCACGGCCCGCGCGGTCTTCCCATATAAGTCGCCGGCCGAGCTATTCATAATCGATCATCAGACACCAATGCGATCCCTTGCCGATTATTCCGATAGCCATCTTGAGATCGTCAACGACACCTGCGCAATCGGGCACCGAATCGGGATGCTGTTCGACGTAATTCAGATAGCCTCCAAATATCGCCAAGCCTTCGGCGGCAGGTCGCATGTCACGGATCGTGCAGTCGAGCATATAAAGATCGGAAACCGGTGATACGCCAATGTCCGCGGCGACCAAATCAAGCGCATCGGCCGCGTGCGCAAGTGCGCGTCCATCCATGAAATTAGCTGAATCAGCAAAGCTGTTGCCGAGCGAAACATACAGTGAACCAATCATGCATCTTCCTTGTTCGTGGCTTGGGCGGGCGCGGCGATGCCAGGGAGCTGGCCGTCACAGACGCGGACCCGGTCTTGCACCTGCAGGCACATCGTGCCTACCATACTCACTGAATCCCAAGACTACCGTCGTACTCTCAAACGCGTAGAGTCGGGGATGTTCGCCTGAAGGGCAATCAGTCGTCAGCGTTCCGATAGTGCTCGACAAGAGTGAAATCACTGTGTCCGTGTCGCTAGTTTTTGCCTAGCAGCCTGTCGGACTATGGGTAAAAAAGAAACTTTATTGACCGCTTGCTGAAAATTTAGGCTAAATTTCCGCATTTAAATGCCACGAATGGTATCCAGAGCCAATATTTTTCGTTTCAGGCGCGCAATCGTGTTTTAGTTTCGCAAGTCCGACAGGCTGCTAGGCTTCGACTTCATCCGGCTTAGGATTCATAGCACCTCGAAGAGAATGTTCAAGGTCCGCTGCTGGCCGATCACTGCCGATTGTATTCGACAGCACCTCGGCGCCTGCCGGTTCCGCTGCTAGCCTCTAGACGTCATAGCTAAATGCCGTCACCTGCCAACTGGGCTCCAGCCGTAACCGGATGCCGTAAGGGGGCGGTCGGGTAATGTCGTAACGTCCAGCAAATAGATTGGCCGCCGCGAACTCGATATATTTACCGTCCTTGCCGGTTATCACTCTTGCGCCCGGACTACCCAAGAGACTTAAGAGAACTACAGGCTCTGCCATTCCTTCACACCTAATCGTCAGCTCTACATCACCGGCCATCGGCCAAATCATGAGCGTTAAACTTAGCGGTTTACTGTCAACTGAGTAACCATACGAAATGCCATATTCTTCTCCGACAGGCACAACTCCCAAGGCTTCAAGAAAATCCAACGGCTCCCACGAAAATTCTCGCATTCATATTCCGATAAGTTGATCATTACAAAAAGAGGCACTGCTGCGGTGACCGTGGCCGTTGGCTTCTGGCTGATTCAGTAGCATCGACGGGGTCTGCGCCGACTTGCGGACACGGACTGTGCCGTTCAGTTCCACGAGGCTACGCTAGGGCAGAGGTCGTGTTCAATTGTCGGCACAGACGCCGTGCAGCTACGCCAGATATAAGTGCAAACCTATATTCGCGCATGCCCAGCCGCACGCGGGCTCAGGACACCAAGCACAAACACGGTATGAATTTCATCCACATACTGATACATGGCCAAAAAGCCGCGTCCCTTACGGCTGCAGCATCCGGGTCAGTCAGACTCGCATTTAAGTCAGCGGGCTAAGCTAACGATCTCGATCACAACGACGTTGGCGAAGCGATAGCTGCCGCGCACCCAATGACCCTTGGTTCCAATTTTTAGCTTTTTTGCATGAAAATCTCGGCTTGCCGGGTCGAACACCCACATATTTGCCTTTCCATTCTCAGGCAGTATTCCGGGTGTTGTGTCTGTCATCACGCGACCATCCGCTTCGAGGATTTCGGGCCAAATCATGTGGATACCCTCAACTGTAGGATTCTCCCCTTCATACAGAAAGTCGACACGCATTCCTTGCTCCGGCTCAGACAATCTCAGCTCGTCTCATGGATCGAGCGTATACGCAACGATGAAATCCGGGGCGCGACATAGCCGAATTGCGTAGGGCTCATGTTTGATCATATTGGGAATGGCAACTCTGATTTATTTTTCATGCACTCACTTGTGCTCGGCTGAGTGACCGGTTCTGGCCGGCACCTATCGATTGTACTCGACGGCGAACGGTCACCTGCTGGCTTGTCCGCTGCCGCCCCAGTGGTCATTGCAGCTAACAATTTATGGAACGTGTTTGTACTAAGCAAGCGTGGTGACAATTTGCCCCTGATGGTCTCTGAGCTCGCGTATCCACTACTGGACCATTGGATCCTCGTCTATGAAACGCATATGCGAGGCGAATTTAACTAACCTTAAACCGTCCGCTTCGCTGAACTCGAAACCATCATGGTCGAACTCGAACACTCTTCCTGCAGCAGCGCCCTCCGTCGCCACTGAAATGTAGTTGCCAAAGCACGGCGTTTCGCCGATGGTTAAACAAGTTTCAATCCAGTCCGGCACGATTTGGATTTCGCACCCAGCAGCAACACATTGAGCTAACGGCGGCAGGTATAAGTCCATACTATATTCGCGCATAACCAGCCTCACGCTGGCTCCGAACGGCAAGCACAAACACGGTATCAATCTCATTCACATACTGATACAAAGCCAAGAAGCCTCGCGCCTTGCGTCCGATTACTAATTCGCGCTTACCGTCGGACTTAGGCCTGCCGATGAGTGGGCTGTGCGCGAGAACATCAATCACCCGCACGATTTCCATAATGCGCGCGGCCCCCTCGCTGACTTTATTTTGGGCCTGATATTCCAGGATACGGTCAAAGTCCTCCAGAACCTCCGGCGCCATTTCGACACGCGCCATATCATTCCCGCTTCGTCTTCGCGACCGGACGCGATATCTGCTTGCCCTCCAAGCGTGCTTCGAGGTAGTGGCGCAGGTCGGTCCACGGTATCGTTTTCCCTGATTCCACGATCTTGGCAAACCGAGCATTGGCTTCTTCATCAAAGCCGGCACGCTGCTCTTCCAGCTCTGTCTTTTCCGCAATGGCTTCAAGGATGAAACTGTGGGTTGACTTGCCAACGCGTTCAGCGGCGCTGGCAATTCGTGCCTTCAAGTCTTCCGACAGGCGAATTGTTGTAGTTGTTGCCATTGCGGTCTCCTTCTGTACACTTAAATGTAGCACAATTGTGCTATGCACTTCCAAAATTGGTGTGGCAAGTTAAGCATCTCTAAGGCTAAACTGGGAAAATTCCTTGCCGCCATCTTTCCCACCAACTTGATCGCCCCCATGACTTCATCTGTTCGCACTCTCGTCCCCTTCCTCGCGTTTTTCTTGGCAGCCTGTGCTTCTGTGACGCCGCCCCAGCCCGCCGATGTTCGCGACCAATACATGGCGACGCTCAAGAGTCTGTGCGGCCAGCGCTTCGAAGGCGCCATGACCTATGCCATCGACCCCAAGCATGCGTTCGCCAGCAAGCTGCTGGTAGCCAATTTTGCCAGCTGCAGCGACACCGAAGTGCGCATCCCGGTCCAGGTCGGCGAAGACCGCTCGCGTACCTGGGTGATCACCCGCACCGCTAGCGGACTGGACCTGCGGCACGACCATCGCCACCCGGATGGCACGCCCGACACCGAAACCATGTATGGGGGCCCCGCCGACCCGGCCGGGTCCGCACTGTCGCAGTCGTTCTTCGCCGACCCTTACACCGCCAAGCTGATCAAAGGCTCCGATACCAATGTCTGGACCATCAGCCTCAGCGCGGACAAGAACACGCTGACCTACCATCTCGAGCGTAACGCCAAGCCGCGCGTTGAAGCCGTGTTCAAGCGCGTGTCGCGCTAGGCCAACTCGGCTGTGGCCCCCGGCCCCGCGTATCGCTCCAGCACGTCGCGCGTGCTCATGATGCTGGCGTATTCCCCGTCCAGATTGGACAACGCCATGGCATGCACGTCATCGGCGCTGCGCGCGGTGCCGGCATAGTCGGTCTTGGCAAAGGCAAACGTCGCATCGGCCACGACCACGGTGTCAAAGCCCAAATTGCCGGCACTACGCGCGCTCGCCTCTACTGAATTATTGGTGCTCACGCCAACCATGACAACGCCAGCAATCCCGCGCACCCGCAGCCAGCGCTCCAGCGCGGTATTGATGAACGCGTCCGGTACATTTTTTTCGAGCACGTGCGCGCCCGGCAGCGGAGTAAATTGCGCCTGGAACTCGGCGCCGCTTTGACCGGGCGCGAACATGGATGTTGCCGAGCGCGACATATGGCGCACATGGACAATGGGCGCATCCATCGCGCGCCACGCCTTCAGCAAGCTGGCAATATGACGCTCGGCATGCGGATTATTCCGCTGCCCGGCTTCCGGCATTGCCATGCAGTTTTGCATGTCGATGATGAGCAACGCTGGCATGTCTATCTGCATCCGGTTTTCCCCTATGATTGCGTTTCCTGTGGATTGCACCCGCTGCCTTAGTCCGACACGCGCTGCAGCCTGCACCACGATACACCCCAGCGGTCTTCCTCGTGAAAAAACAGGGAAGACGCATACATGCCCGGCACCAGCCACAAGGCGGCCGCGTTCGGGCCGCCCGCAAAGTCGATCAAGGCGCCGGGGCTCGCGCCCGACAGCGGCAGGCGCGCAATCGACGTTGAAGTGTCCTGAACGCTGTTGGTGGCACACACCGCCACGACCGGCCCCTTGTCGACGCGATAGTGCAGGCCGCTCGCTTGCTGCAGGCCATCGAAGGCCAGTGCGTACGCACGCGCGGCGGCCCGGTCGGCGTCGCTATCGGCATACTCGATTTGTGCCAGGCACAGCCGTCCGCGCGTACTGTCCACACTGATGGTGACCATGCCTGGCGCCACCCGCCACAGGTAGCAGGCGTTTGCGGGACCGTAGTGGTGGATCGCTTCCAGGCCGCCAGGGTCGACAGCCTGACCGAACCAGTGCGCGAAATCATCCGCGTTTGCAACAAGAACAGTGTCCCCATTGCACTCGACTTCGTCGGACCAGCCCGCTGATGCGTCGGCCGCCATTATTTTCTGGCGGCCTTTTTGCGCAGGCCTTCAAGCGTCAGCGGAATGCTGTCCTTGCTGAGCGAATCAACGATCCACCCCAGCCCGAAAGGCACCGGGCCCGGATCGGTGGAAACCACATACTTGACGATACTCTTGCCCGGCGTCGGGGCAGGTGTGAACTCCCAATAGCCGTTGGTGTCGGCGATGGTTTCCTCGGGCTTCAAGCCTTTCCACGGCAACTGGCTCCACGCTACCGTGCACGACTCGGGCGTGAGCACCGGCGTCATGCGCAGGCGGTATTTCTTGATTTTCCCCATCGGCAGCGTGAGCGTGACGTCAATGATCGTATGGCCCGGTTTCGACATCGCCACCTTGGTCGATTCGGTGTTGGGCATGAAACTCGGATAGTCGGGGTAATCCTGGATCAGCGCGCACAGCTTTTCGACCGGCGCGTTGATGATGGTGCCGGCGACGAACGACTTTGCCGCGCTGCCGGGTTTGCTCGTTTCCACCAGCGTCACCGCCGTCTCCGACAGCTTGCGCGCATCGATCGGATCGGCGGCCTGCGCGGCGCTGGCGCACCCCAACAGGAAAGGGATGATGGCTTTGACGAGATGCATGAACGGACTGCTTTCAGAACGATATGGGTAGCGAATTCTTACCGAAGCGGCAAGGACGGTCAAGGAGGCAGCCGATTTTTACACGGACGTGTGTCGGGATGATGAATGCCAAGCCGCAGCGTTTAGTCGCGGCAGAAGCCCTCGCCCGCTTCAATGACCACGCAATCCTTGCGCTTGGCTAGCCACTTCATGCCGGTCCCGGCGCCGTTGGTGGGCTTGATCGTCATCGTTTTGCCGTCGCGCACGAAGGTGACAGAGTCACCGGCACCTTTGGCGTCGAAAGTGCGCGGGCCGTCCAGGTTCTGCACCGTTACCACGTATTTACCGCCCTCGCCTTCCACCAGCAGGAAGGTGCCCTCGGGGCCGCTCCAGCGCCCCAGCAACGGCGCGGCAGGATCGATGACGCTGGCCGGATTGGTGACAGCCGGCCCGGGCGCCACGCCCGGTTTGCTGCAGCCGGCCACGCTTGCCAGCACGGCAGCCGCAAGTACGATGTGATTGAGTCGGATGGTATTTTTCTTCATGCTATTCCTGGACAGTAAACGCAAAAAACCGCCGGTTGCCCGGCGGCATTGAGCATACATCAATGATTCAACAGTACCTGCGCAATCAGGCCGGTGGCGATGGCAACGAGCAGGTAATCATTACCGGCCTGTACCCACTGGTAGCCACGCTGCGGCTCGTACAGGCGACGGCTGCGCCAGTCGCTGACTACATAGCGGCGGTCGCGGTATTGCTGCTCCACGTAGCCGCCCTGACGGTGCTGGTAGTGCTGGTAGTACTGGTAGCGCTGCTGCGACTGGTAACGGTTGTCGCGGTAGTCGTTATGGTCGCGGCGCGAATAGTGCTCGTCGCGGCTGTAGCGGTCGTCGCGGTCGTCGCGGTCGTAACGGTCATTGCGGTCGTTGCGGTCATAACGGTCGTTGCGATCATAACGGCCGTCGCGGTCCTGGCGCTCAATCCGCACGTTGCTATCGTTGTTGTAACCGTACGATTGAGCAAACGCCGCGCTTGAAGTCAGACAGGCTGCAGCGACTGCGAAGATGAGGGCTTTCTTGATCATTTGAAACTCCTTGATGAGGTAGAACCGTCCGGGGTTCAATCCTGCAGAACTACCTGCAGCGTGATGGGCCGCCACGTTTTGTCGCAACCCACAACCTCATTAGACCTGAGAACCGGACACAAGGGCATGCGCACGCGGTAAGAAGTGTTACAGGAGGTATCCAGCCAGATGTAACAGCTTTCAGCGCGCCAGACTGCGCAGCGCGCCCTCCAGACCCGGATGGGTGAACGCGAAACCGGACCCAAGGAGCTTGTTCGGCGCCACGCGCGAGCCTTCGAGCAGCAGGTCGGCCTGTTCGCCAAGCAGCAGACGCATCGGCAACCCGGGGGTGGGAAAGCCGTATGGCCGGCCCAGCACGCGCGCCGCCACGCGGCTGAAGTCGGCCTGCGTCAGGCTTTCGGGCGCCGTAAAATTATAAACCCCGTCCGCACCGCTGCGGCACAGGTGCGCCATGGCGTTGATGACGTCGTCAACATGGATCCACGACTGCCATTGCGCGCCGCCCGCGAGCGGGCCGCCCAGGCCCATTTTAATCGGCATCAGCATCATCGGCAGCGCGCCTTGCAGACCGAGCACCACGCCGATGCGCATCAGCGCCACAGGCACGCCGTAGGTGCCTGCGGCTTGCGCCGCCTTCTCCCATTCGCGGCACAGGTCCGACATGAAGATCGGCTGCGGCGGCGCGCTTTCGGTCAGTACGCTGTCGTCGCCGCGCGCCTGGTTGCCGTAGTAGCCAATGGCCGACGCCGACAGCAGCAGCGCCGGTTTGTATTGGGCGCGTGCGATCCAGGAGACCACGTTTGCAGTGAGTTCAACGCGGCTCTTGCGCAGCGCGGCGCGGCGCGCTGCGGTCCAGCGCCAGCCCAGCACGCGGGCGCCGGCCAGGTTGATGATCACGTCCACCTGGCGCGATACGGGCAACTGGTCCATGCTGCTGATGCAGTCGACCCGGCCGTCGAACATCCAAGCGGCCTGGCGCGCCTGGCGCGTAAGCACGGTCACGCGCTGGCCGTCGCGCAGCAAAGCGCGCACCAGTTTCTGGCCGATGAAGCCGGTGGCACCGGTCACCAGGAAGCTGCGCCCGGCCGCGCCAAAGCCCGGGGTGGCCGCGCTTGCTTGGAGCGCGGCGCGCCTGCCCAGCGCCTGCGCGGCAAAGCCGTCGCGCAGGCTTGAGACGCCCACGCCCACGCCGCACAGCGCAAGGAACACGCTAAGGGGGCCGTGCCATTGCCACACCAGCGCGCTGCCCTGCGCGTACCATGCGGGCGTATTCAAGGCCAGCAGCATAATAAAGGCGCCGCCGTTCATGGCCAAGATAGTATGGGTGACGCGTTCCGTGGCCGGCAGCAGGCGGGTGCGATCTTCCACCACGAAGTCCCACAGCGTGAGCACGATTTCAACGGTGAACACGAGCAGCAGCACCAGCGCCCACATGCCATGGAACTGCCAGGCCGACAGGCCGATGAAGAGCGCGGCGTAAATCATGGAACGCAGCGCGTGGATCGACAGTTCAAGGCGCGCCGTGGCGCGTCCGGGCAGCGCCTCGGTCAGTTCGTGGTGGTACAGCGTGTCGAAGGCGCCAAGGCAGCCTTGCGCGGCCATCAGTTGCAGCGCGAGCGTGTGCGTGTTCATGCCGCGACTTCCCTGAACACGCCCGCCTGCGTGAACGTGGTGCCAAACAGCGGGTGCCGGATGTCGATGCGGATGTCGAACTGGTTGGCGTTGTTGTTGCGATGGCACAGGAAGGTTTTGCCGGGGGTGAAAAGGCCGGGCAAGGGAATGCGCAAGCCGAACACTTCCCAGAAATAGCCGTCGCTCTCGAAGTGCAGGTTCCCATCGCGCACGTCGAGCACCAGCTTCATGCCAAGGCCCATGCCGACGTATTCGAGCACTTCGCCCTTGCTGCTCTCTTGCATGTAGGAAGTGAACTGCACGCTCTTGCGGCCATTCAGGCGGTAGATGCGCTGCTTGAAAATGGACGGGCAGTTCTCCTTCGAATAGACCTGGATATCGACCAGAAAATGGGCGTCGTTGTAGGGCATCAGCGCGCCCTGGATCATTGGCATGGTGAAGTAGCCCAGCACGCGGCCAAGTTTCGAGCATGTCAGTTCACTCAGTTCGCCGCGGTAGTTGAGCGGTTTGCCGGGCAGCGGATTCTTGTCGAAGCGGGCCTGGATATCGGGGTGAAGGCGGGACCATTCGGCGCCCAGGATTTTCTTGAATAATTCGCCTTCGGACGGAAGCGTCATGGCGCGGCCTTTGCACGATCGGTAAGAAAAAGATAAACCAGGGGCGGCAGCATGCCGGCCACCGCAATGCAGTCGAGCCAGACATTGTTCCAGCAGTCGGCGCGCAGCGAAAGCAAGATGTCTTGCGGTGCCCACAGCACAATGCCCGCAATCAGCGCGCCCCAGGCAAAGGCACTGCGCTGTTGCGCACCAATGTAGGCAAGGGCCCCCATCCACAGCGCCGCCGCCTGCACCGTGGGGCCGAACAGCGCAATCCACCAACTCTGGTGGGCGCGCACCTGGTGCGGCACGTCGGCGCCCCAGAAGGCGGTTTCAATGCCGTGGTGGTAGCCCTCGAACAGAGCCGCGTTGACGAACAGCGGCAGCGCCGCGCCGACCACCAGGTGCAGGGCAATGCTGAAGTAGGTCACGCGCACGGCCCAGGTGCGCAGGAAGTCGTGGTTCATCGCCGGTTCCCGTCTTTGAAAAATGGATTGCCGTGAAAGCAGACGCCTTCTGCACAGGTGGGCGGCGCCTTGTAGCCGAGCAGTCGCGACATGGTGTAGCGGTTGCGCGCGAACGCGCGGTACAGGAACGAGAGCACGGAGCGCAGCACCGGCACGCGCAGCGGCCACACCAGGTAGCCGCGCCCGGCCAGCGTGTAGGCCGCCAGCAGGCTGTCGACGCCGACCAGCACCTTGCCTGCTGCGTTCTGGCTGTAGATTTCCAGGTTCAGCTGCGCCATGCTGGCGTTCAGGTGCGCCGGGTCGAAGCCATCGACCGAGATGTCGACAAAGGCAAGCTTGCCGGCCTTGTCCCACGTGCCCAGCTGGCGCATGCCGTTGGCGCAGAACGGGCATTTGCCGTCGTAATACAGGGTCAGTGCAGGCGTATTCATGCGGGGCCGTCCTTGTCGTCGTTGCCAATCAGGCGCGCCACCTTGCCGCCCATTTTGAGGAAGCGCTGCAGCGTGGCCGGCGGCAGGTGCTTGTAGTCGTCGTAGGTGGCGCCCAGCATCTCGAGGAACACCAGCACGTCGTGCATGCGCGCGAGCGACGCCGGTTGCAGCGACTCGTCCTTGGCGCCCTCGATAGCGCACTCGCGCAGCACGCTCAAGGTGGGATCGATTTCGCGCCGCTTGCGCTCTTCGACGATGACGCGAAAAATCTCCCATACATCCTGCAGCGCGATGAAGTGATCGCGCCGGTCGCCCATCAGGTGCGTCACGCGAATCAGGTTCCAGCTTTGCAGTTCCTTGAGGCTGTTGCTGACGTTGGAGCGCGCCACGCCGAGCGACTCGGCGATGTCTTCTGCGGTAAGCGGACGGAGGGCCAGAAACAGTAGCGCGTGGATTTGTGCCACGGTGCGGTTCACGCCCCATTTGGTGCCCATCTCGCCCCAGTGCAGGATAAATTTTTGCTCGGTCGACCCCAGGGACATGTTTTCTCTCATTTCTTTAATTTCTGTCGTTACAGAAATTAGACGCTGAAATGACGTGAATGTCAATCCTTTGTAACGGTCCGTTCGATCCACCGGTTCTGCGTCACCACCTGCGCACCGATGGCAGCGAGCATGTGCATGATGCCCATGTAGGCGCGGTCGAAGTACGGCAGGTCCGGATGCATGCCGCTGGAAAAACGGGCCAGCGTTGCAGCGCCGTCCTTGTCGGGCACCGGCACCGGGGAACGATGGGCGAAATCGAAAGGACTGACGCGAAACGGCTCCAGCTGCCAGTTAACAATCGGCATCATCGCGGGCAGCAGTTCGCGCTCGAACTGCTCCTGGCCAAGTTCCTTGGAAATGACGCCCAGCGCAACGTAGGCAAGCCGCACGTCTTGCGCCGAGCCGCCATGCAGCAGCGCATTCCAGGCGCCCGACAAGATGGCCAGGAAACCGGGCGTGATTTCCTTGGTGCAGCCAAAATCGAGCAGGCCAAGACGCCCGTCAGGCATGAACAGAAAATTGCCGGGATGGGGGTCGGCATGCACGCGACCGAGCTCGAACAGGCTGTGGAAAAACCAGTCGAGCAGCAATTGGCCGGCGTGGTTGCGCGCGGCCTGGTCGGGCTTGGTGGCGAGCCACTGGTCAAGGTGCAGGCCGTCCAGGCGCGCCATGGTCAGCACGCGCTTGCTCGACTGCGCAGGAAATGGCTGGGGGATCACCACGCCGGGCAGCGTGACGCGTGCGCGAAACCACGCCAGCTGGCCGGCCTCGTGTTCGTAATCGAGCTCCTCGCCCAGCTTGTGCGCCACCTCGGCCATCATCTGGTCGACCAGCGCTGGCGGCGGCATCATGCCGGTGGCAGGGCCCAGCGTCTCGAGCATGGAACGCAGCATGCGCAGGTCGCTGTTGATCGACGAACCAATGCCGGGATATTGCACCTTGACCGCGACGGCCGTACCGTCGGCCAGCGTGGCGTAGTGCACCTGCCCAAGGCTGGCGGCGGCGCAGGCTTGCGCGTCGAAGGTCGCGAACAGGTGCTCGGGCGCCTGGCCAAATTCGCTGCGAAAGACCTTGTGCACCAGCGCCCGATTGAGCGGCGTGACCTGGTAGTTACCCTTGGCGAGTTCTGCGCGCACGCCGGCCGGCAGGAAGTCCGCGTGGGCGCTGAGCAGCTGCGAGACTTTCAGCGCCGTGCCCTTGAGCTGATTGAGCGCGCGGAACATGATGCGGCCAAGGTCGGCCTCGAACTTGTCCTGCGCGCCGGCCTGGGCCTGGGCGCCGAGCGTGATTTTGCGGGCCTGGCGCCCGATGCGCGCCACGCCGGCCTGCGCCAGGGCCAGGCCGGCCACGCCACTGCGCGCCAGCTTGCCCGTTGGCGGCGCCTTCATGGCGCCACGCTGCCAAGGCCGCGGCGCGCGGTCTTGAGCAGGTCCAGCAAGCCCGAGCCGCTTTGCATCATGCGCGCCATCTGACTGCGCAGCATGAAGGTGGCCAGCTCGGACATCTTGTTCATCACGCCGCTTTTAAGCGCCAGCGTGACTACGTCGAGCGTGAGTTCAACCAGCTGGGTGGTGTCGGCAAATTCGTCCGATTCGTCCTTGAGCCAGTACAGGATGACGGCGAACAGATAGTCGGTAAACAGGCCGCCGATCAGGTTTTTGAAGTCGCAGGGGGCGATCTCGCCACTCTCCTCGGCGGCGGCGATGAACGCGACAACGCGCTCCTTGAGCAGGTGCTGGCTTTGCATGTCGTCGCGCATCATCACGAAAGGCGACTTGCGCACGATGGCGCGCGCGATCTCGACAAACTCGCGGTCAGGCAGCAAGCCTTCGAGCACGCCGTCGACCAGCAGCTGCAGCTTTTCGTGCAGCGTGAATTCTGGCAGGCCGGGGGTTTCGTCAAGCTGTTTCAAGGCGTCGGCGATGTTCAGCTCGAAGTACTCGAGCAGGATGCGCTCCTTGGTCGGGAAGTACTTGTAGATGGTGGCGTCGCCGATCCCCGCTTCGCGCGCCAGCTGCTTCATGGTGGTGGCGTCGTAGCCTTGCTCGGTAATGAGGTCGACGGCCGTGCGCAGGATGTGGCGGCGAGTTTTGTCTTGCTGGGATTTTGTGGTTTTCATGTACCCACTATACATTAAACAACAATTTTTTCAATTTAATGGATAGTAAATAGCGCGATTAGTGAGGGCGCATAGAAGCCACGTCGTGCGCGAGGACGATGCAGTGGTATGCGTTTTGAGCGGACTGCCGGTAAGCGTACTACGGCTTGGTATCTGGCTTGGTATCTGGCTTGGGTGGCGGCGGCAATGGCGTTGCCGATTCCTTGGGCTGGCCGTTGGCCCCCAGGATTTGAATGAATACTTCGTTTTGCTTGATCATGCCCAGCTCGTAGCGGGCGCGTTCTTCCACGGCGCCGGTGCCGTCCTTGAGGTCATCCACCTCGGAGGTCAGCTTGGCATTGCGCGCTTTCAGTTCTTCGGTGCGGGTCTTGGCCGCAGCCACCGAACTTTCCAGTTCCGATACGCGCAACCACCCTCCCTTGCCTAGCCACAGGGGCAATTGTACGAGCAGCAGCAAGGTCGCGAGAGCGAGCGTTATGAGGCGCATGGCATTCCAATACCGGCCGGCTGAAGTTAAAAACTCGCGCCGGCCGGGGTACTGATTACTTCAGGTTGTAGAAAGCACTACGGCCCGGATAGCTGGCGATGTCGCCCAGGTCTTCTTCAATGCGCAGCAGCTGGTTGTACTTGGCCATGCGGTCCGAACGCGACATCGAGCCGGTCTTGATCTGCATGGCGTTGGTGCCAACGGCGATGTCGGCGATGGTCGAGTCCTCGGTCTCGCCCGAACGGTGCGAGATGACGGCCGTGTAGCCGGCGCGCTTGGCCATTTCGATGGCGGCGAAGGTCTCGGTCAGGGTGCCGATCTGGTTGATCTTGATCAGGATCGAGTTGGCGATGCCCTTGTCGATGCCTTCTTTCAGGATCTTGGTGTTGGTGACGTACAGGTCGTCGCCAACCAGCTGCACCTTCTTGCCCAGACGGTCGGTCAGGATCTTCCAGCCATCCCAGTCGCCTTCGTGCATCGCGTCTTCGATCGAGATGATCGGGTACTTGTCGCACCAGGTTTCGAGCATGTCGGTGAACTCGGTGGCGGTCAGCTGCATGCCTTCGCCTTCGAGGTGGTACTTGCCGTCCTTGTAGAACTCGGAGGCGGCGCAGTCGAGTCCCAGGCAAATCTGGGTGCCCGGCTCGTAGCCTGCCTGCTCGATCGCCTGCATGATCAGCTTGATGGCTTCTTCATGGTTGGCCACGTTCGGCGCAAAGCCGCCTTCGTCGCCGACCGAGGTGGCCAGCTTTTTCTCGTGCAGGATTTTCTTGAGCGTGTGGAAGATCTCGGCGCCGTAGCGGATCGCTTCCTTGAAGCTTGGCGCGCCGACCGGAATGATCATGAATTCCTGGATGTCCAGGTTGTTGTCGGCGTGGGCGCCGCCGTTAATCACGTTCATCATCGGCACCGGCATTTGCATCGCGCCCGAACCGCCGAAGTAGCGGTACAGCGGCAGACCGGCTTCTTCGGCGGCGGCCTTGGCAACGGCCATCGACACGGCCAGCATGGCGTTGGCGCCCAGGCGGCTCTTGTTTTCGGTGCCGTCCAGGTCAATCAGCGTGCGGTCCAGGAAAGCCTGTTCGTTCGCGTCCAGGCCCATGATCGCTTCGGAGATCTCGGTGTTGATGTTCTCGCAGGCCTGCAGCACGCCCTTGCCGAAATAGCGTTTCAGATCGCCGTCGCGCAGTTCGATCGCTTCGCGCGAACCGGTCGAGGCACCTGAAGGCACGGCTGCGCGGCCCATCACGCCCGACTCGAGCAGCACGTCGCATTCGACGGTTGGGTTGCCGCGTGAATCCAAAATTTCGCGGCCGATAATGTCAACGATAGCACTCATTCTTATTCTCCAAAAAGGTAGGCAAAACGGTGAGCGGGTCCGGGAGGACCCGCCTGCATCTGTCAAGCGGTCGGGCGACTACGGGCCGGTCGAATCAGTTGAAGCTCGATTCGAGAAAGCCTGCTTTCTTGACCACGCGGTCAAGTTCGACCAGGGTCGCGAGCAGTTCTTTCATGCGTCCCAGCGGGACCGCATTCGGGCCGTCCGACAGCGCCTGCGCGGGATTGGGGTGCGTTTCCATGAACAGGCCGGCGATACCGGCTGCCACGGCTGCACGCGCGAGCACGGGAATGTGTTCGCGCTGGCCACCGGACGAGGTGCCCTGTCCGCCCGGCAGTTGTACCGAATGGGTCGCGTCGAACACGACCGGGCAGTTCGATTCGCGCATGATCGCCAGTGAGCGCATGTCCGAAACGAGGTTGTTGTAGCCGAAGGAGACGCCGCGCTCGCAAGCCATGAAGTTGTCGGGATCGAGGCCCGCTTCCTTGGCCGCGTGGCGCGCCTTGTCGATCACGTTCTTCATGTCGCCGGGCGCGAGGAACTGGCCCTTCTTGATATTGACCGGTTTGCCGGACTGCGCGCAGGCGACGATGAAGTCGGTCTGGCGGCACAGGAAAGCGGGCGTTTGCAGCACGTCGACGACCGACGCCACTTGCGCGATCTCTTCGATCGTGTGGATGTCGGTCAGGACCGGCACGCCGATTTCGCGGCGCACGTCGGCCAGGATCTCGAGACCCTTGTCCATGCCGGGGCCGCGAAAAGTGGTGCCGGACGACCGGTTGGCCTTGTCGAAGGACGACTTGTAAATGAACGGAATGCCCAGGCTTGAAGTGATGTCCTTGAGCGTGCCGGCGGTGTCCATCGCCATCTGGCGCGATTCGATCACGCAGGTACCGGCGATCAGGAAAATCGGGTGCTCAAGGCCTACGTCGAAACCGCAAAGCTTCATGCTGCATCTCCTTGCAAAGCGAGCGTGCCATTGTTGGCCGCCGATTGTTGCTCATTGGCCGACTTGTGCGCCAGCGCGGCCCGGATGAACGACGTAAACAGCGGGTGGCCGGTACGCGGGGTGGACTTGAATTCAGGGTGGTATTGCACGCCCATGTACCACGGGTGGGAATTGGCGCCTTCGCGCGGCAGTTCCATGATTTCGCACAGGTCTTCGGTCGGGGTGCGGGCCGAGACGATCAGGCCGGCCGCTTCGACGCGTCCCAGGTAGTGGTTGTTCGCTTCGTAGCGGTGGCGGTGGCGTTCGGTGACGACGGCGCCGTAGATTTCAGCGGCCAGCGTGCCCGGATTGACCGCGCAGGTCTGGGCGCCAAGGCGCATGGTGCCGCCCAGGTCGGACGACTCGTCGCGTTTTTCGACCTTGCCGTCATGGTTTTGCCACTCGTTGATGAGGGCGACGACGGGGTGGTTGGTCTCGGTGTCGAACTCAGTGGAATTGGCGTCGCCCATGCCCGCCTTATGGCGCGCGTATTCGATCAGCGCGACCTGCATGCCCAGGCAGATGCCCAGGTACGGGATCTTGTTTTCGCGGGCGTATTGCGCTGCCATGATCTTGCCTTCCACGCCGCGCTTGCCAAAGCCGCCCGGCACCAGGATCGCATCGTACTTGCCCAGGTGTTCGCAACCCTTGGTCTCGATGTCTTCCGAATCAAGGTACTCGATGTTGACGCGGCTCTCGGTATGGATGCCGGCGTGGCGCAGCGCTTCGGTGAGCGACTTGTACGACTCAGTCAGGTCGACGTATTTGCCGACCATGCCGATGGTGACGGACGTCTTCGGGTTTTCCAGCGCATAAATGAGCTTGGTCCACATCGACAGGTCGGCCGGTGGCGCTTCAATGCCGAGCGCCTCCAGGATGATCGCGTCCAGGCCCTGGTCGTGCAGCATTTGCGGCACCTTGTAGATGGTGTCGGCGTCCCACACGGAGATCACGGCTTGTTCTTCGACGTTCGAGAACAGCGAAATCTTGGCCCGTTCGTCGTCCGGAATCGGGCGGTCGGCGCGGCACAGCAGCGCGGTCGGCGTGATGCCGATTTCGCGCAGCTTTTGCACGCTGTGCTGGGTGGGCTTGGTTTTCAGCTCGCCCGCCGAAGCGATGTACGGCACCAGCGTCAGGTGGACAAAGGCGGCCGACTTGCGCCCGGCGCGCAGCGACAGCTGGCGCGCCGCTTCCAGGAACGGCAGCGATTCGATGTCGCCCACGGTGCCGCCGATTTCGACCAGCGCCACATCGACGCCTTCGGCGCCGCGGTAGATATAGTCCTGGATCTCGTTGGTGATGTGCGGGATGACCTGCACGGTCTTGCCGAGGTATTCGCCGCGGCGTTCCTTGCGGATGACCGATTCGTAGATCTGGCCGGTGGTGAAGTTGTTCACCTTGCGCATGCGGGTGCTGATGAAGCGCTCGTAGTGGCCCAAATCAAGGTCGGTTTCGGCCCCGTCGTCGGTAACGAACACTTCGCCGTGCTGCATGGGACTCATGGTGCCCGGATCCACATTAATGTACGGATCGAGCTTGAGCATGGTGACTTTAAGGCCGCGCGATTCAAGAATCGCGGCGAGAGAGGCGGCGGCAATGCCTTTTCCAAGGGAAGAGACGACACCACCGGTGACGAAGACAAATTTGGTCATTGCAGATAGTGCCGAACGGCACGTGCGGGAAATTGAAATTATACCTTAAACGGGTGAATACTGCCGCAAAACAAGGTAAAACTGGGCATCATGCCGGCGCCCTGCCTTCCTCGCCATTGCCATAGAAACGCACCAACTGTTCGACGAAGCGGGGCAAAGCCGCTTTGCCGGCCGAGGCGAGGTAAGCGACGCTGACGTCGATGAAGAGCAGCTCGCTCTCTTTCAGGTCCCGGTAGACGACGCCGCTGCGGCGGATGTTGCACAGCGAGCGCGCAATGAGCGCGACGCCGCCCTGGTTGGCGATCAGGCTGAGCAGCACGTGATGGTCGGCCGGTTCGGGCGCGCGTTGCGGCGCATAGCCGGCTTGCCGGAAAACGGCTTCGCAGGCGTCGTAAAAACCGGGATTTAGATCGCGTTTGAACCAGAACAGCAAGTCGTCGTTCAGTTCGCCAAGCCCGATGACTTTTCGTTTGCGCAGGCGGTGACTGGCCGGCAGTGCGACGCAAAATTGGTCTCGGTACAGCTGGCGCACGGTCAACACGGTCACGTCGGCGGTCTCGGTCGGCATGCCGATGATGGCTGCATCGAGCCGGTGCTGGAGCAGGTCGTGCACTGAGCGGACCGAACCCTGCCGTTTGAAGTCGAGCTCCAGGCCCGGCATTGCCGCTTCCAGGACGGGCAAGAGTTGCTGCAACGTCCCGGTATCGACAACCGTCGTCACGCCGACCCTGAGCGTGTCAACGACTGGGCCGAGACTGCCGCAAAAGCGCGCGCCCATGGCGTCGCACGCGGCCAGCAAGGTGCGCGCCTCGTCCAGGAAGCGCGCACCGGGGGCCGTCAGGCTTGCACCTTGATTGCTGCGCTCAAGCAGTTTGATACCCAGCGCGCCTTCAAGTTCGCTGATCTGGCGGCTCAGCGGCGGCTGGGTCATGTGCAGGCGCGCGGCGGCCTTGCGGAAATTGAGCGTCTCGGCCACCGCCACGAACATTTCCAGCTGCCTGAGCTTGAAGCGAAGCGCCATACCAAAAAAGTATCATAAAAATGGGATTGGCCATTGTAGCGCGGCTGGCCTATCTTGAGGCCACGCTGCCAAGTGCAGCGCAACCTGCACAGTGGAGGCAACATGAAACAACGCATTTTGGGACACAGCGGCATCGCCGTTTCGGCCGTCGGCCTGGGCTGCATGGGCATGTCGGAGTTCTACGGCGCCACCGACGACGCCGAAGCGCTGCGCGTGATTGGCCGCGCGCTGGAGCTGGGCGTGAGCTTGTTTGACACTGCCGACACTACGGCGCCGGGCACAACGAGACGCTGCTGGCGCGCGCCCTTGGCAAGGATTCGGGCGCCGTGGTGGCCACCAAATTTGGCATCCGCCGCGCGCCGGGCGTGTACGAGCGGCGCATCGACAACAGCGCGGCGTATATCAGGCAAGCGTGCGAAGACTCGCTGCGCCGCCTGAAGGTCGACACCATCGACCTGTACTATGCGCACCGGCTGGCAAACGAGGTGCCGATCGAAGAGACGGTCGGGGCCATGGCCGAGCTGGTCGCGGAGAGCAAGGTGCGCGCTTGGCCTGTGCGAAGTGGGACCGGAGACACTGCGGCGCGCGCACGCAGTCCATCCGATCGCGGCGGTGCAAAGCGAATACTCGTTATGGACGCGCGACGCCGAATCGGCGTTGCTGCCGGCCTGCCGCGAGCTGGGCATCGCCTTTGTTGCCTACAGCCCGCTGGGGCGCGGCATGCTCACCGGGGCCATCGATGCGGGCACCGTGTTTGCCGCGGATGACTTTCGCAAGATTGCGCCGCGCTTCCAGAGCGGCAACCTGGACGAGAACGTCAGGCTGGTGGCCGTGGTAACGGCGCTGGCGGCCGAGAAGGCTTGCACAGCCGGACAGGTGGCGCTGGCGTGGCTGCTTGCACAGGAGGGCGTGATCCCCATTCCCGGCACCAAGCGACGCGGCTATCTGGAACAAAATGTGGGCGCGCTCGCCGTTTGCCTGAACGCGACCGAACTGCAACGGCTGGACCGGGCCATGCCGTTGGGCGCCGCTTCCGGCGAGCGCTATCCTGCGGCCGGCATGCAAGGGCTTGGGAATTAAGCAGTTTGGCGGGGGGCATGTTTTCCCGTGCAACTTGGGAACTTTCTACTGCAAATTGATAGACGTGCGATGGGATGGTTAAAGCAAGAGGCCTGAAAAAAGCATTTCCGGATTTCTCTGAGCGCTAGCGAACAGACCGTCAATCGTGCGTCACTCAAGCTGGGATTTTTAATCAGTGGAGGTCACAATGTCCTACGAAGAACGCGATGCTTATGGCATGTATGTCGACAAAGGCCACAAGGGCCCAGGTCCTGAACTGATGGGGGCTGACACCCTGATCGGCGACCACGTACACAACCTGAAAAACGAGCACCTTGGCGAGATCAAGGAAATCATGCTCGACATGCGCAGCGGCAAGATTGCCTACGCGGTGATGTCCAGCGGCGGCGTGCTGTCGATCGGTGAAAAGCTGTTTGCGGTGCCTTGGGAAGCGTTGAAGCTGGATACCGCGAACAAGCGTTTTACGATGGACTTGCCGAAGGAGCGCATCGAGAATGCACCGGGATTCGACACGGATCACTGGCCTGACATGGCCAACGCCGAGTGGAAGAACGAGATTCACAGCTATTACGGCATGCCGGTGATGTAATGGCCTCGACCTCCGTTTCCGTCATGCATGCGTCAACGCGGCGCAGGCATGGCCACTAGCCTGACAGAGTAGATTCCCAGCGCGCGCAAGGTGGCCTCGGCTCGCGTTTCCGCCATGCATGCGTCAACGTGGCGCGGACATGGCGGAACGCGCGTTGCTTTTCCGCCCTACGTTTATGGCCACTAGCCGGACACCCTCTGTTTTTTGTCACGGTTAGCAAAAATTGCGGCTGGTCGTATCCAGCCGGCCCAGCAGGGCCGACATATCCACCAGCCGCTTGGCCACCAGGTGGCGCACCTGCCCTTCGCGCTGCCACACGCCGTACACCCCCAGCAGCGTCGCCCCCAGTACTTCCTTGCGCTGCTGCTCCACCAGGCTCGGCCAGACGATGACGTTGACGTTGCCGGTCTCGTCTTCGAGCGTGACGAACAACACGCCCTTGGCCGTTCCCGGCCGCTGGCGCACCGTGACGATGCCGCACGCGCGCGCCAGTTGCCCATTCTTGTAATCATTGAGCGTGGACGCGGGCATGAAGCGCTGCCCCAGCAGGCGCGCGCGCAGCAGCGCCAGCGGATGGCGCCCCAGCGTCAAGCCCTGCGCCCGGTAGTCGCCGACGATATCCTCGCCTTCGCTTGGCGCCTGCAACACGGGCGTTTCTTCCACCAGCGAGGTGGGCCTGAGCAAGTCTTTGTCGGGCACCGCGCCCACCGCCTGCCACAGCGCCTGGCGCCGGTTGCCGGCCAGCGACTGCAGTGCATTGGCCCCGGCCAGTACCTGCAGATCGTGGCGGTCGAGCTGGGCGCGGCGCGCCAGATCGGTCACACTGTCAAAGGCGCGCATCGCCCGCGCATCCTCGATGCGCGCCGCGACCTCCTGACGCATGCCGCGCTGCAGGGACAGTCCAAGCCGCACCGCCGCCTGCGGCCGCCCGGACGGCTCGAGGGCCGAATCCCAGCTGCTGATCGCAATATCTACCGGCCGCACTTCAATGCCATGCCGCTGCGCATCTTGCACCAGCGCCGACGGACTGTAAAACCCCATCGGCTGGCTGTTGAGCAGCGCGCATAAAAACGCGGCCGGTTCGTGGCACTTGAGCCAGGAACTGGCGTAGGCCAGCAGCGCAAAGCTGGCTGCGTGCGACTCTGGAAAACCGTATTCGCCAAAGCCCTGGATCTGGCTGAAAATGGATTCGGCAAAGGCCAGGTCGTAGCCCCGCTCCAGCATGCCATTGACGATGCGCCCGTAATATTTTTCCAGCCCGCCCTTGCGCTTCCAGGCCGCCATGGCGCGCCGCAGCTGGTCCGCTTCGCCGGGCGTAAAGCCGGCCGCCACCATGGCCACCTGCATCACCTGTTCCTGGAAAATGGGAATGCCCAGCGTGCGCTCGAGCGCGACCTTCAGTTCCGGCTTGGGATAGACGGGCTGCTCCAAGCCTTGCCGGCGGCGCAGATAGGGATGCACCATGCCGCCCTGGATCGGCCCGGGCCGCACCACCGCCACTTCGATGACGAGGTCGTAAAAGGTGCGCGGCAGCATGCGCGGCAACATGCTCATCTGCGCGCGCGACTCGATCTGGAACACGCCCACCGTATCGGCCGCGCAGATCATGTCGTAGGTGGCCGGGTCTTCGGCGGGAATATCCTGCATGGAGAACACCGTGCCGCGCTGCTGTCCGACCAAATCGAGCGTGCGGCGCAGCGCCGAGAGCATGCCCAGCGCCAGCACGTCAACCTTGAGCAAACCGAGTTCCTCAAGGTCATCTTTGTCCCACTGAATGACGCTGCGCTCGGCCATGGTGGCGTTTTCAATCGGCACCAGGCGCGAAAGCTTGCCTTGTGAAATGACGAAGCCGCCTGGATGCTGCGACAGGTGGCGGGGAAAACCGAGCAGGCGCTGCGCCAGCGTGGCCCACTGCTGGGCCAGCGCCGACTCGGGATCGAGCCCGCATTCGGCCAGCCGGTTGACCAGGTCTTCCTTACTGTCGAACCAATGATGGGTCTTGGCGACTTTTTCCACGATGGCAAGATCGATACCGAGCGCCTTTCCGCTGTCGCGCAGCGCACTTTTGGGGCGGTAGCTGATGACGACGGCGGCCAGCGCGGCGCGCGTGCGGCTGTACTTGGTGTAGATGTACTGGATGACTTCTTCGCGCCGCTGGTGTTCGAAGTCGACGTCGATGTCGGGCGGCTCGTCGCGTTCCTTGGAAATGAAGCGCTCGAACAGCAAGTTGCCGCGCGCGGGATCGACCTCGGTGATCGACAGGCAGTAGCACACGGCCGAGTTGGCCGCCGAGCCGCGTCCCTGGCACAGAATGCCCACCGAGCGCGCGAAGCGCACGATGTCGTAGACGGTGAGAAAATACGGTTCGTAGCGCAGAAACGCGATGAGCTCGAGTTCGTGCTCGATCTGGGCCTGCACCCGCGCCGGAATTCCCAGCGGAAAACGATGGTGGGCGCCGATATAAGTTTCCTTGCGCAGGTAACCGCTCGCCGTTTCCCCGGGCGGCACCAGTTCGTCAGGGTATTCGTAGCGCAGTTCTTCCAGCGAAAACGTGCACAGGCGCGCGATGCGCAGCGTTTCGGCCAGCGCTTCAGGGGCGTAGATATTGGACAGGCGCAGCCGCGCGCGCAAATGCTGTTCGGCGTTTTGCGACAGCGCGTAGCCGCACTCGCCCACCGGCTTGCCGATGCGGATCGCACACAATGTGTCGTGCAAGGGTTTGCGCGAGCGCACGTGCATGCACACATGGCCGACAGCGGTGATCGGCAAGCCGTGCTGCCAGGCGACTTCTTCAACCGTGGCGCGGTGGGCGTCGTCAAAGGCGCGGTGCAGCAAATTGAGGCCGAGCCAGGAGCGCCCGGGGAAGGTGGCGGCGATCCAGGCGGCCTGCGCGTGCAGGCGGTCGACGCAGGCGCTGTCGTAGCCCGGATAGGCCGGCAGCAGGATGGCCAGGCAGTCGGGCAAGTTTGCAAGATGCGCGTACAAGGGCGCCGGCGAAGCGAAGTCGGCCGGGGTAAGCAGATAAGTGCCCTTTTCGCTGCGCGTGCGGCCCACAGTGATCAGTTCGGACAGGTTGCCGTAGCCATTGCGGTTTTGCGCCAGCACGATGAGCGAGAGCGCGGCGCTGCCGTCTGGATTGGTGAGGTGAAAATGGGCACCGATGATCAGCGGCAGCGCCGCCTTTTTAGCTTCGGCGTGAGCACGCACTACGCCGGCGAGCGAGCATTCATCGGTGATGGCCAACGCGCTATAGCCTAGCTGCACCGCGCGCGCGACGAGCTCCTCGGCGTGCGAGGCGCCGTGCAGGAAAGAGAAATTGGACAGGCAGAACAGCTCGGCATAGTCGGGCAAACTCTGGGCTGTGGCAGCGGGAAACATGGCGAGAAGCTACAATATAGGTAAGTGAGACTACTGTATGGATGTACAGTATATCGCATCGTCTTCGCATCGACAAATTCAAGGAAATCGGTATGCAGGTGGCACTATTGCGCTGTTTTGGGGCGGTTCCGGGAAAGGGAAACATTGCCCAGGTGATCGAAGACGGTCCGGTGGCGGTGGCGCAGCGGCAACTGCTGGCGCGCGAGAGCGGCCACAGCGCCACCGTGTTCCTGACGCCGCCGGCGGGCGAACGCGGCGCGTGGGTGGCCGACTTTTACTACCCGCATGCGCGCAGCGTGCTATGCCTGCATGCATCGCTGGCGGCGGCGCATGTGCTGTGCAGCCGCCAGCCTGGTACGCCGGTGGTGCTGGAAACGGCGATGCGCAGCCAGTTGCTGACGCTTGCGCGCGATGGTGAAGCGCTGTATGCCAGCGTGCGCAGGCAGGCTGTGGCGCCGGTTGGCATTGCACCGGGTTTGCCCGCGCGCCTGCTGGGCGAGCCTGGCCTGCGCCTGGCCGCGCCCGCGCTGCTGTCGTCGGTGGGCAGCCCCAAGCTGCTGATCGAAGTGGCGGACCGCGCCGCCTTGTACGCGCTCACGCCGCCGCTGGCCGACATTGTGGCGTGGAGCAAGGAAAACGGCGTCAATGGTTGCTATGTGTATTGCCGCACCGGCGAGCGCGAATATGAAGGACGCAATTTCAACCATCCGGACCCGGCCGGCGAAGACAGTGCGACCGGGGTCGCCGCCGGGGCGCTCAGCGCGTGGCTGGGGCATGGTCTGGTCGTGCTGCAGGGTGCCCTGCTGGGCAACCCGTGCCGGATGGTCACCCGCATCGATGGCAAGGATATTTTTGTAGGCGGCGCAACAGAAGTGCTGGCGCAATAACCTTTGATATGATGCTCGCTTTGCAAAAGCGCTTTCCTGGAGAATACGAATGAAATTTGTCAAGATGCTGGGCGTGGCAGCGGTGCTGGCCGCCGGAGCGATGGGGGTTGTACCTGCCGCAGTTGGCGCGCCCGCTGCCGCGCCAGCGGCATCGACCGTGATTACGGTCGGTCATGTGAAGGCGGTGACGGCGCTGCTGGAAGCGATGCAGGCTGAAAAGATGATGCGCACCACAGCGTCGCTGAGCAAGTATGCCAATGAAGCGCAGCGTGCGTCTGTGTTCGCAAAGCTGGATAAAATGCCCA
Organism: Massilia sp. TWP1-3-3; assembly: GCF_049897805.1. Classification (NCBI taxonomy): domain Bacteria; kingdom Pseudomonadati; phylum Pseudomonadota; class Betaproteobacteria; order Burkholderiales; family Oxalobacteraceae; genus Massilia; species Massilia sp. TWP1-3-3. The sequence goes on from NZ_JAFCWX010000034.1 coordinate 52,573, forward strand.
AGGAGCAGATTTATGCGCGCCTGGCTTATCCGCTGGCCAAGGCGATCAGTGCTGAAACGGCGACCGAAATGACGCGCTTTTATAACACGCCGTATGGCAAACAAGTCGTCTACCAGATGTATAACAGCGGCGGCGGCATGCAAGGCATGGGCATGGGCGGCGCCAAGGCGACCGACGCGGCCGAAAAGAAAGAAATGAAACGGCCGGAGTATGTCAAGGCGAAGAAGGAATTGGCCGATGCGGACAGCGCGATCAGTCATGAAGCGTTTGTGTTGTTGCAGGCGATTTCAAAGAAATAAAATTTCGGCTGCAGCGCAAGACGAAGCGTGGAAAGAAAGCGTGGCGACAACGCGTGATGGCGACTACTTGGGCGGGAACGCGATCGTCACGCTCAGGCCGCCCAGCCGCTCTGACTGGCCCAGCGTAAGCAGCGCGCCGTGGCGCACGGCGATCGCCTTGATGATCGCCAATCCCAGCCCGCTGCCATTCGCTTCGCTCCCCGCCACCCGGTAAAACCGGTCGAACACGCGCTCGCGTTCGTCGGCGGGAATCCCCGGCCCGCTGTCTTCCACGCACAGCACCACGCCCTGCGCGCCGGCGCTGACCTCGACGTCCACCCTGCCGCCGGCCGGCGTGTATTTGATGGCGTTGTCCACCAGGTTGCGCATCAGGATATGCAGCGCGTCGCCCTGCCCTGTTACGATTGCCGTGTCGGCCCGCTGCAGCCCCAAATCGAGGCCCTTGCCTTGCGCCGCATGCGCCATCTCGGCCACCGCGCGGCGCGCCGTTTCGGCCAGGTCCACCTGTTCGCTGCGCGCGCCGCTGGCAGCACTGGCTTCCTGGCGCGCCAGCACCAGCAACTGTTCCACCAGCCGCGTGGCGCGCTCGATGCCGGCCGTCAGGCGCGCAATGGCCACCCCGCGTGCCTCGCCACTGTCGGCCCGCTCCAGGCTCAGCGCCTGCAGCTTGAGCGCGGCCAGCGGTGTGCGCAGTTCGTGCGCGGCGTCGGCCACGAAATGCTGCTGCGCTTCAAACGCCGTCTTGACGCGTCCGAACAGCAGGTTCAGTTCCTGCACCAGCGGCAGCACCTCGTCGGGCAGCCCGGCGTCCGACACCGGCGACAGATCGTCGGCCTGGCGCGCCGCCACCTGCGAGCGCACCCGCGCCACGGGCGCGAGCGAACCGCTGATCACCCACCACACCACCAGCATCAGGATCGGCATCATCACCGCGATCGGCCCCACCGTGCGCAGCGCCATGTTGCCGGCCATGTTGCGGCGCACCGCCATGTCCTGCGCCACCTGCAGCGTCTGGGTCGGGGTCTGGATCGAGAACACGCGGTAGGTCGTGTTGTTCTCGTTGACGTTGGAAAAACCGAGCACCGCGTGCTGCGGCAAGCGCGCGCTGGAGACGGTGCGAAACACTTGCACCCCGTCCGGGGTCCACACTTGCACCATCAATTCATTGTTTTCGGACTGGGCGTCGATCCCGGCCTGCACTTCGGTGTTCGACAGCGGCACGCTGGAACGCAGCGCCAGCGCCATCTGCTGCATGTGGTAGTCGAAAATCTGGTCGGCGTTGTCGAGCGCGGTGCGGTAGGCGATGGAGGCTTGCACCACGGCGGCGATGCTGATGGCGGCGAGCAAAAACCACAGCAGGCGCCCGCGCAGCGAGTGTGACACCGAGCGCGACACTGAGCGCGACACGTCCGACGCCTTCATGGCTTGGGCACCATGTAGCCAACGCCGCGCACGTTCTGGATCAGTTCACTGCCCAGTTTCTTGCGCAAGCCGTGGATATACACTTCGACCGCATTGCTGCTCACTTCGTCGCGCCAGCTGTACAGCTTTTCTTCGAGCTGAGCGCGCGAGAGTACGGCGCCCGGACGGGCGATCAGCGCTTCAAGCACAGCCCATTCGCGCGCCGACAAGGTGACGGCCACCCCGTCGGCCTGCACTTCGCGGGTGGCCGGATTGATGGTGATGTTGTTGTGTTCAAACACGGGCTCGGCGCGTCCGGAAGCGCGCCGCACCAGCGCGCGCAGGCGCGCCAGCAACTCGTCGAGGTCATAGGGTTTAAGGACGTAGTCGTCGGCGCCGGCATCGAGCCCGGCGATGCGCTGCTCGACCGCGTCGCGCGCGGTGGCGATCAGCACCGGCGTGCGGTCCTTGCGGGCGCGCATGGCGCGCAGCACTTCCAGGCCATCCTTGCGCGGCAAGCCCAGATCGAGCATGACCAGGTCATAGCTTTGCGACTGGCGCAGCGCCGTATCGGCCATTTCGCCATCCTTGACCCAGTCGACGGCGTAGTGCTCGGCCCTGAGCAGGTCGAGCACCACTTCGCCGATCATCGTATCGTCTTCCACCAGCAGCAGGCGCATCGCTATTCCTCGTTCAACTGGTGGGACGACCAGGCAAGCTGTCTGCTAGCCGATCCGCACCGGGATAAATATCTTGTCGGCGCCGCGCTGGATCAGCAAGGCCACCGACTTGGTCGACTTGCCGACCACGTCGCGCACCTGGCTGACGGAACTGACCGGCCGGCCGTTGACCGACAATAATACGTCACCGGGCTGCACACCGGCGTTGGCCGCCGCGCCGGCCGCGTCTTCGATCACCAGGCCGGAGGCGATGCCGGACTGGCGCCGCTCGTTCGGATCGAGCGGGCGCAGCGACAGACCCAGGCGCGAACCCCTGTCCACGCCGGCCACTTCCTCGCGCTCGGCCGGATCGGCCTTGTCGCTGGCGTTGGCCAGGCGGGCGTCGATGCGCACGATGCTACCGTCACGCCAGACATCGAGCGCCACCTTGTCGCCCGGTTGCGCCAGGCTGAGCATGGCCGGCAGGTCGCCGGAGGCGATGATCGCCTGGCCGTTGAGCTTGCGGATCACGTCGCCGGACTTGATGCCGGCCTTGTCGGCGGCCCCGCCTTTTTCGACGTTGGCCACCAGTGCGCCTTCGGGCGAAGCGAGCTTGAAGGAATCGGCAAAGCCCTGGTTCACTTCCTGCACCGTCACACCGAGCTTGGCATGCTGCACCTTGCCGGTCTTGACGATCTGCTCCTTGATGCGGAAGGCGACGTCGATCGGAATGGCGAACGACAAACCCATGTAGCCGCCGGTCTGGCTATAGATTTGCGAATTGATGCCGACCACTTCGCCCTTGGTATTAAACAGCGGGCCGCCCGAGTTGCCGGGATTGACGGCGACGTCGGTCTGGATGAAGGGCACGTTGCTGTCGTCGGGCAGCGAGCGGCCCTTGGCGCTGACCACGCCGGCGGTGACGGAACTGTCCAGGCCAAAGGGCGAACCGATGGCCAGGACCCATTCGCCCACTTTCAATTCATTGGAGCGGCCGATCGGCACCACCGGCAAATTGTTAGCGTCAATCTTGAGCACCGCCACGTCCGTCTTGGGGTCGGAGCCGAGTACGCGGGCGCGGTATTCGCGCCGGTCCTGCAGCTTGACGGTGACTTCGGTGGCGTCGCGCACCACGTGCGCGTTGGTCAGGATGACACCGTCCGGGCTGATGATGAACCCGGAACCGGCGCCAAAAACGGGTCTGTCGCGTTGGGCGCGCGCATTATTCTGCGGGCCCTGGAAGCGACGGAAGAATTCAAAAAACGGATCGTCCTCGTCAAACTGGGGAGCGCGCTGGCCGCGTTCGGCCAGTGCAGTCTTGGTGCTGCCCATGACACGGATATTCACGACGGCCGGGCCGTTGCGCGAGACGATCTGGGTGAAGTCAGGCAGCACGACGCCGGCACCCAGCGGTGCCGGCGCGGCCGTTGCCGGGGCCGCGGCGGCCACGACGGGAACGGCGGCGACGGCGCTGTTATGGTTGACCGTGATCGCTCCAACCGCCCCGCCGATGGCGCCTGCGGCGACCAAGGCAAGGGTGAGTCGCTTCGCGGTAATGACAGTGGTGGCACCTGCGTTATGCATGACTTAACTCCTGGATTGAAATGGGTTGCTGACGGGATGAATAATGATCGATCAGACTTAGGGTTACCTTAAGTTTTTGGAATGGGTGCCCGTGAAAGGGGGCGAGCTGCACGCAGCGCCGGTAAAGAGGTGCGTTAGCGGCGGCCACCTCTATATCGTCCTCGCGCACGCGAAACGGGGCGCCCCAACATGCGGGCGCCCCGTGCTTCCTCAGTAAAGCCTTATGCAGCCTGGCGTTGCTCCAGCGCCTGCACGTTGCTGCCCTCGGCCGCGTCGATGACGATCTTGCGCGGCTTGAGCGCCTCGGGCACTTCGCGCACCAGTTCAATGGTCAGCATGCCGTTGTCGAACGACGCGGTGGTGACCTTGACGTGGTTGGCCAACTGGAAGCGCTGCTCGAAGTCGCGCGCCGCAATGCCGCGGTGCAGGTAGGTACGCTGCTGCTCGTCCTTCTGCTTGCGGCCCGTGACGTGCAGGGTGTCACGCTCGGCGACAATCTCCACTTCCGCCCGGTCAAAGCCGGCCAGCGCCATGACGATGCGGTACTTGTCCTCGCTGACCAGTTCGATATTGTAGGGAGGATAGCTGGGCTGCACCTCGGTGCGCTGCGATTCCAGCAGGTTGGCCAGGCGGTCAAATCCGATAGTTGAACGGCATGTCGAACCTCACCCCCGCTTTGCAATTTTATCGAAAAAACTTTTCAGGAACAAGGACTTGAGATATGGCAATGCCAAATCAATTACACTTTTATTATAGCCATTTATAATGCCGTTGAACTTGCCTGTATTTGCACAAAAATGAAATTCAACTGACTCGTTCACGCGCGCTACTAACCTCCAATAATGGAGTCGTGCATGTGCCGTGTATCTCAACAGTCGGTATGACAACCCACACACGATAGTCGCTGCGGCCCGGGGGCTTCGAGTCTTTAATCGCTTTGTCGACGCATTTGACATTGATATTGCATCCCGCGCACTCGAGGCCGGCTGCTTGACCGAGGGAGAAAAGAAGGCCCTTTGTCAGCTCGTTTTCTACCCAGTCGAGCAGATCGAGGGCATGTCTGATCGTGCCGTGCGGATGATCGCATCGGCGCAGAAGAACGGGGACCCGTCGCCAATCACAGGGGCCGTGGAGTCGAACACCGCAGTCAAGCAACTCCTCCAGATCGCAGAGTTCCTGCTTTGGTATCTCGAAAAGGTACTGGAACCGCGCATGCCCTTGGGGTCGCCCGTTGCCGAGGCGTGCGTACGAGTCATGCGCGAAGGAACTTAAGCGAGCGGTGGGGGACAACAAATCGTCACATCCGCATAAAATCAAGTCGGTACCCACCAAAAGGTTCCTCGAAATCTACGCGGCGCTGTACTCCCACGCGGAGGACATATTACAGACTAAGAGCGGCAAGCCCGGTAGCAACCCAATCCACCCAAGTTAAGACATTTCGTGACTATTCAGCCTGAGCGCACAGTGTAGAAAGTTGTTGTAAACAAATCTTAGATAACGCATCATGGGGCATGCCACCAAAACCGCCGCGCCCCGACCTTACTAATCTGTCCGATCAGGACAAGGACAGACTTATCGACGCGCTGTTCGCGCGTCTCGACGCTGTTGAGGCGAAACTGGGAATGAACAGCCAGAACTCGAGTAAGCCCCCGTCGTCCGACGGTCTTGCGAAGAAGACGCGCTCGTTGCGCGGCACATCGGACAAGAAGGCCGGCGCGCAAGATGGACACAAAGGGAAGGCGCTCAAGCGAGTCGCCGAGCCGACCGAAACCATTCATCACCCATTGCCATCGCAATGCAATCGCTGCCATCGGCCGTTGCCGCTCGGCGAGGCACTGGTGGCGGAACGCCGACAGGTCTTCGATGTGCCGGCGCGCTCGTTCGATGTCGTCGAGCACTGCACGCTTGAAGTGGCGTGCAGCTGTGGGCAGGTGCATGTGAGCTCCTTTCCTGCCGACGTTTCGGACGTCGTGCAGTACGGCCCAAACGTAAAGGCCCTGAGCGTCCATCTGACCCAAGGGCAAATGCTGCCCTTCGCCCGTACCGCCGAACTGCTTCACGATATCTATGGCCTGTCGGTTTCGCCCGGCACGCTGGTGGCATGGGTGGGCGAGGCGCGCGCCGCGCTGCAGGACACGGCCAACCAGATCGCCGCCAATTTGCACAGTGCCGCATTGGTCAACGCCGACGAGTCGGGTCTGCGCGTTGCGGGAAAGCTCCATTGGCTTCATATCGCAGCCAACGATGCGTTGACCTGGTATGGCGTGCACGCCAAGCGCGGCATGGTGGCTATCGAAGCTCACGGCATCTTGCCCAAGCGTATAGGCGTCCTGGTGCATGACTGCTGGGCGCCGTACTGGAAGCTTGATGATTCCATTCATGCCTTGTGCAATGCTCATCTTTTACGCGAGCTGGTGTATGTGAAAGAAATCACTGGACAGGCATGGCCTGATGCGATGACTAACTTGCTGCTGGACGCCAACAAGTTATGTGAGGCGGCCCGAAAAAAACAAAC